>JAYSPR010000341.1:0-2813 GCA_043721975.1 Bacteriovoracaceae bacterium
ATCAATTGATTTAAAACTAAAATGAGGCTTGAGTGAAAGAGTTCTTTCTATGTAGTTTTCAATTTTGGCTTCATCTTCAAAAGGCTTTTCATCTTTAACTTCGAGTATTTTCGCCCACCCTCCAGGAAATGAGCGTTTTGCAGCCGGAACAGAAAAAGATTTTGGCAAAAATGAGAGCAAGGTAAATACGTCATTGCTAGGGATTTGCTTCAAAAAAACATGGGCATCATCTCCAAGCCGCCAAACTTGAATTAATAATTCTTCCCATTTCTCAGAACCAGAGGCGACTCTGTTTCTAAGCATTTTTTCAACGGCCATAAAGCAGTCTAGATCGACTGTTGAAGCTTCGATGTAACCTCGAAACCATTTATCTGATTTTCCTCTGAAGAATACTTTTTGTTGATGTTTCCTTGGCATTTCAAATACAAAAGCTCCAAATGAACTAAGAGATTTATTTGAAAGTTCTTCAAGGATTAGTAAATCTGATAATAATGGAAAGATCGGAGCATTAACAACTCCATGAAGTTTTTCCTTCAGCATATCTGCTGCTCTCAAACTGTCTTTGAAATTGATGTCACCATTGACTTTAGAATTTATCGATCCAGCGAAACCGCCTGTAAGTTGCTTGGTAGTTCCATTGTTCGATTTTTGAATAACTGGAACTGGGCCAGGGTTAGCATTGACGGTACTTGCAGATTTTTCATTAATGGTTCCTTTAGAGCTATACTTCAAACTAAGAAATAACCCTGCAAAGACAATTAGGGCCATTGATGAAATGAAATAATATAAACTGTAGTCTTTTTGAATTTCATCAATTTTCTTAATAGTTGCTTTTCTGTCAATAGTTATACTATCTCGACCAGGAATAAGTTTTAATTGTTCATAAAGTTTTTCTTTCAAATCGGCCAACTCAAGTTCTGAGACACTTGCAGGAACTTCAACTTTAATAGTTGCTTTCTTTATTCTCGATAGTAGAAGCACCATCGGAGTGTCGAGGACATCCCATTCATCACCAACATCATCTTCGGTATATAAATATGGCAATTGCTCACTTTTTTCACCAGGGTTTCTTCTGAGGGGATCAATGTCTACGTTGACGTACACTTGAGCATTCGGAATTCTTTGTTGGAGAAAAGTGGTTGCCTCTTTTGTTATCAACATTTCGACTTCGATAACTTTTGGATGCTTGCCAAGATTTTGAACTTGAGCGCTTAGATTGTTTGATAAGATTACGGATATAAATAGTAATCCGAGAATTATTTTTTTCATAATAAACCTTGCTCATTGTCGTGCTTAATAATAATTATTATTGTTCTAGAAATATCTTGAATTTCTTTTTGAGACATTTGTTTGATTTTTTCAGAATTTATAATTGATGACAGTTTATTCATTTCGCCGTAACCAGCGATCTCTAGTCGGTCTAGCGGTATGCCTTCTTTTTGTAAAACTCTTAAAGCCGCTAGTGCTCTTAATGCAGATAACTCCATGTTGTCTTTGTAGCGTCTATCATTTCGTACGGGTCTTTTGTCAGTAAATGCTTTTATACTAAGTTTATAAACCCCAGCATAAGGAAGAAACTTTTGTGCAAATTCCTTAAGTGTCGCCATTCCCTGTGAGTTGGTTTCGACTACTCCAGTTTCAAAGAAATTCATTTTATCAAACGTTAGAACTAGCCGGTCACTTAATTTAGTGATCTTGGCATTTTTTAATAGTTCAAATTGAGGTTGAATTTTATTGATAGCGGTTGATTGATTTTTTTCAGTCTGTAATTCGTTCTTAATTTCCTTGTTTTGACTCTTTTCTAGGTCAAGCACTTTAAAGTTTGTAATAAAATGATTATCGATTTGGTCAGCATTGTTTTTTTTGAAATCAGTTGAAAAATAGATCACGAAAAAACTTAAAAGCAGTGTAATCATGTCACCATAGCTTATGGCCCATAGTTCATCATTCTCTGCTTCTTCTTGGTGGTTAATCAATTTATTATGCTGTTTCATTTTCATTTTTTATGCTGCTTCGTTTAGTGAGTTTTCAAATCCATCTTGCATTTTTGACATGAAATTTATTTTTTCTTTTTCATCACTTAGATAGGAATTAAGTGTCTCCTGGGCTTCAATTAAATTGTAATTTTCGTGAATCATTAAAACAGTTTTAATGGCGATCTCAACTAATTCTTCATCTGCTTTTAATCTTTCTGCGATTGATTCTGCAATCGGGTTTAGAACTAAGTTTGAAAGTATTAGTCCATAAAAAGTAGCGACGAGTGCTACGGCCATTCTGATTCCGGTTTCTTTTGGGTCAGAACCTTTTGAGAGACCATTCATCAAATGAATAAGTCCTAAAACGGTACCGCCGAGACCAAATGCCGGTGGGTATTTGGCGCATCTCTTAATCCAACTAGAAATAGAGGTGATGGTTTTTTTATAGGCGAAGTATCTTTCGGTGAGGATATCTTCAATTTTCTCTTGTGAGAAATGAAGATCGATCATTTCAAGTCCTTCAGAAATTATTTTATCTTCAATTTTTTTAAGGTTAGGATCTTCGATTTTTTTTATTGAAATAACTTCAAAGCATTTTTTTACAAAAGTCAGTTTATGTTTTTTATTTCCAAAAAGATAAACTACAAAATTATAAATTAGTGTTTTAATTTTTATTTTAGGACGTGTAATAAGTAAAACAGCGAATGTGCCACAAAAAACCACAGAGAATGCAACAAAATCCCAGAAACTTGAGAGTTCTTGATGGAGGTGGTTGGCTGCAGCGATGAATCCAACTATTGCAACTAAGAAACTGATCTTCCCCTGTTAAAACGGACA
>JAYSPR010000342.1:0-2960 GCA_043721975.1 Bacteriovoracaceae bacterium
GAGGGATTTATCTCGCACCTAATGCTTATGAAGTCGGGTTTGTATCGCTTGCTCACAATGACCAAGTTGTAGAAGATTTAAAAAAGAGATTGGGATAATATTAAAAAGTATGATGACAAAAAATCCATTTAACCATTCTTCAAAGCTCCTTTTTACTCTGTCTCTTTTATGGACAGGGGTGCTTTTATTAATTGGAGGCTGGTGGGTTTTCTTCATGATCAACTTTGAAGAATTTCTCGTTAATACACAAAGAGAACGAATTACTAAAATGCTCGCCTGGGAAGGTGGCAGTTTCATTATACTACTTCTCTTAATTTCAGTTTCAATTCTTATTTTATATCTCAAAGATAAAAGAAAAACTCACTCACTCCAGGCTTTTTTTGCCAGCCTCACTCACGAGCTTAAAACTCCATTGGCCAGCATTAGGCTCCAAGGGGAAGTCATCAATGAAATACTCGAATCAAAAAAAGATCCGACTTTAGATAAGCTGATTGGTCGCTTAATAGATGATACTGCCAAACTAGAAACCCAGATGGATAAAATTTTACAACTATCTCGGATAGAGCGTGGCGGGGAATTAAATCTGACTCCTATTACACTTTTGCCGCTTATAAAAAAGCTCATCAAAACTTGGCTTCCTGATGTTGAAGTAGAGTTAACATCACAAAATGGAATACAAAATGGAATTTTAGATGAAAAACTTAAAATTGAAGCCGACGAATTCGCACTCGAACTTATTTTAAAAAATCTTATGGAAAACACCAGGCTTCACACTCAAAGCCAAAAAATAAAAATGATGATTAGCTCAGATAAAAATTATGTCTATTTAAACTATATGGATCAAGGTGAGTTTAGCGGAAAAATTGAACGACTAGGTTCACTTTTTTACAAACATAATTCCTCAAAAGGTTCTGGGATTGGGCTTTATTTAAGCCAGAAGCTCTTAGAGAAAATGGGTGGATATTTTCTTATCACAAAAAAAGATAAAGGCCTCTCTTTTAATCTCACCTTCAAAAAAAGTGAGGAGTCTCGTGCTTAAAATTCTCATTGTTGAAGATGAAGAAAATTTAGGCATGACTTTAAGTGAGTACTTAAAGTCCTTGGGGCACAGTTGTCATTGGGCCCGCAACCTCGCCGAAGGAAGACTTCATTTTAAAAACTTAAATCCAAATGTCGTTCTCATGGATATTGGTCTTCCCGATGGAAGTGGGCTTGACCTGGCCCGTGAGTTAAGAGTTCTTAGAAAAGATTTTGTTTTACTTTTTTTATCAGCTTTAAATGATCCTGAAATCAGAGTTGAAGGATTGGAAATTGGAGCGGAAGATTACATTACAAAACCTTTTGCTTTAAAAGAATTACTCTTAAGATTAAATCGCATTCTTTCCAGTCAAGAAGACTTAAATAGAATGCCAGATGAAATCACCCACGGAAAATTAAAAATTTGGTTTAAAAGATTTGAAGTTTTAGATGGGCAAGGGACAATCTTAGCTCTTTCACAAAAAGAATGCGCCATTTTAGAGCTTCTTTATAAAAAGAAAAATGAAGCCGTTGACCGAGAAGAAATCATCGAAAAGATTTGGGGAGAGGATAAATTTCCTTCTAACCGAACAGTTGATAACTATATTGTAAAACTTCGCAAGTGGTGCGAGAGCGATCCACAAAAAAGTATTGAAATTCAAAGTATCAGAAGTATAGGTTATAAATTAATTATTCAACCAGAATGATAAGAACAAAATATTAGGAAAAATATAAGGATTAGTGCCATGGGATTATTTAACGATAGACTTAAAACAGAAAATAACCAAACTCAAGTTCCAGTTTGGTTTATGCGCCAAGCAGGTCGCTACCATTCTCACTACCAAAACATAAAAAAAGGTTCCGATTTTATGTCTATGTGTAAAGATCCTAAAATGGCCTGTGAAATTACCATGGGACCCATTCGAGATTTTAATTTTGATGCGGCCATTTTGTTTTCTGATCTTTTATTTCCATTAGAACAACTGGGAATGGGGTTAACATATAATCCTGGGCCAATATTAAAATATCGACTTGAAACTCCTTCTGATTTAAAAAAGTTGAAAATCACCTCACCGGGGCGTGACTATTACAACTTTCAAAAAGAAGCGACGAAACTTTTAAGAGCAGAACTACCTACTACAAAATCGCTTTTAGGATTTGTGGGTGCACCATGGACACTTTACACTTATGCAGTGGAAGGATCTCATGCGGGCAATTTAACTAGCTCTAAAAAAGGATTTTACGACGGAAGATTTAAAGGTTTTTGTGAACTACTTATACCTGAACTTCTCGTTGAAATGTCTCTTCAGGCAGAAGGTGGAGCTGACACTGTTTGTTTATTTGATACGGCCGTCGGTGAATTAACTTTCCCTGATTTTAAGGAATTTATTCTACCTGTACTAAGATCAGTGACTGCACAATTTAAAAAACTTCACCCAACTAAAAAAATAGTTTATTACTCAAAACTGACTCATATGAATTATCTGCAAGAAATCCAAGATGACAATATTGATGTTTTAGGAGTTGATTGGAGAATGTCGCTTACCGATGCCTTAAAAGTTTTAGGTAATGATTATATGATTCAAGGAAACTTTGATCCTAGTTATCTTCATTATGAGTGGCCACTCTTAGAAGAAAAGTTAAAATCATTCTGGGCCCCACTTAAAAATTCAAGTTTACCTCTGGATAAATGGATTATGGGATTAGGCCATGGAGTTCTTCAAGAAACACCTGAATCGAATGTTAAAAAAACTGTTGAGTACATTCACGAAAATTTTATTTATTAAAAGCGAAGTCCTGTTACGGGACAAATAAACTCTTCAAGTTTCTTTTTATAAAATTGAATCATATCCATTTCCGATAACTTCGAAAGCTCTCCAAAACGGGAGCTTTTGATTTCGGCCACGACATCATAGGGAATATTTTGTTCTAAGGATTCAATT
>JAYSPR010000343.1:0-17622 GCA_043721975.1 Bacteriovoracaceae bacterium
ATTAGATAAAACCAAGCGATCAAGTTTGTCTCCTAAAAATTCACTCCAACGATTAAGTCCAGTTAAATTGTGATTTCCATTTTCTAATATTAATTGAATTTTAAGCCATGAATAATTTTCCACAATAAAATTAACGGCACCTGGATCTTGAAGCCTAATGGCCACAAATTCATGTAGTGGAAGTTTTTTTAATTCTTCAGCACATTTACTAAATTGATTTTCCTGTGAAAGCACATCCCATTCTAAAACAAGATTAAGTTTGAAACTTTGATTGAGAGAAATTAAGTCCATTAACTGTGATAAGTTATTTTCACTAAATCTGGAAAGGGTCTTAAACCCTACGATGACTTCAATATTTTGGCGAGGGATACTGTGCAATTCCAAAAGAGAACTTAGTTTCGTGAGTTGATCGCCATTTTCTATGTAGGTGATAAATTTCATAGTGCCGCCTCAACATTTGCTGCAATTTTTTTTCTCACAAGGTTATATTTTTCGGCTCCCTCTATAAAAGGAATTTTAACCACACTGCCTGGTTTTGATTTCAAAACCAATTGGCCTGATATGGTTTTAATCTCACTTAAGTGCATGTCTAAAATTGGCCCTTTAAAGGGCATAACTTCTAGATTTTCACCTGGGAGAAAAGCACTTCTCACTTCTAATAGTATATGCTCTCTATCTTTGACTTCTAAAATGACGCCACTTACGACATAATCATTTTTGTCATGGTCCCGTTCGTTATAAATAGACGATTCATCTGCATAGTCTGCAAGACTTCCCGATGTATAATCCCGGTGAGAAATTTTTCTTAATTCTATTTCCCAAGTCAAAAGATCATCAGATAAAAAATGTCCATGGGTTTTATAAAATCTCATTGCTTCCGAGTAAACCTTTGAGACGGTACCAGCATAATAATGACTTTTATTTCGTCCTTCTATTTTTAGTGAGTCAATTCCTGCTTCTATGAATTCACTCAGCATACGAATGCCTTCTAAGTCTTTTGAACTCATAAAAAAAGCTTTTTTACTTTCTTCATCACTATTTTTAAAATCAATGGAGTATTCAAATCGACAAGAGTGAGCACAGCCTCCTCTATTTGAATCTCTTCCTTGGGTATAGTTTGAAATCACGCAATTGCCTGAGAAGGCCATGCACATAGAACCGTGAACAAACATTTCTATTTCAAGCCCAGTTTCTTTTTTTATTTTACTGGCCTCTTTAATCGTCACTTCACGCCCTAGCACAATTCTCGTAACACCCATTTTTTTCCAAAGTTTTGCTGACTCTACATTTAAGCAGCTGGCCTGTGTGGAAAGATGGATGACTAAATTAGAATGCTTTTGAATAGTCGTTATGACACCTAAATCAGAAACAATCACTGCATCGACAGAAAGAGAACTTAAGAGATTTAAAAACTCAGGTAATTCTTCTAAGTCTTTATCGTGAAGAAAACTATTTAATACGACATAGACATGGGTTCCTCTCGAGTGAGCAAACTCCACCCCTTCTTTTAATTCTTCTGCTGTAAAATTATCAGAAGCTTGCCTTAAACCGAATTTTTGCCCGCCTAAATAAACGGCATTGGCCCCGTACAAGACGGCCACTTTAAGTTTTTCTAGGCTTCCGGCCGGAGATAATATTTCTGGAGTAAAGTACATATCAGACATAGTTTTCCTTTTTCAAAGCGCTCTTTTAGATACCAAAAAAATCCAATACAATCAAAGTATGGTTAAAAAGATTTTTTTTACAATTGTCGTGGGCTTAATCGGTGCAAGTGCTTACATCTATTGGAATTATTCTTTAAACCGTGAGCTTTTGACTCCCTACCCATATAGTTTAACTCCAAGCTTTGATAAAAATTTCAGAAAAAATCATGCCAGCGAAATAGCAAAGGCCTCTCAAACAAAAATTCTTATTGTGGGAGATCAAATGGGTGTAAGCCTCAATGCCTATACTGAGTTGATCAAAAATCAGTTCAAAGAAATCGTGACGACTCCTCCAGATATATATAATTGGAGTAAACCCAATGAACCACTTTTTAGAACTCTCTATAAATTAAAAACACTGAGTAAAATTCCTCCAGTCGTTATTTATTTTGGGGCCAGCAGCGAGCTTAAAGAAAAAAAGTTTGAAATAAACGACAAAAATAAAATACTACAAAATTTTAAAACCTATGATGATGAAAAAATTATTTCACTCATCATAACTTTTCCTTGGCTTTCAAAAGTTTTTTATCGAAATGTTCAGTATCAAGACCTAGGAGAAGCTAGTGAGTATGAAAGCTTACTTTCATCTGATGAAAAATTCCTTGAAAAAGAACTCTCCTTTAAATTATTTGAGTATGAAGTTAAAGATCTTATCGATACAGTTAAGGACAAAAAAAGCAGTCTTATCATTGTCACTACTCCTCTCAATTTAACGATTGAGCCTAAAGAAGTCTGTGCCCACTCAAGTTCTGATGACATCGCACTAGTCCAACAAGAAATCGACACTGACATTAAACAAGGTGCCTACAAAAATGCCTATCCCAAGGCCCTTGAACTCGCCTCAATCACTCAGGCCAATGCTTATTCTTATTATCTTTTAGGAATGTCAGCTTTAGGCCTAGGTGACATAAAAGAGGCCAGAGAAAGTTTAAATAAGGCCACTGCTTTTGATTGTGCCAACTGGCGAGGCAACGCTGTCTATAATGCGATTTTAAAACGTTATGCTAAAAATAAAATGGTTCAAGTGATAGACTTCGATCAGTTTATGAGTTCTCAACTTCTCAAGGAAGGACTCTTCATTGATGAGTTTATTCCACAAAATATTTTTTACCAATTTATGGTTGATGAACTAACGAGTACTTTAAAGAAAATTTTGAGTGTGAGTCATTAAAAATAACTTACTAACAAGGGGATTAAAAAATGAGTCATGAAGAAACTGGAACCATCATTAAGAGTCATAAAAAAAATGAATTTCTTTTTATTGCTGGTGACCCGGAAAATGATCTCTACATTATTGAAAAAGGCAAGGTCATGGTCTTTGTCCAAAAAGGTTCAGAAATTATCCCTGTGGCTTATTTGGGGGTTGGAGAATATATTGGAGAGCTCTCTTTTTTTGATGAAGGCAAAAGAAGTGCTAGCATTATCTGTTTAGAAGATTCACTCTTTTTAAAAATTCCTGCTGATGAAATTCATAAACATTGTCCGCCGTGGATGAAGCATCTTGGTCAACAATTAACTAAGAAAATTCGTAATGGTGATGAATTAATCAGGTCAAAGGGAATCCGAAAAAAGAATGTTGAAGGAATTAAACCTCTTTCGATGGAAGAACAAAGTCATTGTTTTAAGCTAATTGAGCAATATAAACTGAGTGGTCATTAGTGTCAGATAAACACCAATATCTGCCTAGAAGTTTGGCATGAAATTAGCAACTATAGTATTAATAGCGAAAAGATAGGAAGTCTTTTCGGCCCTAAATTTACAAGGAGGTTTTATGATTTTTAATGGTCACAATTTAAAGGGACTACTAAAACTTAGTCTTTGTTTGACGACTGCCCTATTACTCGCAAGCTGCTCGACAACTGCGCCATCAAGAGAAGTGGCAGGACAAGTGGCAGGAAATGAAAGCACCAATGACGAAAAAGTTGGTACAGAATACGACACTGCCAAAGAAGTGGCCAACAGGCCGGCTTTCACACAAAAACGATTAAAAAGTAATGATATGTATTAGATTTAAAAAAGATGAAGCCCACTTTAAAAAATAAGTAGGCTTCATCTTTTTATACTATGACTAGATTAAGCCTAATTCTTTAACTGAATCTCTTTCACTGCGTAGTTCATTCAATGTTACATTGAATTTTTCTTTACTGAATTCATTTAACTCTACACCTTCAACAATTTTTAATTTTCCACCTAGTGTTGTACACGGGAATGAGAAAATTAATCCTTTATCCACTCCGTATTCTCCATTTGAGCTCAAACACATAGAAAAATTGTCACCAGCTTTGGTGTCATGGGTAAGATTATAAATGCCATCTACAACTGCATTAGCAGCTGAAGCAGCCGATGAAAGTCCACGGGCCTTAATGATGGCAGCACCACGTTTTTGAACAGTCTCAATGAATGTTCCTTTTAACCATTCAGTGTCAGTAATCACTGTGCTTGCACTCTTGCCGTTAATTTTAGCCGAGTAAAAATCTGGATATTGAGTGGCCGAGTGATTACCCCAAATCGTCATATTCGTAACAGCTGTCACATCGACTCCAGCTTTTTGTGCCAATTGAGTTTTCGCTCTATTTTCATCGAGCATCGTCATGGCGTAAAATCTATCTGAAGGGACACCTTTAGCGGCATTCATACAAATTAAAGCATTCGTGTTACATGGATTTCCGACAACAAAAACGCGAACGTCTTTTGCTCCGTTAGCGGCGATCGCTTGGCCTTGAGTCGTGAAAATTCCACCGTTAATTTTTAGTAAATCAGCTCTCTCCATTCCTTCTTTTCTTGGAACAGATCCAACTAAAATGGCCCAATTGACATCTTGAAATCCAACAGCGTAATCACTTGTACAAGTTATTTTTTTTAGGAGTGGAAAAGCACAGTCATCTAATTCCATAGCGACACCACGAAGAGCGCCCAGTGCTTGTTCGAGTTCAATTAATTGCAATTCAACTTCTGTCTCTGGCCCAAACATGGCCCCTGAAGCAATTCGAAATAATAAAGCATAACCAATTTGACCAGCAGCTCCTGTCACGGCGACTTTTACACGATTTTTTGCACTCATAAGTTCTCCTCAGTATAGATAGTTCTTTTAAAAATTGCGTCTCGTTGTTGAAATGTATGTTAACTCTATAGATCGATTTGGTAAATAAGCTTTTCTATTTAGATTGTGCCCATTCTCTCTTGACTTAGGGGGGAAATTATCAATAATGAAGCTATCAATTGACTGAGGAACATCATGACTGAACAATCAAATACGCCGAATGGTGGCAATGGAAATAACCAACGTCGTCATAATAATAATCGCCGCAGAAACAACAATAATAATCGTCCAGCTGGCAATAATCCCAATTCTCAAGGCCCTGGAAATCAAAATCCCCAAGGAGCTCAAGGGAATCCTCGCCCTGCTCAAAGCGCAAATAATAATCCTAACAACAATAACAATAATCGCCGCCGTCCTCAGCACAACAATAGCAAACCGCGCCCGCAAAATTCAGGCAATCAAAATCAAAACACTAGCGGAGGATTTAGCATTGAGAGAATTTACGAAAAATATCTCAATCTCTTAGATCAACATATTATTGCACGCAGAAAATACCACGATCTTTTTTATCGCGCTGATCCTGCACAAAAAAATAAATTAGAGAAAAATTTTTATAATACCTTAAATGACATTAGAGAATTTGAAGACAGACTTGCTCCAGATGTTAGAACACTTTTTGAAAAAAGAAATAATGGTCTCGCACCCGATAGAATTTATACTAGCAACCACGCTATCCCTATTGAAGGTGACGAAGTTCCAAAAGACCTAGCTCCCGCAGAGCCTCATCTTTTGCAATCTCAAATCAATGCAGATTTTACTGGTGACACCGAAGAAAGCATCGGCACTGCCGATGATTATTTGAAATATAAAAATCTTTATTAACAAAAGAACAGACGCCAAAAATGGCAGAAAACAAAAAACTAAAGAACCTCTACGCTTTCAAGTTCCTTAGATGATTTTTTTGCAGTACCCGACTTATTGAAGTAATTCGTTAATGTTTCTTCATGGTCTTTTAAGATCGCTGCTTTAATTTCATCACCAGAGATGTCGAGAACTTCAGAAATTTTCTTCATCATTTTTAACGGAACATTACAAAGTCCACGTTCAACGTTTGAAATGAATTGGCCATTTTTATAGCCAAGAAGGAGTGAGAGATCTGATTGAGAATAACTTTTCGGATGATTAATTCGTTTAGTTCTAATTAGCGCTGCTATGTTCTTGAATGATCTCATAAATAAACTCCTTGTTAAGGACTAAATACTAGAAGTTTATAAACAACCGTTTTTAGTCTAATTTTTAATCCGTTAAGGATTAAAGCTTTAGACTACCTTAACAAATTTTAAGGAAAACTTAAACAAAAATTGATACAAATATAAGGATTATATTCAAAGGACTAAATAATGCACATAGTTACATGGAATATCAACGGACTTAGGGCCGTAGCTCAAAAGGGCTTCGCAGATTGGTTCTTAAAAGATTCGCCAGATATTATTGCTTTGCAAGAAATTAAGGCTCAGGCGTCTGATGTTGAGGAACTTTTGAAAGAATGGTCACCCTACTACGACACTTACCTAAACCCTGCAGATAAAAAAGGTTACTCAGGCACCGCCTTACTGTTTAAAAAAGGCATGTCCCCACCAAAGATCCATTTTGGAATTGGAGACTCGCAGTTTGATTGTGAAGGGCGTCTGATATGGTGTGAGTGCGAGGACTTCTTTCTCTTTAATGGCTATTTTCCCAATGGTAAAGAAGATCTCTCAAGAGTTGATTACAAGTTAGATTTTTCTAGAAAAGTTTTAAAGCTAGCTTTACTTAAATCAAAAACAAAGGCGGTGATCATTACTGGGGACCTCAATACGGCCCACACCGAAATCGACCTGGCCCGCCCCAAGGCCAATATTAAAAATACGGGCTTTCTTCCTCGCGAGCGAGAGTTTTTAGATGAGATGGTCAAAGCTGGTCTTTTTGATGCCTTCAGAGTGAAAAACTCTGGGGTCAAAGACATGTATACTTGGTGGAGCTATCGAGGCGGGGCCAGAGAAAAAAATGTGGGATGGAGACTTGATTATTTTTTTATTGATGAGCGAATAAAAAATAAATTAAAAGAGGTCCGCCAACTCACTCACGTCCATGGCAGTGATCATTGCCCAGTAGAAATCAAATTTTAAAATTGAGCGCGCACTTGATACATGAGCATGGCCTTTTTATCGGCATCATAACGAACATCTAGCACCATAGTGATATTGTCCTTTATAGTCTTTCGGTGTTGAAGAGAAGCATAACTCGCATTGGTCTCATTTTTTCCAACGGCCACGGCAATGGCCTCAGCTTTTCCTATGATAAAATCACGGGCCACCACATAGGAGCTATGTCCCGTTACTTTATTTCTTCTAATCTCAGTTCTGAAGTAACTGGTCGTACTGTCAGTCAAAGAAAAAGTCGTCATAGTTTGAGCGAGATTATCTTCAAGATGACCACTTAATTTAGGTCCATCAGGATTAGTGCTGTCTCCTAATTTAATTTCATAGGGAACAATCAAAGTTCTTGTAGACCTGCCATTTAAAGAAGTGTGTAAATCCAAAACGGCATAGCTATGGCCTTGTTCGTTTTTGAAATTTAATTGAGCCTTATTTCCCGACAGTGACAAAGCTGAGCTTCCATTGATTGAAATTCCCGTATCTAATATGCCCTGTGATAAAGTGCTGGTAGCTAAGTGAACATCTTTGGGGATAAATTTATTTCTCATTTCAACTTTAGGACTAATCGCATAGTTAAAAGGGCTCGCTTTTTGTTCCACTACCGCCTCTCTTTCTTGCCTCTCGGCTTCGAGGTCTGCAGCTGATTTTTTTAAAATAACCCCATCTGCCATGCTCTTTTTCTTTACTGTCACATCATTTGGAGCATCTCCCAAATCGGGAAGATTATAAGGATTTTCTTCCTTCGAAATTGGACGATAATAAAAATAACGTAATCTACCACCATCTTTTGTGAGTCTGGCCTCAACTATAATATTTCTTTCATCACCCTCACCGCGATAGTAATAAAGAATCTCTTCTTTTTTAGGATCAATGAGTTGCATCTGACTAATGCTATCAAATTTGAAAACATCCTCTAGGACAAGTTCTGCTCTTCCAGGAAAACTTGTAGGAACAAAATCGCGAGTGCGATCTAAAAATCGATCGCAAGTCACACTTCCATCATCCATGCGAGATTTTACGATATAAAAAAGCAGATTGAGCTTATTAATACTCACAGGAATATCTTCTGCCGCCTCTACTGAGGCATTTGTTTTCATTTTTTGTAAAATTCCATTAATAGACTCAGTTAATTGAATATGAGGAGGGCAGTAGTAACATTGAGCCCGAGAACTCACGATACTTTCTTTTATTAAAGTTGGCCTAGACTTTTTTTCGTTCACTGTTTTCTCAATATATTTTGCTATACCTTCAAGATTTCCCAAAGTCTTTTGACTTTCAAATGCCGCCTGGAGTGCCAAGAGTTCGGCTTTAGATGCAGGCGTAGCTTCTTCAGCAAAAGATTTAAAAGAAAGGTATAATAAAATAATAACCAGGACTAGTTTCATAGTAATATGATCGGTAGAAACCATTTTTGAATGTAGGAGTTTGACTCTTTCACCTTACACTTGGATATATTATGGCAAAATTTTCTCTCATCCCCTTTGATCTCTCTCTTCCACCCAAAATTCATCTCGATGTTGAGCTCAATTCCACACTTTCATCACTCTTCATCAGCTTTAAACTGACTGGAGATATCAAGAATATTGATCTTGATCACGGAACTCCTAAGCATGAAAGAATCATAGGTCTTTGGGAAAAAACCTGTTTTGAATTATTTTTTAAAAATGAAAGAGGTGAATATTTTGAATTTAATTTCTCACCTGTTTTTGAATGGAATGCTTTTTATTTTGAAAAAAAAGGTGCGGCACTTAAAGAATACCAAGCTCTTGATTCTCTCAAACTAGATATTCTTCACAGTCTCGATGTTTTTTTATTAATCGCAGAAATTGATAAAACAAAAATTCCTGAAAGTTTTTTTAAGGGTGAGATAATGGCCGGAATTACCAGTGTGATCAAAGAAACAAATGGAGAGCTGAGCTATTGGGCGCTTTCACACGCTGATCAAAAACCCAACTTCCATCATTTTGATTCATTTAAATGTAAGTTTTAATCGAAATTGTATATTCTTTATCAGAAACTTTACTCACAAGACCAGTCACTAAAAGCTCCTGGAAGCATGAAGATGTGAGTTTTTTACCCATATCATCCATGACAACTGAATAAATTTTTTCTTCTGTTTTAAAATCTAGTGAAACAACTTTTCCTTCCGCTGAGCGCTCTTTTGGTCTGATCGTTCCAGAAAGTTGAACTAGTTTATCTTTGTAAACGTAGTAACTGTCGCGGTTAAAACCACCGCCCTCAGATTTTTGCTTTTTGCCGCCCTTAGCGCCACCTTCTTCATCGTCATCAAAAGCAAATTCATCATCTGATCCTTCGTCTCCATCCAGATCAAGTTCTTCATCAATTTCATCGAGATCGTCTTTAAATCCGCCCATAAGGCCCCTTTTGGTCTAAATCGTTAGAAAGTCTTTCCATCTTAAACTCAATATTTATGAATGTTTCAAGGAAAATCAACAGTTTTTACACGTCTGGCCCATAATATTGACAAAAATAATGATACCGAGGCACTCAAGATAGTGATATACTGTAAAAGTAAGATCTAGTGGAGGCTCATTTTTTATGAAAACTGTACTTTTTTTATTGGCCTTGTTCGCCATCAACATCGCTGCTCACTCAGTTGCCTATGCTCAAGCAGATGACGAAATCGTGCTTCCTGAATCGGAAGAAATTATCCCTACATCTTCATCAACTCCACCAGTGATCATGGATGAAAGTGATTCAAACGACGTTTCAGATGTCGAAGAATACGACGGCTAATTTATTCTCAAAATAAGACACTAACACTCCTCAACATATTGACCTAGTCAATTACTCGACAATTTTTTTACAAAGTTTTCTCTAGACATTATTGCGATTAATCGCAAATATTCTATTTATTACATTTTCATAATAAGTAGGAAACATAGTGACGATTGAAAACAATCAAAGCCCCATTGTCGAACTAGAGCTCTTAGAAGAGCTTCCAAGTTTCGAAAATTTTTTTAGCCGCATAGGCTTTAAAAGAATTGATGGAAGCGTCTATGGCCTTCTCGTCATGGCTAAAAAGCCTCTTACATCTGAAGAAATAGAACAAACTTTGAACCTCTCTCAAAGTGCTATTTCACTTTCACTCAAAACCCTTTCTCATTTTGGTGTTATTGAAACAAGTGGCGATAGAGATCAAGTGGGAACCAAGGCACGAGTTCATACGGCCCGTGAAGACTCCCTTTCAATTGTGGCCAGTGTCTTTAGAAAGCGCGAAGAAGAAGTCGTTTCCGATTTTAAAAAAATGGCCATGAGAGTTCTCGCCAAATCACAATCACCAGAGCTCGCGAATAGAAGAAAAAGACTTCAATCGATTATCCTCACCTGTGAGATTGCAGAATCAGTCATGCACTTCGTGATCACCATGGCCCAAAATAAATCAAAAGCCGAATATATAGATCAGTATGAAGTCATGATTAAAAAATTGCCTAAGGCCTTGGACATGATCAGCTCATCAGTGAGTTCACTAGGTGGGCATCTCAATGGTTCATTAGGAGATATAACTCAAAACCTTACTAATAATATTAAAGATAATTTAACGGAAAAATTTAAAAGTAACTTGAAAGGATTTTATGAAAAACGATAATCAAAGAATCGTCATTACTGGCATTGGTCTAACGTCCCCGCTTGGAAATAACCTTACTGATCTGCGCGAAGGATTACTAAGTGGCAAGAGTGGAATTGTTCACACTGAAATAAGGCATATGGGAAAAGTTGCTGCAGGACTTTGTCATTTTGATGAAACAAAACACCAGTCAAAAAAGATGCGCAAACGCGGCACTCGCGCTGGAGCGATTTCAGTTTATTGTACTAAAGAATCTTTAATTGATTCTAAAATTGATTTTGACAGTGTTGATAAAAATCGCGTGGGTGTTTATCTAGGAATCACAGAGCACGGAAATGTTGAAACCGAAAATGAAATTCACGATCTTTATAATTCACACAATATGGATGTAAGCCTTTGGTCTCATCATCATAATCCGCGCACTGTCGCCAATAATCCAGCTGGTGAAGTCACTCTCAATTTAGGAATTACAGGTCCTCATTATACAATTGGAGCAGCTTGTGCAGCCGGAAATTTAGGAATTATTCAGGGAGCACAACAACTTCTTTTAGACGAAGTTGATATTGCCTTTGCTGGGGGAATTTCTGAATCTACTGAAACATTTGGAATCTTTGCAGCTTTCAAGGCCCAAGGAGCTCTAGGTCACCACGATGATCCAGCTCTTGCCACAAGACCTCTTGATCTAGAACGAAATGGAATCGTGGTCTCTGAAGGTGGAGCTGTTTATACACTTGAACGTTTGAGTGATGCTAAAAAAAGAAATGCTCACGTCTATGCTGAGATTATCGGATATCATTCAAATAGCGATGCCAGTGATTTTGTACTACCCAATACTCAGCGCCAAATTGAGTGCATGACTCAGGCGATAAAAAAAGCCGGTCTCGAAATTCATGAAGTGGATATCGTTAGTATGCATGCGACGGGGACAACTCAAGGGGATATTCAAGAATGCCAAGCAGTCGCTGCCGTTTTTAACGACTCACCAAAAACATTTATCAATGCAACCAAAGGTTTTATTGGTCATGCCATGGGGGCCGCTGGAGCTCTAGAACTCGCTGGCAATATTCCAGCGTTCACTGATGGCTACGTTCATCCTTGTAAAAAAATCGAGAATCTCGATCCTCAATGTGCCATGAAAAATCTTGTGAATGGAGAAAAAGTTCTTTGTGATGCCAAAATTATTCTCAATAACTCTTTTGGAATGCTCGGAATTAATTCAAGTTTAATTGTAAAAAAATATAGTTAGTTTTTATTTTAAAAAAGGAGACCCTTATGTTAACAAACACTGAAGTTCGCTCAAAAGTTCTCGACATTATCGCTGATATCGCCCTTGATGACGATGTCACTGGAATCAACGATGACCTCGCTTTACGAGAACAATTAGATTTAGATTCGATGGATTTTTTAGATATTGTTATGGAATTAAAAAAACGCCATAAAATTGAAGTGCCTCAAGAAGATTACCCAAGGCTCGCGACAATGCAGTCATGTGTGGACTATCTCGCACCAAAATTTAATCAATAACTCATTCATGACTTCATCTGAAAAATTTGACTGCGTGATTATCGGAGCCGGAATGTCGGGACTAGCTGCCGCGATCCGCCTCGCCATGTTTGATAAGCGTGTTTTAGTCGTAGAAAAACACACCATTTCAGGTGGACTTAATTCTTATTATGCCCGTGGGAAAAGAAAGTTCGACGTTGGTCTCCATGCTCTCACTAATTTCGTAGGGCCTAAAGACAAAGGAAAGCCTTTTAACAAACTCATGAAGCAACTAAGGATTCCTTATGAAGAATTTAAGCTTTCACCACAAAATTACTCCTCAATTATTTTTCCAGATAAACAATTAAAATTCTCAAATGAGATTTCTTATTTTATCGACGAAATTAATGAGAAATTTCCCTCTCAAATAGATGGTTTTTTACGTTTACTAGAACACATTAAAAACTTTGATGAAGTGAACTTAAATAATGAAACCATCATGGCCAAAACGGTTGTAAGACATTTTATAAATGATGACTCCCTCGTTGAAATGATTTTTTGCCCACTACTCATTTATGGAAGTGCCTGGGAAAATGACATGGATTTTTCTCAATTCGTGATCATGTTTAAAAGTATTTTTTTAGAGGGCTTCAGTAGACCCGAAGGTGGCGTGAGAACCATTTTAAATCTAATGCTCACAAAACTTGAAAGTTTAGGTGTCATTGTTCGCTATAAATCAGAAGTGACTCAGATATTAACGAGTGATCAAAAAATAGTTGGGGTTGAAATCAATCACAATTCCATTATTTATTGTGAAAAAATTCTCTCTAGCATGGGATTGCCTGAAACTTTTAAGGTAACATCCGATCGTCAAACAGAATCATCACTAGAGGTTGGAAAACTTTCTTTTTGCGAAAGTATTCTCATCACGGATAAAAAACCCCGCGATCTCGGCATTGATGCCACTATTATTTTTTATAATAATAGACCTCAGTATCTTTATCAAAGACCTGAAGCTCTCTATGACCGTGAAAGTGGCGTGTTGTGCTTTCCTAATAACTTTGATTATCAAAAATCTCAATATAATGACGATTACACTGAAGGTGTCCTTCGCGTGACCAATATAGCAAACTATGATTTGTGGAATGAATTAAGAAATCAGCCAGAAAAAGAAAGGTACTTAAATGCCAAAGAAAATGTTTTTTTAAATGCTAAGACCATTCTCGCCAATGCCGGTTTAAGCTCTGACTATCAGGTTCTCTTTAAAGATATTTTTACTCCTACGACCATTAAACGCTACACTCAACATGAGGCTGGGGTCGTTTACGGTTCAACGACAAAATCAAGAAATGGGAAGACTCCCATTCATGGCCTTTATATTTGTGGAACAGATCAAGGCTTCTTAGGAATTGTGGGCTCCATGCTCTCGGGAATTTCTATGGCCAACCTCCATGTTCTCCAAGGGGAGTCATGAAGTTTAATAACCTTGTCATTGAAAGTTTTGGATATGACCTCTCTGGTGAGATAGTCACCAGCGCTGATATTGAAAAAAGATTAGCACCACTATATGCAAAACTAAAACTTCCGGAAGGAAGACTAGAGCTCATGACAGGAATCACTGAACGCCGAATGTGGGCGCCTGGTACAAGACCTTCTGATCTTTCAACGAAGGCAGCTCTACATTGTTTATTAAATTCAAAAATTAATGTGAAAGAGATAGACCTTCTCATTCATGCTTCAGTTTGCAGAGATTTCCTAGAGCCAGCAACGGCTTCAGTGGTTCATGCGAATTTAGGTTTATCTGAGAATGCTATGATTTTTGATTTATCTAATGCTTGCCTTGGTGTGATTAATTCTCTCGTGGTTGCGGGGCAGATGATTGAAGCGGGAACAATTAAAAATGCCCTCATTGTCTCTGGTGAAAATGGCGGCCCATTACTTGAGAACACGCTCAATGAACTTCTCACAAATCCTAGCATAGATAGAAAAACGATAAAAAAATATATCGCCAATTTAACGATAGGCTCTGCTGCTACGGCCATCATGCTCACTCATAAATCAATATCTCCAGACTCGCCTAGAATTTTAGGTGGCGCTGTGAAAACAGATTCTAGTGCCAATCATCTTTGCAGAGGTGACGGCAACACTCACTCGCTCGTGATGGAAACAGATTCAGAAGAATTATTAAAATATGGCATACGTCTAGGTCAATTGACTTGGGCGCAGGCTCGAGAAAATTTGGGATGGAATCCTCGCGACATCGATATGGTCCTCACTCACCAAGTAGGATCTGCCCATGAAAAACTTTCCATTGAATCATTAGAATTAACAAATATAAAAACATATAGAACCTATCCTAATTTAGGAAATACGGGATCAAGTGCATTACCTATTACCATGATGAAGGCCTTTGAAGATGGTCACATTAAAAAAGGCGATAAACTTGCTCTCTTAGGCATAGGCTCGGGACTTAGCTCAATTATGTTAGGAGTACAGTGGTGATCATCCCTTCAGACTTAAAAACAGAATATCCTTTTCATTCACATTTTTTAAATTTAAATGAAGAGTCAAGTAGCAATAAACTTCATTACATCGACGTGGGAGTTGAAAAAAATCCAGGAGAGGCCATTGTCATGCTTCATGGCAATCCAACTTGGTCATTTTTTTATCGCAATTTAGCTAAGCATTTTAGCCACAATAATCGCGTGATTGTTCCCGATCATATAGGCTGTGGTTTATCTGATAAACCGCAAGATTATAATTACTCTCTAGAAAACCATACCGAAAACGTTGTGAGTTTAATTCAAGAATTAAAACTCAAAAAAATCACTCTCATCGTTCATGATTGGGGTGGCGCCATTGGAATGGGTCTGGCCACTAGGCATCCAGAACTCATTTTAAATATTGTGGTAATGAATACTGCGGCTTTTAGGTCTCTTGAAATTCCTTTTCGCATCAACATTTTAAGAAATCCTGTGGGGGAATGGTTTATTCGTTCTTTTAATGGATTTGCTGGGCCCGCGACCACCATGGCCGTGACTAAAAAACTGTCCTCAGTTGTGAAGAAAGGTTTCCTTCTTCCCTATGATAATTACGAAAGCCGTATTGCCACAGCTAAGTTTGTTCGCGATATCCCCATGGATGAAAACCATCCAACCTATAAAACTTTAAGTGTCATAGAAGATAAACTTAAAAATTTAAATGATAAAAAGATTCCCGTTCTTATTTTATGGGGAGAAAAAGATTTTTGCTTCACTATGAACTTTCAGAGAAAATGGCTGGAGTTTTTTCCAAATGCTTCCGTTAAAACCTATAAAGATGCTGGACATTATTTATTAGAAGACAAGACTCTCGAAGTCACTCAAGAAATTGAATCATTTCTTTTAAAGGCCCTATGAACATAGCCCATAGACTGACTAGACTTTCTAAATCGACACCGCAGAAAAAAGCAGTGCTCTTTCCCTTGTATGATAAAAAAAGTAAAGCCTATCATTATGACAGCCTCACTTTTAAAGAACTCGAAATAAGGGCCAATAAATTTGCCTTAGGTCTTAAAAAATTGGGACTAAAAAAAGGTGATAAGACACTTTTGTTTCTTCGTCCGAGTTTAGATTTTTCGGCCATGACTTTTGCCCTTTTTAAACTTGGTATCGTTCCGGTTTTTATTGATCCGGGTATGGGAAGAAAAAATTTACTTAAATGTATTAAAGACTGTGCTCCCACGGGCCTTATTGCAGAACCAGAAGTTCATTTAATCAGACTTCTATTTTTAAAAAATTTTAAATCAGTCAAATATTTTGTCACCAGTGGAAAAAGATCCTGGGGCAAGATGATTAAAATGTCTGACTTAAAAAAAGACAAGATCATGAGTTTTGAAAATCTTGATTTCGATCCAAGTGAAACAGCGGCCATTTTATACACTTCCGGCGGCACGGGCTCCCCAAAAGGAGTTGTTTACACTCACGGTATTTTTGAAAGCCAAACAAGTATGCTTCAAGAAATGTATGGACTCACGGACAATGACATCGATATGCCGGGCTTTCCCCTCTTTGCTCTTTTTACGATTGCCATGGGCATGACCAGCTGTATTCCTGACATGGACCCAAGTAAACCTGGGGCCTGTGATCCTAAAAAAATTATTCAAAATATTATAGATAATCATCCAAGCTTTGTGGCCGGATCTCCGGCGATTTGGGAGAGAGTCGCTGACTATTGCCTTGAGCATGATCTCACTTTGCCTTCTATTAAGTATGTCGTGATGTTTGGTGCACCGGTTTCAGTCAATATTCATCGTAAATTTAGAAATATACTGCCCAATGGAACGACCTATACACCTTACGGTGCCACAGAAGCTTTACCGATCAGTCACGTAAGTGGAAAATTTATCTTAAAGGAAACGGCCGCTCTTACAGAAAAAGGACTCGGTACTTGTATTGGAAAAGCGGTGCCAGGTATTCAAATAAAAGTGATTAAAATTTCGGATCAAGCGATTTCTAAAATGAAGGAAGCACATATCTTAGGTGCCATGGAAGTTGGAGAAATAATCGTAAGTGGTAGCACGGTCACAAGTGAATATCTAAATCTTCCAGAAAAAACGAAAGAAGCAAAAATTATTGATAACATTAATCACAATCAACTCTGGCACCGCATGGGTGATATTGGTTATCTCGACCACGAATCAAATCTTTGGTTTTTAGGAAGAAAAGTTCACAGAGTTGAAACTCGTGAACACGGTCTACTCACGCCGATATCATGTGAAGCCATTTTTAATCAGCACATTGACGTTAAAAGAAGTGCTCTCGTTGGTCTTGGCGAAAAAGGTCATCAAGAACCGGTTATAGTCATTGAGAGAAAAGATGGAATGTATCTTTCTGGTAAAGAGCGCTCAGTGTTTGAAAATGAACTTTTAAAAATTGCTAAACAATACCCTCACACTCAAATGATTCAAAAAATTTATTTAAGTAAACATTTCCCAGTGGATGTTAGACATAATATAAAAATTGATCGACAAAAACTGAAAGCTGAAATTGAAAACTATGAAGAAAGTCACTAAAGTACTTATTACTGGGGCCGGTGGTTTTCTAGGAAGCTACATTGCTCGCGATCTTTTTTTAAAGGGTGATTACGCTATTTATAGTCTTTCAAGAAATCATTATCCTGCCCTTGATAAATATAATGTTAGACAATTTAAAGGCAATTTAACCAATAGAGATGATGTCATAAAAGCCTTTTCAAAAATGGATGCAATTATTCATACTGCTTCCATGGTGGGGATGTGGGGACGCTACGATGATTTTTATCAAACAAATGTCACTGGAACTAACAATGTCATTGAGGCATGCCTCCACCATAAAATATCAACCTGTGTTTACACCAGCACCCCAAGTGTGGCCTTTGGAAATGAAAGTTTGACGGGCGTTGATGAAATGACTCCTTATCCTAAAAAATATTATAGTTTTTATGCTGAAACCAAGGCCATTGCAGAAAAAAATATACTACAAGCAAATTCAAAAGAATTCAGAACTGTGGCCTTAAGACCCCATCTTATATTCGGGCCTGGGGATCAAAATCTCGTTCCGAGAGTTTTAAAAGCAGCAAAAGAAAAACGTT
>JAYSPR010000344.1:0-4799 GCA_043721975.1 Bacteriovoracaceae bacterium
CCATAGCCTTGGCGTCATCCTATTTCAAAATCATTCTGGCAAGGATTAGCCTTAGCTATGGAATAAATTAATGACATTTCCTGTGTCGAAATCTCTCGGGAGTGTAATTCCTTAAGGGCCAGTGGCTCCTCGAGGATTTTGAGTAAATTTTAAATCGATCAAATCAATTACGGCTTGAGAAAACTCTCCAGGTGGAATGTAGTGATATTGTATTTCTAACTCTATCGCTTTTTCTGCAACAATTCGATCATTGATGATACCGTAATAAGTTACGAGAACTTTTTGGCCACCTTCTGGAGTCCTGTCAAAGCTTTCACCTCTCACTTTATATGTACCACCTTGCTGATATTCATATATTTTAGAATCCAAGCTATCAAATAATTTTTCCGAATCTCTATTCTCATAATTTAATGTGAAGAGCTTGCTTTCTAGTTCATTGATTTGTTTTTCATATTCTCTTCGTTGACTAGCAAAAATAACCTTACTTTGTTTGCGCTTTAATTCTTCAATTTGCGCATTGTAGTCTGTAATTTGTTTTTTGTTCTTTTTTAGGATTGTCTTTAATTCAGGCATTTCGATTTTAACTTTAACCTTAACTTGAGTGTTGTCATTATAAAAATTTATGTCACCGAGGTGGAAAGTCACTTCTGGTGGATTCTTATAAGGTGAGGAATTAATTTTAAGTGCTAAATCCGCTGGCCTAGAAGCAACAACTTTAGAATCTCGAGTTTGGTTTGCCCATGTTTCAAAATGAGTAAATTGCGCTTCATCATTTAAGGATTCTGCAACAGTTTTTCTTACATCATCTGAATCAGAATAATTATAATGTTCGCGAGCAACTTTATATAAGGCTTCATGTAAATAAATGGCAGCTTTATTTAATTCGTCTAAGAGAATGTAGTATTCTTCTTTGACTAGTACATTACCTGACATGTTGTCCCAATTTGCTAGTTGAGCATATTGGCAGCCAATATCAGTTACTAAAATATTGGCATCATAAATTGGAAATATTCTTAAGTTTTTTCTAATTAAAAAATGACCAGCATTTAAATATTCTAATTCTTTTTTTACTCTAACTCCAATCCCAGGATAGCTGCTTTCTATTTTATTTAGTGCCTTCGCAATGTATTCATCTTTTGTTCTGCGATTATAAGTTGGAGTTAAGTTATAGCGAGTGAAGCCTTCATAGACATCGTAAACTTCAATTTTGCCGTTCTCACATAAATGAACACCACCGCCATTGCCAACATCTTTTGTGGCAGCATGGGTTGCTAAGCTTATAAATCCCAGAGAAAAGAGAATGATAAAAATTTTCATATGTACTCCTTAGAAATTTGTTAACTCAAAAAATTGAATACCTAGGCAATAAACAGCATCTTTCTTTGTATCGACAGCGAATTCTTGCTCTAGTTCTTTTCTAAATGTTCTTATTTTTTCTTTTGCTTTTGGAAGATCTGTTTTGTTAAACGCAAAAAGTGTTGAAGAAATTTCTCTATTGCTAACATCATCCTCATAGAGTCGCTCCATCGCTTTTTTCATAAGCTCATGATGAAATTTTTTAATCGGCATTGATGGAACATCATTAGGAGTTGCGAGACAGGTGAAAACATCAACAAGTACATCGTCTTTCTCTACTATTAAATCGAGATTTTTTAAGCGAAGAATTGCTTCTCTTGTTGTCTCTTGTGAAATCCCCAATGTGTCGGCAATCCAAGCTATATCGTTTTTAAAGTCATGTAATCGTGTAAGTTCAAGAAGAGCGAAGTGATACCAATCAGCGATGACTTTGAAATATTCCAGCTGAATTTCAGAAAATGTAATTTTCTCATTTTTATAAGTCGCAATTTTCTCTTGAAATTTTTGGCGGTCTTTTTGTCCTCTTGAATGAAGGGCGCCGACCGAATTTAAGAACCAATCTTTTTTATTTTCATTGAATTTTAATTTTTCACTAATGAGTTCGGCCGCATCTAGAGAAAGACCATTTTTTTTGCTCATCACCTGACTAAGGGTTGCGGGAGAGAGATTGAGATCTCTAGCAAAAGCACGAAGCGAATAGGCGGTATTAAGCGCCTTTCTTTTTTCAAATTCTTCGTCAATAAGATCGTGATAGCTAGAGTAATTTGTCATGCGAGTTTTTTAGCAAAGAAATTTTAGGATTACAATTACTGACTAAACAAAGCGTTTACTGAGTTGCTAAACACCCAAAGTGCGAGTTACTTAACTAACGACTTAGGAAGTATTGTTTTTTTTGAACGAATTCCCGCCTATCCGTCGGAACAAGGCTAAGTCACTAAATGAATTTAAATTGTTAAGAATTTAAGAGTATTTCTATTTTTGAAAATGCTTGGAGAAAAAATGGAGCGGATTACAAGGATTGAACTTGCGACCTTCTCGATGGCAACGAGACGCTCTACCACTGAGCTAAATCCGCATACGTATGGTGTTTTGGGATAATAAAGATCCCATAAAAAAATGTCAATTGATTTTAATCTTTTCCCCAAAACGATTGAGAAGTTCGCCACTAAATTCAAAGCCTTCAGGGTTAAAAGCCGAAACTTTTCCCTCACCACCAGGAATGTCAATAATATATTGAGGCAGTGCCCAACCGGGAAGTTTATTGTGAAGTGGGGCCACAATTTTTCTTCCTTCTTCAAGGCCTAGATAAAAATGCATTGTTCCCCGTGCCATATCTGGATGATGAAGATAGTAAGGTTTAACTTTAAGATCACTTAATTCCATAAAAAGTTCTAAGAGAGTTTCTGTAGAATCATTGACCCCTTTTAATAAAACAGTTTGTGAATAAAGTTCAATTCCTTCTGTCGTGAGTAAGGCCAGGGCCTCTTTTACATCTTCTGTGATCTCACTAATATGATTCGTATGAATCATGACCATACTTCTTTTAAATAATTCTTTAGCACTTACTAAGAGTGAAATTAATCCTTCATCAATTCTCGAAGGTAAAATAATAGGAGTACGAGTATGAAAACGCAGGTATTTAATCGATGTAATTTCACTTAATTCTTGAATAAAAAAAGCCAATTTTTCATTGGAGAGAATAAAAGGATCTCCACCAGTAAAAATCACTTCATTGACACTGGGATTATCAAGTAAATATTTTTTTGCCTCTTGAAATTTCTGGTCAAACATTTCATCTTTTTGAGTCAATTCATTTTTTCTAAAACAATAACGGCATAAAACTGGGCAAACAGTGGTAGGAGTAAAAAGCACGCGATTTTCATAGCGATGAATCAGTTGATTATTCTTCGCGTGAACTTTATCTCCTATGGGATCGAGTCTGCCGAGGCTTTGATCGTCTTCACCTTTTTGTGGAAGAAATTGCATCCACAAAGGAGAGCCTGGCCCTGCTTGAGCTATTTTAGAAGCAAAAATCTGTGGAATAAACACAGGGTATTGGACTTTCGGAAAATCAGTCTCAAAGTAGCTATTTAAATCTTCAGTAGTTTTTAAGGCCTCTTTAAATTCGTGGGTCCAACTCATGATTGCTCTTCACTTTTAGTTTTAGTTTTAGCTTTATTTTGCATTTTCATTTCTTTTACATAATGGTGATTGGCCCAAAAGGCTGAGCCTCTGATGAGTAGTGCACCCATCATCGACATCCCAATAAAATGATAAAACACTTCGGTCGTCGGAAGTCGTCCCGAGTTGGCGAGAGTAAAGTACATCCAGCGAAGTAAAATTAAATGAAGCACCAAAATAATAAGTTGTTGAAGTCGGTACCAAATATTTTCTTTCGTAATAAAATTCTTCATAATTATACTTTTTTTAACCACTTTTGAATATCTTCAGCCGAGGGCGTTCGAATCTCTTGAACCTTATTCAGTTTAAAGGATTTTTGGAGATCACTCCATAGACATCTGGCCGACAAAATATTTCCGTCCGGAGTATTCATGAGGCTCGAGAGTTTCACTGGCCTAAATTCATTTTTATAATTGCCACCGCTGTATTTCATTTCAATCACCGCTGCTTCTTTAACTAATTTTTCCAGTGCAGCTAAATGTTCGGGGAGATCAAGTATTTCAAACTTTTCAAATTGATTGAGATTGAAGAGATGGCCGTAGCGCTTGACGATAGGAGATTGTGGCGTCTTGGCCCTTTTTAGGCAATCGACAAAAACTTTTAGTGAGGCATAAGCATCATCAAATGCGCGGTGATGATTAAGTAGAGGAATATTAAGTTCCATAACAAGAGTAGAGAGTTTATGGTTTTTTAATTCCATATGAGTGTGCCTGGCGAGCTTGCAAGAACAATAAATGTCATTACTTCCAACGGGGAGATTCCATTTTTGGAAACCCATGACGATAAAGCCTAAATCAAATTTAGCGTTATGAGCGACTATCGGGAGTTCCCCAATAAATTCCAAAAGGCCCTTTAAGACCAATTCAGATTTCGGCGAGTTTTTTACCATGTCGTCAGTAATGTGATGAATGTCAGTCGTATGGGGAGGAATTTCAATTTCGGGGTTGATGAGACTTTGAAAAACATCAGTAGATTGAGGACCAATTTTCATGGCCCCCACTTCGATAATCCGGTCTACCAGAGGAGAAAGGCCAGTGGTTTCTAAATCTATGGCGATGAGACCCTGAGGAAAAAACTCTAAAACGAGACGTCTTTCTTCGGGAGTTAAATCTAAGTCGATTGCGCTTTGCGTTTTTATCATTTAATTGACGGTCCTTTCATTGACAACAAAGGCCCTCGCCTTTAAAACTTTGAGACGTACTTTAAACTAAAATTTTTAAGGATTCAATGAATGAAAACTTTTGATGTTGTGGTCTTGGGTT
>JAYSPR010000345.1:0-3436 GCA_043721975.1 Bacteriovoracaceae bacterium
TTCCCAATTCACCTAACGCTAAGATAGTTCTTTCCGCAGGTGAGTATCTATTTAAATTTAACTTGAAAACTTTTATGACTTTTTTTGAAAAAATATAAAAACTTTAAACTAAACACGAGACTAAAACTATGAAATCAACAAAAGACTTATGCACTGACTTAGCGATGAATTACTGGTGGAGTTGGAACCAAGAAGTTTGGACCCTTTTTTCTAAAATAAATTCAGAAGTATGGGGTGAAACCAGAAATCCAGTTCTCGTTCTAAAAAATACCAAAAATTTAGAAGAAGTTTTAGAAAAAGCAGAGATCAAAACAGAAGCTCTTTCATTGCATAATAAATTGACGGCCTACATGGAAAGAAAAAACAAAAATGAAACATGGTATAGTCAAAATTTTAAAAAGATGACAGGTCCTATTGCCTACTTCTCGGCCGAGTACGGAATTCATGAAGCGCTTCCTATTTATAGTGGCGGATTAGGAGTTTTATCTGGAGATCACGTAAAGTCGGCTTCAGATCTTGGTCTACCTATGATCTTTGTGGGGCTTTTTTATTCTAATGGATACTTCACTCAAAGAATTAATGAAGAAGGAAAGCAACTTGATTTGTATGGAAAATTTAATCCAGAAAATCTTTCACTTACTCCAGTAACAACTAAAGATGGAAATGTATTAGTATTTGATTTGGAGCTGGCCGATCGCACTTTGAAGATTAAGGCCCATAAGGCCATGGTTGGAACTAGTGAGCTTTATCTTCTTGATTCAAATCACCCAGAAAATTCTGAATTCGATAGACTCTTGACAGCGAAGCTCTATGGAGGCGACCGAGAAATGAGAATTTCTCAAGAAATTATTTTAGGGATTGGAGGAGTTAAACTTCTCAAGGCGCTTGAGATCAAGCCATCTGTCTTTCATATGAACGAAGGACACAGTGGATTTTTTCAGTTAGAAAGAATTAAAAATGCCATGAGTGAACATTCACTTAATTTTGAAGAAGCAAAAGTTCTATGTGCTTCTAACTGTCTTTTTACAACCCATACTCCTGTGCCAGCAGGTAATGAAGCTTTTAGTTTGCCACTGATGCACAAGCATTTTTATAAAATGATTAAAGGTTTTAATATTTCATGGCGACGTTTTGTAGAGCTAGGCCTTGTTCCAGAAAAAAGTGATTACAAATATTTCAGCTTAACTGTTTTTGCCATTAATGTGGCCCGTTTTTATAATGGAGTGAGTGAGCTTCATGGAAAAATTGCTCAGAAAATGTGGCGCGACCAATGGCCCAATATCCCTGAAACAGAAAATCCGATGTCTCACATTACGAATGGTGTCCACGTGCAAACATGGATGACTTTAGATGTAAAAAATCTTCTCAATGAAACGATGGGACCAGCATGGGAAACAGAACTCGCCAATCACGACTACTGGAATGGAGTCAATAAAGTTTCAAATGGACTTATTAGACAAACCAAAAGAGATCTTAAGTCTAAAATGATCACGATGGTGAGAGGCCAATTAAAAAAACAGTTAAAAGAAAATAATGAATCTCAAAAAGAAATTGATGCCGTTGATACTTACCTTGATGACAAAACTATTGTCATTGGTTTTGCGAGACGATTTGCGACTTACAAAAGGGCAACTCTTATTTTTAAAGACCTAAAAAAGCTAGAGTCTATGGTCAATAATACGACTCATCCTGTGGCATTTGTTTTTTCTGGTAAAGCTCACCCTCAAGACATTCCAGGGCAAAAATATATTGAAGAGATTTATAAATTTTCTCGTATGCCAGGACTGAAGGGAAAAGTGATCATCCTAGAAAATTATGACATGAATATTTCAAGACATTTGGTTTCTGGGTGTGATGTTTGGCTGAATAATCCTCGCCGTCCAATGGAAGCAAGTGGGACAAGTGGACAGAAAGTGCCTATTAACTTTGGTTTAAACTTTTCTGTTTTAGATGGTTGGTGGAGAGAAGCATTCGATGGAAAAAATGGCTGGGCCATTGGTGAAGAAAAAGATTTTCCAAACGATGAAATTCAAGACTATGAAGATGCGGTCGATTTTTATAAAACGCTGGAGCAAATGATTCTTCCACTTTATTATGCTGATAAGTCAAAAGGTGAGACTGGCTCAAGTGAAGCCTGGATTGAAAAAACGAAAGTGAGTTTTATTACAAATATTTCTCGGTATTCAACTCATCGAATGGTTCAAGACTATATGACCAAGTTTTACAATGAAGCTTTAAAGTATGGTGAGGGCTTTCTTAAAACACCAAGTCTTGTTAAGACTTATGTGGATAACCGTCGCTACTTAAAAATGAACTGGAAAACGATTCATTTTACTTACGTTCACTTTGAAGGCAACCACGTCGAAGTTCCTTCAAATTTTGATAAGAGTTTTAATAGCCCACTTCACCATGTTGAGTATCCTGCAGAGTTTACTTTTCCAGGCCGAGTTTTTGAAACGACGGAAGCTCATATTCACCTAGGTCTTTATTTAGGTGATATTAATCCTAAGACTTTAGTCATTGAAGCTTTGGTGTGTGATCCAAAATCAGATAAAATCTCAAGTGAGAAATTTACACTCAAAGGACCTCTCGAAGATGGTGTCGGACATTTTGAATGCAAATTTAAAACACCAGACGGCCAAAGTAAGAGACTGCGCTTTAGAGTCTATGGCCATGACGAGTTTTTAGTTCATCCGTTTGAGTACGGCTATATGATGTGGTACTAGGCGAATGAATAATTTAGCTTCTGGTATTCTATGTCACTTAACGAGTTTACCTGCTCCTTACGGTGTAGGTGATATGGGTCCTATGGCCTTTAAATTCATTGATAAAATGAAAGAGGCTAAGCAAACATATTGGCAAATTCTCCCCGTGGGAAATACAGACAAAACGGGATGTCCTTATTCAACAGATTCAGCTTTTGGGTGTGCTGAGTATTATCTTTCGCCAGAGTTTTTAGCACGTGACTTTTCACTTGATATAAAAGTTTTTGATACTTTCAAACTAGAGAGCACTCGTGTTCCTTTTTTAGAAGTTCAAAAAAATAAGCTCACTATGCTTGAAATGGTTTTTAAAGATTTTAATCCTCTTAAAGATCAAGCTTATCAATATTTTTTAGTGAATGAAGCTGATTGGATTCATGACTATGCTAAGTTTCGTGCCCGAAGTTCTCATAGCGCTGATTTTTTTCTTTTTAGCCAGTTTGTTTGTTTTAGTCAGTTAAGTCGTTTAAAAAAATACACCAATGAAAAAGGCATTAAGCTGGTCGGAGATTTACCAATTTTTGTTTCTTTTAACAGTATGGATGTTTGGAAGAATCCTAAAGAATTTTATTTGAATGCCCAAGGCTTGATGGACTACGAAACTGGAGCAGCACCTGATGGATTTAGTCCCAAAGGACAAAAATGGGGTACACCTATTTATAATTGGGAAGCTC
>JAYSPR010000346.1:0-43072 GCA_043721975.1 Bacteriovoracaceae bacterium
TTTGACTAAAGAAATGAATTCGACTTGGCCAATTGAAGCACTAAAAGCACAGGCCGTAGCTGCCAGAACCTATGCTCTTCATAAAATGCAAAGCCAGCAGGTTAGTCGTGAGTTGGGCAGCGATGCTTTTTATGACTTAGAGAGCTCTGAAAAACATCAAGTGGGCGGGGCTTTTTTTGATGCTACTGATTCGACAGTGACCGCCAGTTACCAAACAAAAGGCGAAGTTCTTGAGACAGCAAACGGCCAAATTCGTCCTATTTTTTTCCACGCCAAGTGCGGCGGAAAAACATTGAGACCTGATCAAGTTTGGCATAATAAGGAACCAAGTTATCAATCAGTGAATTGTCCTTTTTGTCATAATCTTGGACCAAAAGGGTGGACGAATACGATTTCATTAGAACGAATGAAGAATTTTTTTCATTGGGCACAAGCTCAAAAAGTCATTACAGATAAATTGCCAAATCGCTTAGATAGTCTCGTTTTAGTTCCCGATAATATCGATAGATATAACGTCAATTTTTATATCGACGATAGACCTTTTGCTATTGAGAAAGCAAGCCTCAGACGCTTTTTTGGCAATGTACTTTTTCCATCGAATTCTTATGCTCTTGAGAAGAAAGACGGTCGCTTCGTCATTTCAGGGGAAGGCCTTGGACATGGGGTAGGTCTTTGCCAAATGGGAGCTTTGGCCTTAGCGAAACAGGGCTGGAGCTATAAAAAAATCTTAGCACATTATTTTCCTGAACATGTTTTGAAAAAATTGTATTAGACTTATAGTCGATGCAAAAAATCTTGATTCTCACTTTTATTCTGTTGATTCATTCTCAAAGTCTTCTGGCCTTAACTATTCTTATTGACCCAGGCCATGGTGGTGAAGAAGATGGTGCCACGGCCCAGACCGTCTCTGAAAATCCTCCTCGTATTATTAAAGAAAAAGATCTCTCTTTAGAATTTTCAAAAAGAATTTATGATTATCTTCAGAAAAAAAATTACAGCGTTTTTTTAACTAGAAGTATGGATAGGACCGTTACACTTCCAGAAAGAGCGGGCATTGCTGAAAAAACTAAAGCTGATCTTTTTATCTCTGTTCACATTAATTCTAGCCCTGAAGCTGGTGCCGTTGGTTTTGAAACTTACTATTTAGATAATCATGATGATGTGGCCATTAAAAAAGTGGAGCGTACGGAGAATATTCAAAACAGTGGAGATAATATAGTTGTTCAACAAATTCTCATTGATTTAGTTGTTGAGCAAACAGTTCAGACATCAAAGCCTCTAGCTGAGAATATTCACTCGATTTTGAAGCAAACAGTTGGAAAAAAATATAGTCTTCCTAGCCGAGGAATTAAGCCTGGTTTGTTTTATGTGTTGGCCCTTTCCAAAAGACCGGGAGTCTTGTTAGAAATTGGTTTTATCTCAACTCAAAAAGAACGCGCCCGAATGATGAATCCAAAATTTCAAGATGATTACGCTAAAGCTGTAGTTGTTGGAATTGAGAATTTTATAAAAAAGCAAAAAAAAAGGCCCGCTAATAAGCGAGCCTCAAAACTAAAGTCATAAATTTTTTAATTAAAATTGTCCATTACAAGTTGGTTTCGTAAATGATGTTTGAACCCAAGCATCTGGTGGAGAGTAAGGGTTACTTAAGCTTCGCATAGTTTGAATATAAGTGTTGTATGCAAAATCGACTACACCGTAACCACAGTAAGTATTACTATCAACGATAATTCCACTTTGTGCTACGAAGTTTTTAAGTTCTCTTTCGTTAGAAACAATTGACGGCAATCCAGGTGATGAGCTTTTTAATTCACAAAATGACATTGTCACGTTAAAGCCTACAACCTGAGATCCATTAGTCACTTGAGTGACAAACATCAAGTCTCTAAAGACACTGACACCAACCCATAATTTATTAATTGTTCCATTAGTAAGAAATCCAGATTGAAAATTACCACCGATGCGGTTACTAGCAACATAGCCACCGTTAACATAAAAACTCACATCATTAGTCAGACGGTAACCACCATTACATGAAACATTCGCTTTGATACTTTGAACTTGGCTGACGATAGTACTACCTGCACCTGTCGCTAAAGCCGGGTTTCCAGTATAAAAAGGTGATGAGCCTGCGATTCCACTGCTGTTAACTTTATTTTCTTTCTTACCACAAGCACCAAGTAATAGTGCCAGAGCAATTAAGCAGAGGTTCATCGTTATATTGAGTCTCAATTTCATCTCATTACTCCATGAGTAGGATTTGTGTCTTCTGTCTAATCGGGTATTTTGTTTGAAACCTTTAATTTAATTCAAGTAGGCTATTAAAAAAGTCAGTTTTAGTGAAGAATTTTAAAGATTTAGTCGATATAGGGAGGCACCAAAGATATCATCCAAGACATAACGAAGGGCTTAGCTATGCGCTTACAAGTACAGAAATTAGCAAATAAGGTCCGCAATCTCTACAATGATGATGAGCTCATGTTTAAAGTAGGCATGGGAGTGAAGTTTGTGGGTGTTTCTTTTTTATGTACAGTCTCTGTTTTATTGTTCATCTACCTTTATATAAAAATAGATCTCATCTTTTTTGTTGCCAACGGTTACCCTGGTGCTTTGGAGTTTCAAGAGGCTTTTTTTGATTTTATCTATTCATCTTTATATGAAGAGTTCTTAGTTTGTTTAGCTTATGGTGTATTTATTTTTTGTTTGGGTTATTACTTATCGGCTATCATGATTCGTCCTTTCAGGGCCATTGGACAATATTGTGAAGATAAAATGAATGATAAGAAAAATTACTATGAGCCAGATTTTTTTTCAGATTTAAAGCTCTTAACTTCGTTTTCAGTGTATTTCTTTTCGAAAATTGACCAGGCAGCCATTATTGGTAAAATGAATACGATCAAGGAAGAGATTCCACAACATTTTACAGGAATTCATAAACCTAATTTTGAAAGAAACTTCTTTTTTAATTATTTTTTAATTGTCGCTATTTTTGGTTTGCTCTCGTCTGTTGGGATTATTGTTCTCAACTTAGAAATAAGGGACCAAATTTTTGAATTGGCCTATAAGTTTTTTCCTAAAAATAGCCAAGTAACATTTTTTCTTGAAGAGCAATTTAAGATTGCAAGAATTGGCGTCAATTTCTTCGTAATCTTACATTTGATGATCTATTTAATTCTCGGTGTACATATGTATTCTAAAGTGGCGATACCTGCATTTGCTGTTTTTGCAACAATGCGCTCATTTCTTAAAGGTAATTATCACAACCGTGTTCATCTCATTGGCTTTTACTATTTGAGATCTGATTGCCGAAAAATAAATAAGTATCTCGATTATATTCAAAAAAACCTGACATAATTAGTTTTTTTCACTTTCTTCACTTAATCATTTGAAAAAACCAAAAAGTTTGAGAAAATAGCCTTACTCAAATTGAAATGCAATTAGTGAAAAACAAAGGATGGATATGAAATTTTCAAAATTACTAGTTTTCTTGTTAGGAGCGGTATTAATTACTAGCTGTACTTCAGATGAAAAAATGAAGCAACAAATGTCAAAGATTTTAGCTGAAGACCCAAAAGTTCTTACTGATGCAATTGCAAAGCACCCAGCTGAATTCATCACTGCTCTACAAAATGCTGCAAAAAATGCACAAGAGTCGATGGGGAAAGTTCGTGAAGAAGAAGAAAAGAAAAAACTAGAAGAATCATTTGATAAGCCACTCACTGCTGTTATTAGAAGTGATGAGTCTATTCGTGGCCCTAAAGACGCTCCTTTAACACTGGTTGAGTACTCAGATTTTGAGTGTCCATTTTGCTCTCGCGGTTACCAAACAGTTATGGATTTAATGGCGAAATACCCAGGAAAAATCAGATTCGTGTACAAACATTTGCCATTAAGCTTCCATGAGCAGGCCATGATCACAGCTCAGTACTATGAAGCGGTAAGACTACAAGATGAAAAGAAAGCTTTTAGCTTTCACGATGAAATTTTTAAAAATCAAGCGAAGTTAAAAAATGGTGCAGCTTTCTTAGATGCAACAGTGAAAAAAGTTGGAGCTGATCTTGCGAGAGTTAAAAAAGATATTAATTCACAAGGTGTTAAAGACCGTATTGATGCTGATGTAAAAGAAGCAGGATCTTTCGGAATGCAAGGAACTCCAGGATTTTTACTAAATGGTGTTCCGGTCAGAGGAGCTTACCCAGCTGATTACTTCTCAGGTTTAGTTGATGAATTACAAAAACGTGGAAAAATTAAGCTTTAGTTTAAAATAGAGAAAATTGTCTTTTAAAATCTCTCGATATACAATCTCATAAAAGGGTCACTTAATGTGGCCCTTTTATTTATTCCTCACTAACTTCGAGAAGAATAATGGAAGGATCTGTATATAGTTCACTTGGATTAAGAATGAATCGCACTTTTAGGGAAAAACCTGGAGGGGAGCTTTTGACTCTTAAGGATTTTTTAGATCATAAATTTGTTATCAGTAATCAAGAAGAATTAAAGAAAATTTTTGTCAAAGATTTAAAAAATATTTTATTGAAAGATAATTTATTTGATCTTATCCAGAGCTTTTTTGATTTGGAAACAGATCTTCATGCTGCAGTTGAAAGTCTAGGCTTTGAAGTTTCCGTACTAAACTTTGATGAATTTTATAAAAACTTATCACCAGTTTTAATGCGTGCTTTATTAGAAAACTCGAATCAAGACCATAATGCCAAAGCAATCTTACTTTCTATAAGAGAAGCTCTTCGTATTGCACTTGAAGAAGAACTCGTTCAAATTGAAGACTCAGAGTCATCGTTATGAATCGCAAAGAATTAATTGAGATCTTATTAAAAGATCGTGAGCTCTCAACTATGACTAAGAAGCAGGCCAATCAGTTTATCGATACCATGCTAGAAACAATCAAGCGCACAGTGAAAAAAGGTGAAGATGTCACTTTGGTGGGATTTGGCACTTTTACTAAATCAAGAAAGGCTTCGCGTCTTGGAGTCAATCCATCGACTGGTGAACGAATAAGAATTCGGGCACGAGTTGTTCCTAAGTTTAAGCCAGGAAAGCCCTGGAAAGATATTCTCTAAGCTTTTTCATCTGGATTATTTTGCCCATGTCAAAATCATAACAGTCAAATAATCATGCCAAAGGGTATGAATTTGAGCAATTTGGGAATATTCTTCCGGTTTTTATACTCTCGACTTGAACCATTTTGCCTTCCTATGTATAATTTTTGACAGGTACCCAATAAACCATGGAAGGTAAATAAAGTGGCCGAAGAAAACAAGACAGCTGAAGTAGAATCGAGTCCAGCTTCTGGAAAAAATCCCTTATTAGTTATTTTAGTTGTTGTGAATACACTTGCTGTTTGTGCAATTGGATTTTTTCAATTTCAAAATCATAAAAAATTAACGGCCGTTACAACTGCTGCAGATGTTATGCAACAGTCACTTGCTGGTGAAGCTCATGGAGCTGGCGCCGAAGGTGCTGCAGAAGGTAGCGGAGAAGGCGCTGCTGCTGGTGGAGAGCATGGAGCCGCTGCTGCCGGTGGGGCAGCGAAAGAAACAGTTAAATCTGATGGACTGATGTATCCCATTGATCCATTTACTGCCAACTTAGCACAGGGTGAAGGTCCTAAAAGATACATTCGTATTTCTTTAGTTTTAAAGTTTTCTAAAGATACAAAAAAAGAAGAAGTAGATGCAAGAAAACCTCAGGTTAGTGATGCCATCATTAGTATGTTGAATGCAAAAAAACCTGAAGAGCTTCTTAAAAAAGAAGGAAAAGAGTATTTAAAGGAAGAAATTAAAACGGCAATCAATAATTTTTTAGTTGATGGCCATTTAGAAGATATTTTTTACGTTGGTTTTCAAATCAACTAGCGCAAGCTCGCTGTGAGAGAAAAGACCTGACATGATGTTAGGTTCATACACAAGCTTTAAGAATCCCAGGAGGGGAGAATTATGGCACAAGTTTTAAGTCAAGATGAAGTAGATGCATTATTAAACGCTGTTAACGACGGTGGTACTGACTCTTTCGCTGGCGGTGGTGGCGATAGTGGTGGTGGTGCAGCTGAAGATACAGATGAAAATATTCAAACCTACGACCTCACTAACCAAGATCGCGTTATCCGCGGAAGAATGCCCATCTTGGAAATTATTTATGAAAGATTCATTAGAAGCTTCAGGGTTTCTCTTTCAAACTCTTTAAGAAAAATTTCAACTATTTCTATTATCTCAACCGATTTATTAAAATTCGGTGAATTCGTTAATACACTTCCGATCCCTTCATGCATGTGTATCATGAGATACAACGAGCTTCGAGGACCTGCTCTTTTAGTTTTTGAATCAAAATTAGCTTACGCCATCATCGACTCTTACTTTGGTGGAACTGATAGACCATTTACAAAAATTGAAGGAAAAGAATTTACTCAGATCGAACTTTCTTTCATGAGAAAGATCATGGATATGGCCATTAATGATCTCGAGGAAGCGTGGGCACCAGTTCATAGAATAGATGCACAATACTTGAGAACAGAAATTAACCCACAGTTCGTTGGGGTCGTTCCTCCATCAGACGTTATTATCGCGACTACTCTTGAAGTTGAATTTGAATCGGCTTCTGGAACGATTATGATCGTTGTTCCTTATTCAACGATTGAACCAATTAAGCAAAAACTTTCTTCAAGCTTTCAAACAGATAATGAGATGGCCGATTCTATTTGGACTCAGGCCATGAATGAACACATTAAAAATACTAAAGCTACAGTTGTTGTAAGGCTTGGTGAAACAGAAATGACTTTAGGGGATCTTTTAACACTAGAGCCGGGAGATATCATTCCGCTTAGTCAGGATGCTTCTGGTGAAGTGACTGTGGCAATTGAAGGTGTCGATAAAATGAAATGTCTTATGGGAACTTATAAAGGATCTCGTGCTGTGCAAATTACTCATGTGGATTCACCGGTTTCATATACTGGTGAAGAGGACGAATAGTTAGGTTTCGAAATTAAACAAAAAATTGGGCTTAAGGGAGAATGGATATGAATAAGGTAACAGTTGATAGAATGGCAGATTCGGTAAAGGCGGGGGATGATTCCCTCAATAAACTCAAAGTTCAAAACTTAGATTTTATTCTAGATATTCCATTAAAAGTTTCAGTTGAGTTGGGAAGAACCCAAATCATTGTTAAAGACTTGTTGCAACTTGGACAAGGTTCTGTTTTAGAACTGGATAAGTTGGCCGGAGAACCTCTAGAGATTTTAGTTAATGGCAAGCTAGTTGCAAAAGGTGAAGTAGTTGTTGTAAACGAAAAATTTGGTATTCGCTTAACTGATATTATTAGCCCAATTGAACGAATCGAAACTTTAAAATAATTTGACCACTCATGGATTGAGGAGATTTTTAGTGAAAACAATAGTTCTTTTTTTAGTAAGTGTTTTAAGCCTTAACCTTTATGCGACTGATGTCACGATTAAAAGTGCAGAACTTGCTAATAATAAAGGCCATGAATCGATTCTTTCCATAAAACACTTAGGGAATCTGAATGATAATCCACAAATCCAAATTCAAGATAAGATCTTAACAATTACTATTCCTAACTCTGGTTTAGGTGGAAAGATTTACAAAAAAGTCAACGGGACATTGATAAGTGCAGCCATGATCGGAGCAGAGTCAGTGGCCTTAAATGTAACACTTCCATATTCTCTCAAAGGCCAGGAATCAAATGTCACGATTGCACTAAAAGATGGCATGATCAATGTTCACTACCCACGTCTAGAGACAGCTAAGAAAGCCGTCAGCACGACTGAGAATTCCAGATCACCAAGTGTCACAGATAAAGCAATCGCTCTAGAAGCGACTATTCCTAATGCTGAGGCGGAAAAACTGGATGAGACTTATCTTTCTACGCTAGTAAAGAATCAAGAAAAATTAGCAGAAGAAAAACATCCTGAGGCGAAGACTCACATTGCTACTGATAGAGTCAATGTGGCCCAAGCTGGTGTCGCAAAGAATGCAGGAATAACTAAAACAAATGAAAACCGTGTAGAAAATACTAGCAAAGAAGGGGAATCACGCTTTTCTGTCGCTGGGTATATTGGCAAGTTCGTTGCTTTTATGAGTTTAATGATCGCAGGCTTTTATGGCGTTCTTACACTTTTTAAGAAGGGCATTATTAAAAAAGGAAAATTAGGATTTTTAAATAGCACAAAGTTAGTTGAAGTTTTAAGCACAACTCACATTGCTCCAAAAAGATCTTTGATTATGGTGAAAGCCCATAAACAAGTTTTCTTAATTTCAAATTCAGAAACAGGCATGCAGTTTATTTCAGAAATTAGTGATGTCACAGGATTAATTAAAAATGGTGAAGAAGAAGTGGCAGGGTCTAATTTTGATACAAATTTAAATTACGCCAATAAAACGGATAAACAATTTAGATTGAAAGATGATGTACGTGAAGCTTATGAAACAGACTATGCGATGGATTCACTTGATGACATGTTGAATGACAATGTTCCAACACCGTCAAAAAGAAATCAAACGCAAGGGTATACAGCAGCGGCTGGTGCGATCGCAAAATCTCCAGTGAAGGATCAAGTGAGATTTTCAGATCAGATAAAAACAAAAGTAAAAAACTTAAAACAACTCTAAATAGGATTGGTGAGCATGGATGCTCGAATGAAATCTTTAATTTTAAAATTGGCACTCTTTATTGTGCCAATTGTGCTTTTTATCTTTCCTGAAATTTCTTTTGCTCAAGCTGCTCAAGCTGCCAACAATGTCGCACTTCCAGGTATGGCCATTAATTTTGGTCAAGGTGTGAACTTAGTTGATTCAATCGAAGTCTTACTACTTTTTACAGTCATTACTCTCGCCCCATCAATTTTAATTCTTTGTACGAGCTTTACAAGAATTCTCATTGTTCTTTCATTTATGAGACAAGCGATAGGGACTCAAAACATGCCACCCAATCAATTGCTGGTTGGTTTTTCATTATTTCTTTCACTGTTTGTCATGCAACCAACTGGGGAGAGAATCTATAACAAGGCCATTCAGCCATATATGGCCAAGCAAATTACTACGACAGTGGCGATTGACGAGATTGTTCTAGGGCTTAGAAGCTTTATGCAGAAACAAGTAAGAAAAGCAGACATTGGTTTATTTTATGATGTGACTGGTAAGACTGCACCTCAAACCGTTGATGATGTTCCTGTGCACTATTTAATTCCTGCATTCATTATTTCAGAACTTAAAACAGCTTTTCAAATTGGTTTTTTACTTTATATACCATTTCTCATTTTAGACATGGTGGTGGCTTCCGTTTTAATGGCAATGGGGATGATGATGCTACCGCCAGTAGTTGTCTCACTTCCATTTAAATTATTACTTTTTGTTTTAGTTGATGGATGGCAGTTAGTGACAGGATCAATATTAAGGTCTTTTAACCCGTAGGTAAAATTATGCAATTTGATTCATACACCGACATCACTCACCAAGCTATCAAGGTCGCCCTTATGGTTTCGGCGCCAATGTTAATTGGTGCGCTGGTGGTCGGGATACTCGTCTCACTTTTTCAAGCAGTCACTCAAATCAATGAGCAAACGTTAACATTCATTCCTAAAATTATTGTTATCGTTGCTGCTTTAATGTTTTTTGGACCTTGGATGAGTGATTCTCTAACAACTTTTACGAAAGACTTAATATTGCAAATTCCGAATATTATAGCTGAGAGATAAAAATTGAATATAACGATAACAGACATGACAATGATGACAGCATTCTGGTTAGCTTTTACCAGATGGCTTGCCATCATTTTTCAATTGCCACTTTTTGAAAGTGTGTCGATTCCAGTTGTCGTTAAAGTGTTAACAACCATGATGTTGACCTTTGCTTTTTTTCCTTTGATTCAAGATCAACTTATTTTAGATATACGCTATGTTGGGGCTGATAGTTTTTGGTATTTAACAATTTTTAATACCATTGTCGGGCTAGTGATTGGTTTTTTTGTTAGATCAATAATGAGTGTGTTCATTTCGACAGGTGCGATTATCACCCAACAAATTGGGTTCAATGCCTTAAGTTATTTTGACCCTCAAGCAGGCGCTCCCATTGGTCCATTTGAAAAACTAATTGAATGGACAGTGTTGATGATGATTATTACTTCAGGAGCCTTGCTTCCGATGTTTAAAGGAGTCATCTCTTCATTTTCTACGTTTCATGTTTACAATATCGGTAAGCTTGCTCACTCGATTGATTTTTTTATGATTATGTTTAAGTCACTTTTTATTTCGGCAATTATGCTAGCGTCTCCAATGATCTTTATCAATTTAGTAATTAATGCAGTCATGGGAATTATCTCAAGAGCTGTTCCACAAATGAATGTTATCGCGGTAAGTTTCGCAGTCAATATTGGTTTGGGTCTCTTAGTTTTTGCTGTTGGTTCAGATGAATTTTTTGCAACTTGCTTTCGAATTTATACAGATAGATTGGGTGATTGGTTTCAATTGCTCTCTTAAAAAAAATATTAAAGTGCCACAAGGATTGTAGCACTAAAAAGGCAGAAGAATGGCCGAAGAAATGGAAGACGGGGAAAAGACCGAAGAGCCGTCCCAACACAGGATTGAGGAATTTAGGAAAAAAGGGGACGTCGCTTCCTCTAGAGAGCTCACGTCTGTTCTGGTTCTTGCTGCTTGTCTTTTAACTCTTTCACTTTCATTAGTTTTTATTTTTGAGCAATTAACTAGTTATATAGAATGGCTTTACACTTTAGATATAGCTTCGGCTTTCACACCAAAATCTCTTAATACAATTACGACTAGAACTTTTATTGTTGCGGGCAAATGCGCTGCACCTGTTTTATTTGTCGCTTTGTGTGTAGGAGTCCTGGCCCAGATTGCCCAGATTGGAATAATTTATTCACCAGATATTTTAGAACTTAATTTTGATCGCGTAAATCCTCTCAATGGAATAAAGAAGCTTTTTTCGAAGCAAGCTCTATTTGAGGCGATTAAAGGTATTTTTAAATTTGCAGTGATCTTAGCAGTTGTTTATACCTATTTAAAAGATGATGTGACTTCTTATAATGGGTTTATGCATTTAGAAATTAACCAGTCGTTTCTACATGCTAAAAGTCTTTTATTAAAAATTTCTTTTGCCATTATTTTGGCACTTGGAGTGGTGGCCTTAATTGATTTTGCTTGGCAGAAGTTTACTTACCGTCAGAAGATCATGCAAACGAAGCAACAATTAAAGCAAGAAAGTAAAGAGCAAGATGGTAACCCAGAAGTTAAACAAAGAATTCGTCAGATTCAAAGAGAGATGTCTCGAAAGAGAATGATCAACGAAGTAAAAACAGCAGACGTTATTGTCACAAATCCAACTCATATTAGTATCGTTTTAAAATATGATTCTGAAACGATGGTTTCCCCACTTATCATTGGAAAAGGCCAAGATCATTTGGCCATGAAAATAAGAGAGATTGCAAAAGAACACAATATTCCAATTGTAGAAAATGTACTCTTAGCAAGAACACTTTATAAAACTGTAAAAGTTGGCCAGCCTGTGCCACGCAATATGTATAAGGCCGTGGCAGAAGTTCTAGCATTTGTTTATAAATTAAAAAAGAAGCGTAAAGCACTGGCCTAATAATAAAGCCGAGTAGGTAAAAATGAATGACATGTTAAAGAAGATGAAAATATTTACCCAAGGACCTGACGTTCTTGCGGCCGTAGGTATTTTGATGATCTTAGTGGTAATGATTGTACCAGTTCATCCTTTTATTCTCGATTTACTTTTAGCTTTATCTCTTGCTACTGCCGTTATGATTATGCTCGTAGCTCTCTATTCTAAGAAGCCTTTAGATTTTTCTACTTTTCCTTCGGTTTTACTTATATCGACATTATTTCGCCTGGCCCTAAACGTCGCTTCGACTAGAAATATTTTAATTCGTGGACCAGCTGATGGAACAGGTGCTGCTGGGGAACTCATTAAGTCATTTGGTGAGTTCGTCGTTGAAGGTAATTACGTTGTTGGTATCGTTGTTTTTATTATCTTAGTTATCATTAACTTCATGGTTGTAACAAAAGGTGCTGGGCGAGTTGCTGAAGTTGCTGCACGATTTACTTTAGATGCAATGCCAGGGAAGCAAATGGCCATTGATGCTGATTTAAATGCAGGTCTAATTAATGATGTTGAAGCTAAAAGAAGAAGAAAAGAAGTCGCTGAAGAAGCAGACTTTTACGGGTCTATGGACGGTGCTTCGAAATTCGTTAGAGGAGATGCTATTGCAGGTATCTTAATTACTTTTGTTAACATCATTGGGGGTATCATCATTGGTGTTGCTCAAAATGGAATGGACTTTGCTCAGGCAGCTCAAACCTTTACACTTCTAACAGTGGGTGATGGTCTCGTCACTCAAATTCCAGCTCTTATTATTTCTACTGCTGCAGGTATTATTGTTACGAGAAGTGGTAATGATGAAAACATCGGCTCGCAAGTTTCAAAACAGTTTAGAATACATCCTAAAGCTATTTACATAGCCGCAGCTGTTTTAATCTTCTTTGGTTTAATTCCAGGTCTACCGAAGCTGCCATTTTTTATGATGGGTTCTGCCCTTGCTTTCATTGCTTTTAAAATTGAAAAATCAAATACTCAAGATGAAGCAACTGAGAAAGCCAAAGCTACTGAAGTGACTAAAAAAGCGAATCCACAAAATCTTGAAGAACTTCTTAATATGGAATTAGTTGAGCTTGAAGTGGGATATGGTTTGGTTCATTTAGTTGATACTGAACAAAATGGGGATCTTCTGGAAAGAATTACTCACATGAGAAAAATATTTGCACTCGATTGGGGAGTCATTATTCCTTCAGTTAAAATTAAAGATAACTTGGAGTTAAAACCAGGTGGATACTCTGTAAAAATTAAAGGGGTTCAAGTTGCTAAGGGCGAGCTGATGTCAGATTATTTTCTGGCGATGGATCCTGGGACTGTTATCGAAAAAATGGATGGGGTGGAAACCACAGAACCTGTTTTTGGTTTAAGGGCCGTTTGGATTTCGGAAGATCAAAAAGAGGATGCTCAGTATAACGGTTACACCGTAGTTGATTGCTCAACTATTGTGGCCACTCACTTGACTGAAATTTTAAAATCTAATCTTCATGAGCTCTTTGGACGTCAGGAATTAGTACGTGTATTGGACAATTTTAAAGAGACGAATCCAAAATTAGTCAACGATTTAATCCCAGACATCGTCAATCTTGGAGTTGTTTTAAGAGTCATGAAAAATTTACTTCGCGAGAGCGTTTCGGTGCGTGACCTACGTACAATTTTAGAGACATTATCGGAGTATGGTTCTACAATTAAAGACACTGAAGCCCTGACTGAGTATTCACGTCAAGCGCTTTATAGAACGATAACGGATAAGATTAAAAGTGATTCAGGAGATATTCCTTTGTTTACTTTAGATCGTAATATTGAAGAGTCTATTGCTCAAAATATTATCCAGACAGATCAAGGACATCAGTTGTCTCTCGATCCGAAGGTCACTCAAATTATTCTCGCTTCACTCAACGAAAAGATTGAAGAAGCGACAAATATGGGTGAAAAAATGGTTGTCCTTTGTTCGCCAGTTATCCGCTCACACTTTAAGCGCTTAACTGAGAAATTTATCCCTAACCTTGTGGTAGTAAGCCACAATGAATTAAGCCCAGACGCTAATATCAGATCACTAGGAACGGTGAGGTTATAATAAATGTACGTTAGAAAATTTGAAGCAGATTCAATCGAAGAAGCCTTAAAAGACATTAAGCGCGAATTAGGCCCAGATGCCGTTATTTTAAAAACGATAACGAATAAAGGACTAAAAGGTGCTTTCAAAAAGAAAAAAATAGAAATCACAGCTGCTATTTCTGAAAAAAATTATGTCAGAAAGGCACAGGTTGATACTGTTTTAAATGAAAATCAAAAAGAAGAATTTTATAATGGGAGTGCAAGTTATATTGCTAATATGATCGATCAACACGACCATTCTCAGGAGAAAAGAACTGTGCAGACAAATAATCAAAACTCAAGAAATCAATCAGGATATGGAAGCGCAGGACTTAATCGTCCAGTGAGTTCAACGAAAGGAATTGCTTCACAATTAAAAGAAGGACTAGATGATTTTTTAAGTCTTGGTGAAAAAGATGAGAGATCAAATTCTAGGAATGGTGGACATTCAAGTCGCGAATTTAATTTTGATGACGAAATTGAGGCAACCAGACCAGTTGCTCAAGCAGTCCCAAGAAACCAGCAAGCAAATCAACAAGCAAGTCAAAGACTACAAAATCAAGCACCAACACAAGCTTCTCAACCAACAAGAAATGCCCAGTATGATGAGCTTTTTGAAAAGCAAAAAAATAAAATTGATGAATTAGAAAAAAAACTTTTTGAACTTTCAAAAAACTTAGAAAGAGTCCATAAAAAAGAAGCCATTGGTATTTATCAAATGAGAACTACTCTCAGAAGTCTAGATATCAGTGAAACATACATTCAGCACCTCATTAAAAAAAGCCTTTTTGAATTGACTGATTCAGATGTAGAAAATGCAGATATTGTCTTTGAGTTTGCACTACGTGAAATGATGAACACTGTTAGTACGGCAATGCCGCTTTTTTCATCTGTGGAAAAAAATAAATCACCTACAATCACAGTTTTTCTATCTGAAACTTCATGCGGACAGACCTCGATGGTGCAAAAAATTGCAGCTATGAAAACAGACTCTGTCATGATTAAAAATAATTTGCATACCATTCACCCCAAAACTGAAGTTAAGCCACCATTTGCAGAAAAGATTTTTAACATGAATGTTGTTAAAACTAATACGATCGCTGAGATTGTTTCAGAATGCCGTAAAGCACTTGAAGCAGGTAAGACAGTTTTTATAGATTATAAATGCAACGATGCAGAAGCCAATGAAACAAAGAAATTTATTGATGGTTTGAGAAGAGCTTTTTCTCATGTGGAAGTATTGATCACACTATCAGCAATTCACACTGAGTTATACAATAGAAAGGTGCTTGGTAGTTATAGAAGGCTATCAGATGGTGTTGTTGTTTCTCACTTAGATGCTTGCTTGAATTTTGGATCGCTCTTTAACATCACACAAGATATTAAAGATCTTCCTTATAAATTTTTTGGGACTGGAGAAGTCTGTCCAGATGACTTAGAGCCAGCAAGTGCAGAGAGATTAATGGCAGGTATTTTTAAGCTAACGTAAAAATTTAATTTGGTAAAAAGACTGCGAAGACCATGATGGACTTCACAGACAGATAAAAGCCTAAGGGGAGACAGGAAGTCCATGCTTAGTTTAAAGAAATCCAATCCAAGAGATTGGTTAGTTTCACAGAATAAATATCACGCAAAAAAGACAAATCTTAAAGCAAAAACCATATCTGTTACCGCAGGAAAGGGCGGTGTAGGTAAAACATCAGTGGCCGTTAAAATGGCCAAAGTTTTATCAAGCACTGGCTATAAAGTTTTATTGCTTGATTGTGACACTAATCTCTCCAATACTGTTGTTAAGCTCGGATTACCTATTACCAATTATTTTTATGACTTAATTTCGGCTCAAAAAGAGTTTGATGAATGCTTGCATAAGGATGGATCACTTCATATTTTGGCAGGCTGTAATGGAAGTATAGACCTGTTTAATAAGAGCCTAGAGATCGATAGAATTATTATCGATATTCTTGTTAACCATGAACGAGATTATGATTACATTATTCTTGATTGCCCGGCGGGAATCACGAAAGAAACGCTTACTTTAAATGCTTATAGTGACTATCGTTTTGTAGTGGTCACTCCAGATAAATCTTCTGTGACAGATTCTTATTCACTTATAAAAATTCTCAACAAAGAATTTGGAGTGAATGAAAATCATCTTTTGATCAATAAAATGTCCTCTGAAGGTCAGTACCAAAGAATGATCAAAACACTCAGCGAAACCGTCGAAACTTTCTTAAAATGTCGATTACATATACTCGGCGGAATTAAAAAAGAAGAATTACCTGATGATCAATTTGATACGGTACTTTTGCACCAGGAAAATAATTCCCTGCACAGAAATTTTGTGAACATTGTTAAGAAATTTACCGATGAGATAGAGTGCGATTCAACTTTGCAAATCATGCAAGTTGGAGAGCATTACGAACATGACGTTCGTTTAACAGTTTAAGCAGGGAGCATTAGATGTCAACTCTATCAAAAAAATTAAAGAACTTAAAAGACTATCGCTCGACTGTTGAACCAAAAGTGAAAGATGAAATCATTGTAGAATATGCTCCACTTGTTAAGTATATTGCTCAAAAAATTGCATCAAGACTTCCTTCAAATATTGAGCTTGATGATCTCATCTCGTGCGGTGTTATCGGTCTTATGGATGCTATCGAAAAGTTTGATCCCACTCGTGATAACAAATTTAAAACTTATGCTGAATTTAGAATTCGCGGAGCTATCTTAGATGAATTAAGAGCTCAAGACTGGGTTCCTAGATCTATTCGTGAAAAAGCAAAAACTGTTGAACGCGCTTATTCAAAGCTAGAAGCTAATCTCGGAAGACCTGCGACAGATGAAGAAATGTGCTCTGAACTTGGAATGAACCAAGAAGAATTCCATGATCTTCTCAATAAAGCGAAGTCAATCTCACTTCTCAATATTGATGATTCAGCAAGCTTTAATAAAGGCGATAAAAAACTTATATCTGAAGTTATGGAAGATCACAAAGCACTAAATCCATACACGACTGTTTCACAAAAAGACTCAAGAGAAAAAATCAAAGAAGGAATCATGACTTTGCCTGAAAAGCAAAGATTAGTTCTTTCTCTTTATTACTACGAAGACCTCAATTTAAAAGAAATCGGTCAAGTTTTGGATGTTACAGAGTCGCGAGTCTCTCAGCTTCATACGCAGGCCATTATTAAGTTAAAAACAAAATTGCGAGTTCTCTTTGAATCTTCTGAAGATCTAGCTGGGTAAAATGGCAGAGAAGAATTCTTCATTAAATTATCAACTAGACTTTGAAAAAAGTTTAGATGCCTTGGATGACATTCAAATGTTATCTGAATTTTCGATTTCTCCCTTAGTGAGCAATGCCTATTTTTATTTGTCTGAAATGAAGAGGAAGGCTGATGAATTAGCCAGTGGGCAAGTCAGTAACTTGAGTGCGGTTGGAAAAGTTCTAGAAGGAAAACTTACGAATATTATTGAAGAATTTTTCGGGAATAAGTCACGTTTTAAAGCCTATCAATTCAATAAAATATCCCAAGGAATTGAGTTAAAAAAATGGAATCTTATATTTGAGACAATTCCTGAAATATTATCAGTGGTAACACTGTTTAATTATCACGGTTGTGTTGAAGTACGTTTTGATCAAAACCGACTGATCATATCTGGTTTAATTCTTGAAGATGGAAACTTAGAAATTAATCGCAAGTTAATCTATGTTATAACGAGAAAACTTTTAAGATCAAAAGTCTTACTGACTTTTAACTTAGAAAAAACGGCCAGGGCCGGGCTATTTAAATTAGATCTAAAAGCAGATATTTCTCACGATGATTCACTCGTTTATCGAGTTCAATTTAAGGTGAATAAAGATGAACAATATCTCGTTGGATTTAGTAATATTTTCTATCGTTACCGTTCTATTTTAGAAGATATCATTCAATTGGAAGAACATAATATTGTTGAAATCGGAAGTGACCTTTCTGTGAGACATTATTTTGGATTACCCGAGCTCTCTCGTATAGAATCCGCTAATAAAGAAATATTGCACTTTCCCTTTATATTTCGTCCGCTTTCCATCATACTACCAATGAAGGGCAATCTAGTAACAGAGGCCTTTTCACGAAGTCTGGATGACGAGAACAAGAGAAAACAGGATGTTTCTAAATTCTTTCGCACAATCGATTTTTTTTCATTATTCAATCTATAATTTTTTGAGTCTCGAGGAGTAGCCATGCGTTTTATGCACGGAAAAATCATGCAAATATATTACTTTGTCGCATTAGTGGCGATAACTTCAATGTTTGCTTATGGGATACGTTACTACTGGGATATTGGATTATTAAATATCGATTATATCAGCACGCTATACGATGGTACGAGCAAGGTCAAAGCAGTTAAAGAAAGAAATGATCTTGATGAAATCAAAAAATTTATTGATGGTGATCGCATTAAAGAAGCGAACAAAGTTTTTGCACGAATTGAAGAAGATATCAAAGAATTAAAATCGATTAAGGGCGTTGATGAGAAGAGTTTGTTCGATGAGAAAACAAGAATTATTAAGCAATCGCTTGTTTCTTTTCAGTCTTCACCAGAACTTTCAACAATCATAAATAGCTTAAACGCAAAAGTTTCAACCTTTGAAGAATTCGTCATTGAGAGACAGTGGCCAACACTCAGTAAAATGACAACTAATTTACGTTTAAAACTATCTCCCAGTAGGCTTATGGTCGGAGGGATGTACAGTTTTGAACGCACTCAAAATTTAGTTTTATCAGTGAATAATGACCTAGAGGCCATTACAAATTTTACTGAAGCTTCAGGTTTACAAGCAGATATTAAGGTTGCGATTATTAATCGTATGAAAACCATAAGGAATGAGTCACAAAATTTAAGTACATATATTGAATCTCATATGAAGTTTAATCGAGACTTCAAAGAATTTTCTAATGGTTTCAATACTTGGTTTAAGCAAGTTGAACCTGAAATTGCTTTTAAGAAAATACAGTTTGAAAAAAGTTCGCAGACAATTTTTTATTCATTGATTGTGGCTTTCACAGTCCTTTCGATTTTTATTGTTTTAGGAATTGTACTGAGTAGTTACTCAACAAAATATTCAGTTAATAAGATGGAGAAACTCATTTTAGACTCTATTAAGGATGGACTTCTTCCGGTGGAATCTAGACAGTTAGAAAAATTTTCAACATCTTTTATGACTGAGTTTAATAAGTATAGAGAGTATGCTCATAAAAGAATGGCCTTTGGCTCAATCTTTCAAGAAGCCATGCCCTTTGCTTCAATATTATTAGATTCAAATTTAAATATGGTATGGGGAAATGCTCACTTCTATGAGCAATGGCAATTACAAAACTTTAAAGAAGATGACGAATCTTTAAGTTGGGATTTTTTACAACGCTTCACTAACCTAGAAGATAACAGCGCTATTTTAAGTGCACTTCGCATGAGCACTCCTGGAACTTACAAAATACTTGTGAAATCAAATACTATGGCCGAAGCACTTCCCTATGAAATGTTTGTTTCCCCAGTAGACTATTCGAGCCAAAAAAGAATTATGGTAATTTTCTATCCTATGTCAGAGGCAGAAAAGCTTTTAATGAAGCAAAAAATGGCGATGACAACACCACTTTTAAAAACGATTGATTTGCAATTAAATGAAAAAATGACGACAGCTCAATTTCATGAGCTTCAGCAAGAATCGGATAAAGCTGGAGTAGGTGAGATCTTTGTAAAATTAAATCAGTATGTCGAAAAAAATGAAATGGCCCGTGATGAACTTAATCGCGAAATTGAAAACTTGGAACTGAAAACCAGTGAACACCGTGAGATGACATCTGAGATGAGAAAATCTTTAGTGTCGTCATTTGAAACACAAAAAATGTCCATTGAGAAATACACTCAATTTAAATCATCGGTTTCTCTCGTTTTAGATTCGAGAGAACAGCTTGAAGAACAGTTTAAATTTGTTCTCACTTCTTCTCGTGAAATGATGAAAGATCAATCAAAAATTTTCAATGCCGCTGAAAAGGCAGAAAAGAATGTCGATGAGTATATTAAAAGTTTAAAGACCATTACTGTTTTAAAAGGCAATTTCAAAGAATTAAAAAATAATGTTGAAGATTTCAAGTCTCGTATCGTTCAAGTTCTTGACCAGTTACTTATTTTTCAAAGCCATGAAAATGACACTCAAAGAATTGATCAGTTTTTAGGAAAAATTAAGATTGAGATGAAAGGATTTGAAAAAGTTCTTCAAAGCTTTAATGAAGTCGTCACTCAATTGGATGTAACAGTTACAAAAGTTGATATGATGGTTGAGTCGAGAGAAAGAGTAGACCTAGAGAGTGTTAAATATAGGATAGAGAATATTAAAAACAACCTCGAAAATATCCAATTTTCAGCCTCTAAGATATCTCAATCAGCTCACTCCAAAGATGATGAAATGATTAATTCATTGAAGTCTTTAGTTATCAATTTAAAAACTGAGATGAAGCGAATCAATGAGATGTGTAAGCTCACTGGAATGAATCAGGAGCATCTAGAAGTGATTACGAGCAATAACAATAATCAATCTGCTTAATTACTTAGTTGAATCTTGTTATATTCATTAATTTTCACATCATAGAATTTTTTAGTGAGTTTAGGATTTCCACACCATACGACTGTTAACGCTTCCAGGGTGTTATTGTTACCTATACCAAAGTGAACTCTTTGGTCATGTTGAGCTGAGAAGCCATTGACCAATGTTGTTTCTTGAAAAAATTTACTTTGCTTCATCACATCTTTTTCTTCACTTACAATTAAAGTTACTTTAGAGCCGATCCCCATACGGTTACATTCTTTATTGTGTGAAACGAGCTCTAGGCCTAGCCAGTTTTGTTTATGCTCTTCTGCTGAAACTTTAATATTTTTAAAAACAAGAGGATTGCGATAAAGTGAAGAAGAAACTAAGTCCATTCTACCATCATTGTCGAAATCAGCAGCGGCCATTCCGCGCCAATTGCCAATTTGATCCATTCCAATATATTGAGCGACATCAATGAATTGTGGGCGCTTCACCATTCCTCGATTCATATAGAGTCTATTTTTTTCTAGGCCATGTATACATGCACCTCTGATATCACCCCAGTTGTTGATGTATTTGTGAACCTCAGGACTAGATCTGGCAATTTTTTCATTGATGTACCAAAAGTCCGGGCACTTTTCATAAATTTTATCAAAAAGATCATCGACCATGCCATTGGCCTGAGCGAGATCTACCCAACCGTCGTTATTAAAATCAGCAGCGGAAGCTCCCCATCCAAATCTATTTTCATTAAGGGCCCCTGAGAAAGTCGCTTGATCTTTAATTTCAGGATAAAATTTATTACTTCCTGGATAAAAATAAAAAAGGAGGTTTCCTTCAGCTTGGAGTTGGTGATGAACATTGGAAATGTGAACATCAGTCATTCCATTGTTATCAAAATCTGCCACTGTGGCATTCATGCCTTTATAAGTGTCTTTTCCGATTTCACCAAAATAGTTACCATGAAATCTTTCTAATTTGACTCCTTTTACATTGTAGTAAAAATCATCAGCACCAAAATCATTGGCAATATATAAATCTGTAAATCCATCTTGATTAAAATCGGCTGTTCCTATGGCCATAGACCATTTTGTTTCAGGCATACCTATCAGTTTTGGATCTTGGAGAGTAAAGCTGTGATTAGGGGACTGTAAGTGAAGATCATTAATGCCGCCATTTTCAGCTTTATGCCAGCTCTCGTGCATAAAATTAAAGGGTTTTTTGTCACCTTCAAATTCAGCTTCAGGCAGTAGAAAAAGATTGAGTTTAGTTGGTTCTTTGTAATCAGGAAGATAAGTGGCAATAGTATTTCCAACAATTAAATCTAAAAGTCCATCACGGTTAAAATCGAAAAAATTTGCAGTGGCTGCGTTAGTAAAACGATTGAGATGAAGATCATCTGTGACGTTTACGAATTCTAAATGACCACTTTCGATTAAATTATTTTTAAACATTCTAGAGGTTCCCTCAGTCCCGAAGGCAGAGGTAATGAATAGGTCTAAGTCTCCGTCATTATCATAATCCACAAACATGGCATTTGATGGGATTCCATATTTTTTAATATCTGAAGAATAATGTGCAAGTACTGGAGTGGAAAATCTTTTAAAATTAAAATTTCCAAGATTTAAAAAAAGAGCATTTCGATCATCCGCACTTTTGTGAGCACTTGTATAAAAAATATCAACAAGGCCATCATTATTAACATCGCCGATGGCCACTCCATCAGTAATAGCAAGTATCCATTTACCCATATGCTGAACTCTCGGATCAACTAAATCAAGGAGTTCACCTTTTTTGAAATCCATTCCCGTTTTTTCAACTTTTTGTAGTTCAAAAGTGAATCCAATATCCGGTCTGTCGAGTTTGTCTTTTGCCAATAATTGATATGAAAAGTATCCACCAAAGCCGAGAGTTAAGATGGTTAAAAAGCGAATGTAATACCCGCTTTGATAAAAGCGAGAGATAAAATATTGTTTAAAGCCAATTAAACGAGCTTCTTTAAAATGAAACCAAGATAAGCGAATACTTCCCAGTGTGAAAGCGGCGTAAAAAAATGTGTGATAACTAGAAAAAAGGTGAAACATTAAATCGAGAAGCGCCAGTGAAACTCCAACAACAATTTGTTGATTCTTTCCTGGTGGGCTAGTCATAGGATCCGTAATCATGAAAAAGGTAAAAAGAAAAAATGAAGGAGACGTGATAGTTCCAAAGAAAAGTGTATTAAATGGGAGATAGTGTTTAATAAGGATTGATCGAAGTAAGATTTGCAGAGTAAAGACTGCTAAAAATGAACCCACGAGCCATGTACGATTAATTTTAGGCATAAAAAATAACAGAGCTGACATAACAATAACGATCGCCATAGAGCCCATGCCATTCCATTGATAGGCAGGCGCTGAAGAGATGAAATCACTAGCAAGAAATAATGAAAGAGCAACACCCATCATCGCTGGATTGTAAGTGTGTCGCCCTTTAAAGTTAAAAAAAAATTTCGATGAAATAGCAAAAAAAATAGGAACGACAGGAAATAGAAGACTGTGGCCATAGTTGACTAAAATACATAGACCCAAACTAGATGTAACAGCACTAATGGGAAAATAGAATTTTTTGTTAAAAATAAGGTCATAAAAGACATGAAGCAATATACCAATAGATATAGTCAGCGCAATTTGGGCAAAACTGCGGTTAAAGCCCATCACAAGTATTCCTAGAATGTTATAAGTCAAAAGAATACAAGGAACGACATAACGAGAGTCAATATCAAAATAAATTGTCCGTAGTCTAGCTGTAAGGGGTGTCGTAGTGCTCATAGCAAAATTACACCAAAAACAAATCTCTTTGTAAAATATTGTTTATTGTTTACGAACCTTTTTGGGATTACATAGAATGGACAAATGAAAAAAAAGCTCGTTGCAAAAACTATTAAGATAGGGTCGCTCAAAAGCACTCAAATTGATGAAATGTTCAAGCTTTTTGAAATATTCTACGACAATGTTTCTTTTGCTCGATTTAAGTCAGATTTACTTGCAAAAACAAAAGTCATTATTTTACTTGATACAGAAAAACGCATCCAAGGTTTCTCTACTTTTTACGACTTTGATTTTCCTTACCAAAATAAAAACGCTAGAGTTCTTTTTTCGGGTGATACCATCATTGCTCCAGATTATTGGGGGACATCGGCTCTCACGATGGAATTTTTAAAGAATATGATTTTATTAAAGCTCAAATACCCTTTGCGACCAGTGTGGTGGTTTTTAATTTCAAAAGGCTATAAAACCTATCTTTTACTCGCTAATAATTTTTTGGAATATTATCCTCGCTATGACCATACGACTCCAAAAAGTCAGGAAGAGCTTATTGCTTCTTTGTCGGAAAAATTTTATCCAGGAAAGTTTAATCATGCTTCTGGGGTTATTGAGTTTGAAATGGACGAGCACGAACACCTAAAGGAATCAATTGCACCGATAACGAATGAGCTCATGTTAAAATATCCTAAGATTAAATTTTTTAATTCAAAAAATCCAGGATGGAAAAAAGGTGACGAACTGGCCTGTATTGGGAAAGTCGATCCTCTTTTGGGAATTGTCCATCCAATTAAAATTCTCAGAAAATTGGTAAAATTTAAAAAATGACCATTCCCATGATTCAAAAGCTTGCACATTTATTGATTCAAACTATAACTAGAAGTAAGTATCGCGCTTTTGAATCAGCTTTAAGTTACCCCAAAGAGACTCAGCTGAAAATTCTGAACGAATTAACGGGATTTAATAACTATCAAGATTTTATTAATCATTATCCCCTCATAAACTACTCTGATATTAAAAATCTTATCGAAGACAAAAAAAATAAAAATCCAAGATCGCATTTTGTACCGACCAGTGGATCTACCCATGCAATTAAATGGATTCCTTATACGAAAAAACTTAAGAGCGAATTATGGAATGCTTCAGCGGCATGGCTGCATGACCTTTATATAAGATTTCCTGCCATTAAAAATGGAACACATTACTGGTCATTGTCATGGCTTCCTAGAGAGATGAGAAAAGAAAATCATAATGATGATGTGGATTTTTTTGTTGGTTTTGAAAAAGTGTTTTTAAAAATGACAATGGCCGTAGACTCAGAAGTTTTAGAAACACCAACCCTTGATGAATCGATGAAACTAACTTTGCTCAACATCATCAACAGGGATGTCACACTTATCTCTATTTGGAGCCCAACCTTCTTTCTTGAATTAATTGATAAAATATTTGCAGAAAAGGATTTTTATCTTACCAATATTCAATCGCCTGGAAAAAAAGAGTTATTGAAAAAAAATGAGATGTGGTCCACTGAATTAGCAAAAGTATTATTTCCCAAGTTGGCCCTTATAAGCTGTTGGGCAACTTCAAGCTCAAAGCAATATGCTGAAAAATTGACCAAACTTTTTCCTCATGTCAATTTTGAGTATAAAGGTCTTTGGGCGACAGAGGGTGTTGTGACAATTCCATATAGAGGACATTTTCCACTGGCAGTGAATTCACATTTTTATGAATTTAAATGTTTGGAAACTGATAAAATTGTTCCATCTTGGGAACTTGTTCGTGGAATGAAAGTTTCCCCTATTCTAACGACAGGTTCAGAATTTATACGCTATGAAATTAATGATCAATTACTTGTGACAGATTTTTTAGATAAAACACCTTGTTTAATTTTTTTAGGGCGATTGAATTCTACGGATATTGTTGGTGAAAAAATTTCTTCAGAATTTGCTTTTGAATTAATAAAGAAATTAGGAATTAAGTTTTCATGCAGTCCACTTTGCTTGATGGCGATGGAGACGCAAAAGCCTTATTATCATTTGTTAGTTGAAGGATCTGAACAAGATTTAAATCATTCACTTATAGCTGATTATTTGGAAGAAAGCTTAAGCCACCACTTTCATTACAAACTTGCCCGTGAGTTAGGCCAGTTACAAAAAGCACAAGTTCGAATCGAAACAAATTCTCATTTAACATATATAAAAATCAAAGAAAAATCTGGAATGATTAAAGGAAATGTTAAAATTGAGCCATTGATCTTAGTACGAGAGGAGATGGAAAAATGAATGAGAACGAACAAGATTCATTGCAAGCACGTGATGGTGACCTGATTAATCACTGGTATATTGCCTGTCTTTCGTCGGAACTAAGTCATAAACCTTATGAAGCAATTATCTATGATACGAAACTGGTGCTTTTTAGAAATGAACATTCTGAAGTCATATGCTTAATAAATAAGTGCTTGCACCGTCATTCTGAACTATCAAAAGGTGAAATTATTAAAGGGGAGCTCCAATGCCCCTACCATGGTTGGACATATTCGAAAGGTGGCGAAGTGACTAATGTTCCTTCAGAAGGGCCAACATCACTCAAAGGAAAGCGTTGTCAAAAATCTTTTCCAGTAATTGAACAAGACGGAGTTGTTTGGATTTTCTTTGGAGACATTTCAAGGTCAAAAGAAATATTACCTTGGAAGTTTCCTTCAATCAGGGCCAAAGGATGGTCACATTATTTCATGGTAACAGATTTCAATAACGAGGTGACTAATCTTGTAGAAAATTTTATGGATGTACCCCATACTGTTTTTGTTCACAAGGGGTGGTTTAGAAATAAATCTCTTAAGCAAGTTCCAATAACAGTTGAAACAAAAGACAAAGGAGTCTTAGTTACATACCATCAGAAAGAAGATAATATTGGTGTTCTAATAAAACCACTTTTAAATCCTTTAAATGAACCAATGGAGCATACAGATCATTTTATTTTTCCCAACACTACGAGAGTAGACTATTCTTTTGGAAATAATTTTAAATATATTATCAACTCTTCTTGCACACCAGTTTCAACTATGAAGTCTCGTGTCTATACACTCATTGCTTATAAGATCCCAGTCATTGGCTTTTTATTAGAACCTTTTATTCATTACTATACGAGACAGGTGATTAGTCAAGATGTATGGATCATGGATGTTCAAGGACGTAATTTAAATCCAACAGTTCCTTTTACCTTTCAATCAACACCAGCTGATGAGCCACATTTACAAATCGAAAGATTGAGAATGCTTGGAAAAAATCGAGAAAATGATTTATCTAAAATTGAAAAAAAAGTAGGAGTTATTATTTGGATTTAGCTAGTTATGATTTTTTATCATCCTTTGTAATCAATCCATTCAAAATCCACAAGTCTCCGATAAACATGAAGATGATTCCTGCAATCATGAGTAGCGCTAAAATTCTAGGTGTTTTAAAATAAGAAAAAAAGAGTGTAGAAGACAGAAGAATCATCATTATAAAATTTTCGCTACTTGCTTCTCCAATTTCTGTGACCGATTCCTTAAAAGACTCTTTTTGCAACAAAAGAAATTGAATAGCGTTGTCACCGGCAAGTCCAATTAAAACTGAAAGGGCCACACAGGTCACGACGTTGATTTTAAATTGTAAAAGGACGACAAAAATAAGTAGCATGAAAGATGCCCATAAAGTTGAGAGTATAACTGGCACAATGTGCTTTTTATTCACACTATAAACTAAAAAGGCAATGAGAAGAATGATGGATAGGAATCCGGAAATAGCACTATCGTAAAGTGTTTGCAATATACCCAAGGCATAGTCTTTTGAAACAATAACTTCAGACTTCACCTTGCAGTTCATTTCACAAATAGCATTTAGGCGTTCTACAATTAGTGGAATATCTTTGGTATCATAAGACTTAATGGCCACGATCATTCTTTTAGATTCATTTGAGAAAAATAATTTTCCGAGATCCGTTCGTTTAAAATCTTCCCAGAGCAGTGACTGAAGAAAATTTGGAAGTTTTTTTATTTCCGAACTTAAATCCTCTTCAGAGTAGACATGAGAAACGGCAGGATCTAGTTTTACTTTTTGAACGATTTCTTTCACGTTGAAATTTAAGTCTTTAAAAACAACACTGATTTCACCTTCAGAATGTCTTGTTTGTTGAAAATATTCTCGATAGCGTGAAATGGGATGTTTGCTATCAAACATGTCAAAAGGGCTATAATTTAAATTGGCCTTGTCATAAAGAAAAATAATTACGAGAGGGAGTATCGCTAAAAAAATGGCGACTTTTTTAGGTGGGGTATAACTAATAAGTTCACTGGGTACAATACTTTTAGGTTTGGGATGCTTATCAATTCTATTTTTTATAGTGGAGAATTGATTATAGAAAGTTGGAGCTATAATAAAAATGGCAGTCCATTCCAGCATGGCACCAAGAGCAGTCCAAATTGAGAAATGAACAATGCTTGGATTATTTGAAACTGAAAGTGAACCAAAGCCAATGGCCGTTGTTAAAGAAGTGAGAAAACTTGGAAGAAGCAATTTCTTAATGGCCCGGTTAAAAGGTATTTTTTGCTTAAAAACCAATAAACTTAAAAGAATGTAGTCTTCCAGTGCTGAAACAGTGAGCATTAAAAAAATACAAGAACTAAGAGGATCTATCATGTGATCAAAAAAGCCCATACCAGCTTTAATAATTGAGTTGATGATAAAAATAATCGTGAGTAAGGCAAAACCTCCAATGAATGATCGATAAAATAAATAATATCCAGCAAATAAAAGAACACTCGCAAAAATATTAATTAACCGAGTCGCCTCTATTCCATTTAAGACAGAAGATTGAAAAAAAAGTGTTCCTCCTGGGATAACTTCAAAGGGTAATTCTTTTTTTGCTCGAGTCACAATCTGTTCTACTTCTTTATAATCATAAATTCCATGACGAAATTTTTTGTCAGTAGGTCCAATATTAAAATGAATCACCATGTCTTTTAGTTCAGGAGTACTAAAGAGTGGCGTAAGGGGATGGTTTGCTAGCAATTTTAAATCAGGAGAATTGGTGCAGGGTGAATCGAGCACTAGTGGGTAAAAAAGTCTCTTGTCTTTATATTGAACATTCCTGAGATTATAAAGACTACTAGAACCAATAATCATATTGTTGTGATTAATTTCATTTCTTAACCATTTTTGAATGAGGCAGAAATCGTGAGTGTTAAAGCTTGATGATTTATTAAGTACCAAGGTCAATTTATCTTCAAATTGAAATTCAGCTTTCAGCTCTTTCATTTCCTTATATGATTCTAGTCTTTGATCACTAAAATCTTCTGTTCTAACGGCAATTTTTGTCTGTTTACCGTAATAAAATGAGAGTGCAAAAACTAATATGACGAGAGCGATAACATACTTTTTATAAGAAAGACTAAAGGAGTAGAGCCTATATAGGTAAAAATGCACGAATCTTAAAATTCGGTGTGGATAGTTATTATTGCTTACTGGATCATTCTTGTCAGTCATCTTAGAAATTCGTTTAAAATAATTGTCATTTACGTTATGATGTTAACTGATTTTCATAGAGGAGGCGGCTAATGTCTATACGTATTTTAATTCTTGGTCTTTGTTTGATTCAATCATCATTGGCCTTTTCAAAACCTAAAACAGATATTGTAAAGAGATCACCATTTGTTCCGGAAAAATTTAATTTTCCAGTTTGGAATGAAGAAGAGATTGTTATGAAGTTAAAAGCTTCAGAAAAAAAGAGAAAACCTGCCAACTCAGCAACTGTTATTGATCAATCAATGATGTCGAAAGAATTGAAAGATATGCAGACTAGAATTCACAGTCTAAAAACATCAGAAGCAATGGATGCCTTACTGGCAGAGCTCGATAAAAATTACGACACATACCCAACTGATTTAAAATTTTATGTCACTCAGATTATGCCTGTGAGAGCTTTTAGGGGTCTCTTTTATCGTCTCAAGCCACTATTTGATGGTAAATCAAATTATGTTCACTCGCAGATCTTAACAACAGCAAAATCATTGGCCACTAAGGTGCAAGTATTTTTACCTTATGAATATGCAGATGCAGGATTTCAATTTGTTTCTACACCATTTATCCGTGAAGATGGAAGAATCGTTGAAGGCTTTGGTGTAGAAGAAGATTTACAAGTTTGGATGATTAATGAACTTCTTCCACTAGTTAATTCTTCAATCGCTCGCTTAGAAAAATTAAATTTAGTTGATCCGGTTGTTTGGGATCAAAAAATGGTTTTTGGACCAAAGTCTTTTGGTGATGATGTCAATCGCTACAAACTAGTTGGTGAGTTTGAAAAGAACTTGGCCATCTCTTCGCTTTACAGTTCAGTGGCGGGAATGGCAACAGCGAGGGCCTACAGTGTAGAAAATGCTATTGGACTTTATAAAGAAGTTGGTTTTCTTTATGGCTTCGATGGATTTGGAATCTTTAATAGAATCGATGGTGTTTCAGCTGAAAAAGTTTCTAAAGTCATGAAAAAGGCTGAATTTTCCGAAACAGGGACGCTTATTCCCGATGGTGATAAATGGATGGCCTATGCTTATTCAGCAACTCAAAAATCACTCAAGAGACTTATTGACGCTTGGAATTTAACTTCTGATGACAGAAAAAATGAAAATCTTTATGCATTCAACATGGGCTTCGTTAATGTTAATCGTGATGAAGTTGAGGATAATTTAAAAATCTTAAACAGAGTTATTTCATCTAAGGGGACTGAGAGCTTAAGATCAGCCGTCACAGGCGAAGTAGTTCAAGTTAATTATGCAAAATTATTTACTAGTCCTCCAAAAGACCTCAAAGCTTTCCTTCCAAATCAGTTTGATAAAAACAAAAATTCTTCTCGTGAAGTGACTCTAACGGATGGAACAAAGAAAACTTTAAATTACAGAAATTATGCTCAAGGCAGTGCCAATGGTTGGGATGTTAAAAAATACGAAAGCTACTTTCCTTCTATTAAATCAAATGATGATGTTTATAGAACCGTTAGGGTTCTGAATCATATTCAAGGTAACTGGCTGTCAATTCGATAATCTAGCCTAATTATTTAAATCTCATAGAAATACCCTCCTTGTGAGGGTATTTTTTTATTCTAAGAGTTGTCTAGTTGCGAGCCCATCCGTCCAAGCCTATAGTCCAGATATATAGGAGGTTTTATGAAAAAAATTATTTTTATTTTGAGTGTTCTGGCAGCAACGCTTTCGTGTGCAAGCACTTCTAAAGAAGGCACTCTTCCAACAGCCTCAAATGTAGATGTTGGTCGTTATATTGGTAAGTGGTATGCTGTCACAGCACTCCCTCAAACCTTCACAAAAAACTGCGTTGCTCAGACGGCGGAATATGGAATTTTAAGTGAAAAATCAATCAGTGTTTTAAACACGTGTATTAAAGAAAGTGGAAAGACTACTGTCATTAAGGGGCAAGCTGTAGTTGTAGATCCCAAAACGAATGCCAGACTTGAAGTCACATTTAATAACTTTTTTACAAGACTTTTCCGAGTCAAAGGCGAGTACGTTATCATCAAGTTAAGCGAAGGCTACGACACAGTCTTGATTGGTTCTACCGATAGAAAATCATTATGGATTATGTCGCGTACTCCGAGTATTGATCCTGAAACTTTTCTTGAATATAAAGAATTTGCTAAAAATTTAAATTTTCCTGTTAATAAACTTATCGATTCAAAATTTTAAAGATTGGACAAATATGAGTGCATTTCCTAAAACTTTTCATGTGAAGTCTCAAGGCCTGTATGGTGTTGAGGAAAAATGGATAAACAGTTTAGTTGATAAAGAGTGCACTCCTCTTGAGATGGCCATTCCTCCAGAATTCGAAGGGCCTGGTGGAACATATTCACCGGAAGATCTTTATGCCTTAAGTTTAATGAATTGTTACCTAGCTACTTTCAAATACATTGCTCAAAAATCTAAACTCAACTTTGAATCAATCCATGGAGAAGCACTTCTTTATGTCGATAAGGGAGACTCCCTCGCACCTTGGATGGAGAAAATAGAAATAAATATAATTCTTAATGGAGTGACCCAGAAAGAAAGAGCGATCGCTTTAATGGAAAAAACTAAAAGTCATTGCATGATTTTAAATTCTGTAAAAACTGCCATTAATTATAATTTCCAAGTACTTTAAATATATTTAAAAATAATAAGCCCTCTCAATATCCAAGCCATTGTACGAATCCAGTTTGTATCGACAAGTGTTGTCCAAGCTTTTTTGTCAAAGCCTTGGGCCAGTATATTGTGCTGAGGAACACTAATAAAAAATGTGACTCCCCAAATAACCATAAGTAAAACAGCACTAGTCATAAATAAAGAATCAGTCCGATAGACAGGACTTAGATAGAAAAGAGTGAGTAGGCTAAAAAGCTCTACAAGCATCGGAAATGCAACTACAATTGAAGTGAGTCGCACATGTTCAGAATGATAAAAAGGAAAGTTCTCACGACCGACTTGTAGAAAAAGTGGATAGTGAATGACTTGGATAATGAGGATAATACCAATCATATAAAATGTGGCAGCAAAATGTATTTTTAATGGAAGATTTTGATTCATAATAAAAATTAGCATTATTTTAAAAGACTGTAAAAGATGAAAGAAATTTTTTTAGTATTCGGTGATCAACTATTTCCTTTAGATTTTTTTAATAAATTTAAAGAAATGAAATTTCTTATGATTGAATCACATGGTCTTTGTAATCATTTTAATTATCACAAAATGCGCTTGGCTTTTATAATGTCAGCAGGCAGGCATAAGAAATTAGAATTCGAAAATAACCAATTTAATTTGGAATATCTAGAGATTAATAGATTTGATAAAAGTATGTCTTATGCTGAAATATTGAGAAGTTACTGTGTTGAAAATAAGATTAAAAAAATTAATTGTTATGAAAAAGAAGATAAGTTTTTTTCAGCGGCTATTAAAGAAATGGCTAAAACTGCAAATATTGAATTAGAAATTTATAGAAGTCCGGCCTTCCTCAATTCCCATGAAGATTTTCAGACCTATTTGAAGAAATATAAAAAACCCTTCATGAAATATTTTTATGAAGATTCAAGAAAACGTTTTAATGTACTAATTGATAAAGATAAAAAACCCACTGGTGGAAAATGGAGTTTTGACGAAGACAATCGAAATAAATTAAAAAAAGATACTTTTGTTCCTAATGTGAATCCTTTCTTAGTAGATGATATCACCTTAAAGGTTATTCAATTGATTAATTCTGAATTCAAAGATCACCCCGGAGAGCTCGCAACTGACGGATCCAGCTTTATTTTTCCAGTCACAAGGGAGGATTGCCTTGTATGGTTTGAAAATTTTCTAGAAGAACGTTTTTATAATTTTGGACATTTTGAGGATGCTCTTTCAACACAGCATAGTTTTGTTTTCCACTCGCTATTAAGCCCCCTTATAAATTTAGGTTTATTGACTCCAAAAGAAGTCATTGAAAAAAGTCTTGAATATGCTAAGAAAAATAAAACTCCTCTCAATTCACTTGAAGGTTTTGTACGTCAGATTATGGGATGGCGTGAGTTTGTTCGAGGAATTTATCATGAGTTTAGTGAAATCCAAGATGAGCGCAATTTCTTTAATCACGAGCGCAAGCTTAATGAAAGCTGGTATCTAGGGACAACAGGTATTTTTCCAGTGGATTTACTAATAAAGAAGGTCATTAAAACTGGTTATCTTCATCATATCGAAAGATTGATGGTTATAAGTAATATTATGCTACTTTGTGAAATTGATCCTAGAGAAGTGCACCGATGGTTTAATGAAATGTTTGTCGATAGCATGGATTGGGTTATGGGACCTAACGTCTATGGAATGGGGCAATTTAGTGACGGGGGAATTTTTGCAACTAAGCCTTATATTTGCGGATCTAATTATTTATTAAAAATGAGTGATTACCCTAAAGGTGAATGGACAGATGAAGTGGATGCCCTCTATTGGACTTTTATCGAGAAAAATAGAGAGTTTTTTATGGGTAATCCTAGGCTTTCAATGATGGTTAGAACGCTTGATAAAATGAGTAATGAAAAAAGAGAAGGCTTATTTATCTTAGCAGAATTTGTGAAAAATCGAATAACTCATTCGTTATAAATGCCACCAAAAAGATCTTGTTTCCAAGTTAATTTTTTAGGATTTAAGTACTTTGCTTGATACTGCTTTGAATGCTCTAGATACCATTTCTGTAGATCATCTAGATAATGAAGTCCTACTTGAGGATGTATATGGTGAATAGAATGGTAGCCAATATTATGAGGGCCGATAAAAAAGCGGCTGAAAAATGTCATATGGTGATCAAAAGTTGACTCGATTAAAGTATAAACAGATCGGTCTTTAACAATGTTATATTCATGCTCGATTAAGAGACGATAGATACAAAAGACCCCGCTAACTGGCATAATAAAATAATAAATATAAATTAGTGGTTCAAACTGAAAAAAAGCCAAATAAAAAAGAGCAATGTGAAAAAGCATAATAGGTAAATCTTCTTTTGCACATGTGATGACTTCTTCATCAAGGCTCAGATCTTTTTTTGAAACGTCTTGCAAAAAAAAACGAGCATAAGGAGTTCTTAGCTTTGGAAATAAAAGTGCGAAAGGTGCCATAAAACTACGTGAAATCCAAAATGGAACAAAGAATAATCCTTTTTTCATTGTTAACCAAAATCTGACGATACCCACACATTTTTTATTAATATTAAAATAAGGGTCTTGTTCTTTAAGGGTATCGCGGTGATGCCTAATGTGATGATAGGCCATGGCATTGGCACTTGAGCCAATAATATAACCAGAAAAAACTTCCAAAACTCTGATTTTCCAATTCTTATTTTTTAAGCTCATGTGACACAAGTCGTGCAGTATGACTCCAAACGCATGAAGTCGTCCCGCTATCAAAATACCCCATAGCGGATAGAGATAGTAAGTTGTTTTAAACATCAAAATGGAGCACAAGATTATAACGAACCAATCCCAAATTAAATCAACAGCGAGTCTTGAGAGTTTTGTGGCTTTTATTAGTTCACTTGGAACGTCTTGTCTCTTGAATGTTTCAAGTGTGATTTGCATTTTAAAATTATACTGAAAATTTCAATTTTCTGATACTATAAAAAGATGAATAATTTTACCAAAAAACACAAGGTTCTCATTGTCACTGGAGGCTTTCTCTCAGGAAAAGAGGGAAATTTTTTCGAAGTCATGAAGCGCCAAATTAGCCAGTGGAAATTTTCCAAATTTTCATGGCTAGAGGCCATGGTTAAAGTCACCTCAGTAGAGCCAATTTTTTATATTCAATCTTCACTTAAAAAAACTAAAAGCACAGTTGTTCATAACTATTTCAAAAACAATGATTTAAATGGAACTCCAGAACTAACAGAAACCTTATTGGCAACTTTACTTCGAGAAGAGGGAATGGATTTTGAAGTGGCTTCAGTGAATGATTTGTTTACTCATAAATCTCTGCGAGAAAAACTACTTCAGGAATGTGATACGGTTTTTATTTCGACAACACTACTAAGAGATTTAAGTGAAATGTTTCCGCTTTTAAATTTATTAAAAAAAGAAACAAATCATCTTGTTGTTGGTGGCCCACTGACACAGTTATTGAAAGAAAATATTAAATACTTAACTCAGGTTGATGTTGTGGCCATTGGGCACGGAGAATACTTAGTGCCAGCCTTATGCTCTTGGATAAAGAGTGACTTTACCGAGTTAAAACCACATCTGACTTCAGTGGGAAGTAAGGTTGAGATGCTTGAAAACATCCAAATACTTTATAGTGGTCATCCTGAAACAAGTAATCTAGACATTTTTCCAGCAGCTGATTGGTCCTTGTCTGAAAAATACCATCAAAAAATTTTTCCAGTGATTCATTATGAAAGTGTCAGGGGATGCCCGTATCGTTGTTCATTTTGTAATTATCCATTCTTATTTAATGAAAATAGTTTTCGCTACAGGTCTGCTCTTAAAATTGCCAACGACTGGGAATCCTATGAAAAAAGCATGGGCCCAAAGATTATTAACTGTCTCGATTCGCTTTTTACGATGCCAAGAAAAAGATTGTTTGAGCTTTGCCAAATTATTGCTGAGAGAAAATTAAAAAGTCAGTGGGTTTGTTATGCAAGATCAGAAGATTTAGCCGATGAAGAAGTTTGTAAGGCCATGAAAGCGGCGAATATTCTTCAGGTGCAAATTGGACTTGAATCTGGAAGTCCACAACTTTTAGAAAATATGAGCAAGCACTGCACCCTCGAAGAGAATATTAAGGCCATTGAAAACTGCCGAAAATACGGTATTACATCTTTGGTCTCTTTGATTGTAGGATTTCCTGGTGAAACTGACGAATCAATTGAAATGACCTATGAACTTATTAAAAATACAAAGCCAGATTTCTTCTTTATTGCAACTTTTAGTACAAGAGCCGCTGGAGTCCCTATACTCTCAAATGAGAACAGAAAAAAATTTGGTATATGGATTGATGAAAATGTTTTTTCAGTCTCTCCTTATTGGGATCATGCGACGATGAGTGCCAGTGAAGTGGGGAGCCGGGTAAGAAATCTACAACTGAGATTTATGAGAGAAAAGTTATCATTAAATGCCTTTGCTTTTTATTCTGGAATGCTTGGATATAAAATTGAGGACCGCGAAGCTCTTTTAGATTTTCAAGCGGAGTCAGTTAAAAAATATACATGGATGCCAAAAGTTTTTGAACTTGCAGTTAGTTTTATTGAAAAACGAATTGAAAAAGATATTCAAAGACTCAAAAATCAAAATAGCAACTCATCAAAGCCAGTTAAACAATTGGCTTAGTTTGAGAAATTTTCTCTTTCAATTAAATTGTCTAATTCAGGATCAATAGGAGTTGGCTCTTCTTGGTCTAATTTGACGAGGCCTCTCCACATTTTAAAATAGATACTTAAAAATTCAGGCTTAACTGAGTCGACAGGAACAAACTTAGGCAGATGAATCCAAGGGACATTTGGATGTTGGTGGTGAGCGAGATGATCGTGATAGTTAAGAAAAAAAGCTTTAGTGATAGGGTGAACTTTTAGATTCCAAGCTCCATTCCTTATGTCACGAACACTGTAAGCATGATCAGCATATTGGAGGGCCGACCAGGTGACAGCAAAAAAAGAATAACATAAAAAGTATGAACCCAAGCTTAAATTCAAAAACCAGAAAAAAAAGATTTGTACGAAAAGTGTAAATACAACCTCTAGGCGCATACGTAAAATTTCTTTTGGAGAAAGTTTTTCAAAGCTCCTGAGCATACTCGCTCCCCCCATACGCCCGACTTCATAATTATCTTTTCCAGAAAATCGAGAATTAAGAAGAGAATTAGGATTAATTAAGAGCCAAAGAGATCCGATGAAAGGAACGGCCCAGTAGACACCAGTTAAAACACCATAAAGTGTTATATTTTTAACAAGCAAGTTGTCTTTTTCATCGTACATTTCGAAAAGTTCATATTGAGTACGATTATTTCGATGATGATTAAGATGACAACGTTTTTGAAAAGAAAATGCAGTAGGAAAAAAAGCGGCGCAAAGATTTCCAAACAAGTAATTAACTTGTCTGTCATGATGAAAATTTGAATGAACCGCTTCGTGCAGAAGTGAGAATGTCGTATTGCCAGTATAAGAGAAAAGAAGAGCACAAAAAATTTTAATTCCTAAGCTTTCAGCATGAGCCGTTATATAAAGAAGTATTAATAAAGTGAGTATTGAACTAAAGGCCAAGACGATGTTGAGTCTAGAAGGAATAGTTATATTTTGATTGTTGTAGAGGAGATCTCTTTTCATCACAATATTCTTTCATCTGACCCTCTTGCCGTCAACCGAGGAAGCCTTGTCTATGTAGTGACTTCATGTATATCATTATGCATGAAATTCTCTTTTAAACTGATTGTTTTTGTCGGCTTTTTTGTTGTCTTTTTTGTTTCTTTGGCGGCCCTTATAAAGGGACCTACACAAGACAGAACTTCAAAAGAGTATTTTTCTTGGAAAGCCAAGCATGATGAGGAATTAAAAATTAATCATGATCATCAGCTTAAAATTCTCGATCCACTTTTTCGATTTGACCATTTAGAAATAGTTGAAGTTGCTGCTGGAAAAAAATACTACAGCCTTTGGGGACACATGATGCTGCGATTTAAAGGCTCATCACAAACTGATGATCCAGATTTAGATTTGGTTCTTAGTTTTTTAGCGGATTTTAATGACTTTCCCGTGAATAACTTTAAAGCCTCAACTGGAGGTTATATAGTTCTTCCTAAGATTGGATCGGTTAAGCAATATAAAGATGAATATGAAAAGGGTGAAGGAAGAACAATTAAGTTTCATACTATCATTGCAACGAAAGAAGAGGAAAAAAAATTGCTAGAGCTTTTAAGACTGTGGATAGTTAAACCAGAGACTCCAGGCGGCTATTCATTTTTTTACCGCAATTGTGTGTCGTTAATGGTGCAGTTACTTCATGAGGCTCAGATTTTAAAACAAAATGGAATTTACGGATATTGGCCTAAGTATGTTCCGGCCCAGTTAGAAGCAGAAGGAATAATAAAATTATGAGCCATGTTAACAAAGATAAAATTTTTTCTATACCCAATGGAGAAAGGCTGAAGGCCATTGCCATTTACGTGACCTTATCAACGGTTGCTTTTGCAGTCGTCTATGGTTGGTGTAATAAAGAGGCGGCTTTGAGTCCAACATTATATAAAATGTTTACTCAGTGGGAACTTACGATACCTCTTATACCTTGGATGATTTATCCCTATATTTCTTTAAATCTTCTTTTTGTCGTAGCTGCCTTTGTTTTAAAAGATGTTTCATCAGTCAAAGCTTTTTGCCTTTCACTTATCGTAGGAGCCTTTGTTGCAGGAATTTTCTTTTACTTCCTTCCAGGGGAATTAGGTTTTGTCAGACAAACTGTGCCAGGCTATGAGCATTTTTTTGATTTTATGTTTTCTATAGATCAACCTCACAACCTTTATCCAAGCTTACACGTCACTTATTCGACTCTTGCAATTTTCGCAATGATTGAACAAACAATTAATAAGATATTCCATGTTTTTTTAATTTTTTGGCTGACGATGATTACTCTTTCAGTCGTTTTTGTTCATCAACATCACATCTTTGATATTGTTACTGGTTTTATATTAGCTTTAATTTTATACAAAACAGTTTATGAGAAAGTTCACAATCTAAAATTTCAAACGAAAGTACAAATTAAAACACAAGAAAAGCGTATATAGATTGAAGTATTAAATGTGTCATAACTCCAATGACGACTGTCAGAGTGAGACGATTAATAAAAATCCACTTAGGATCATCGGAAGCAAAATAAATATTATCTTTTTTTTCTTGTTCTGATCTCACTTTTAAAAATAAGTAAGCAAAACTAATTTCAGCAATAGTTGCAAAAACTGTGACTAAGATAAATGCATGGGCCAATAAATTTAAACCAGATAAGGCCAAAAAAGAGTTGTGATAGTAAATCCATAGAGCCGCTATACCCGTAAGATGAAAAAGATCGTGACTGATACCATATTTAGGAGTCCAGTTGAACCACTTATAAATCATGACAAGCTCCAGAGGTCCTCTGAGCCACCAGCTGATGAGGTGAAAGCCAATAATGATCTTAATTGGAATGATAATTTCTGAATTCACCAAAAATAAAAAAGGGAAAAAAAACCAAGTTGTCACAGTGTAAGCAAGCCAAAAGGCCTTAGGTGTAGAAATCGGTCCGCCGGTCATAGGATCTGGACCATTTTGCTTTCTTTTATATAAAAGAGCAAACAGTGAAACAAGAACTGGCCATAGAATAAGTGCAGATTTTGTTAGCATAGGATCTCCAATTGTAAATAATGGTAAGCTATTTCAAGGGAAAAATCTAGGCCATTGTGCTAGAATTTTTAAGAATGAATATGCTTAATATAAACCCATTAATAAAAGATAAAATTCTCGGAATAAAACCCAAGTTTTATTTTGCTATTCTCATTCCTTTTTCTCTTTGTGCGTTTTTGGCCATTTATATTTTAACTTTGCCACTCTATTGGCAGGATCTCTTATTGTTTGTGATTTTTTATCAAGTGGCACTCTTTGGTATCTCAGTTGCAAATCATAGATATTTTTCTCATCGATCATTTAAAGCAGGCCCTATTATAGATTTCATATTATTTTTCACTTCGGCCATTGCCTTTCAAACTCCTGCCATTTATTGGGCCGCTGTTCACCGCAAGCATCATCACTTCAGTGACAAAGATGAAGACCCTCATTCACCTTGGATAAGAGAGGGAGTTCCTTTGGAAAAATGGGAAGGATTTTGGCATGCTCATGTCCATTGGATTTTTCGCTTAGACGCTTTAGCTTTAATAAAAAAATACACTCAAGATCTTTATCTGCAAGATAATCTTGTAAGGTGGCACCGCTTTCATATGTTCATTGGTATTATGGGATTAATCATTCCCGGCTTTATTGAATCATGGCTCTTGGGCAGTTTAACGATAGAACATTTTTTAAGAGGACTTTTCTGGGGAGGTCTTTTAAGGGTCTTCGTTCTTCATAATGCAGTTTTTCTTATTAATTCTTGGGGCTGCCATGCGCGCTCAGGTTACAGGCGCAATGAAACAAAAGATCAAAGTAAGAATAATATTTTCTTATTTCCTTTTATTTTGGGAGAGGCTTGGCACAATAATCACCATGCCTATCAATACAGTGCTAACAATGCTCAAGTCTGGTGGGAGATCGACCCACATTTTTGGCTTTTGAAGCTAGCTAGTCGCTTTAATCTCATTTGGGATTTAAAAGATGCCTTCAAAAAAAATTCACACTAGTGACATATCAAAACCAGGGGACTCATTAGATTTATTGATGGGAAAGCTAATTTCTTTTGAGCTTGTTTGATGATGAACACTGTAGATGGCCATGGGCAAACTTTTTTTGAAAAAATGAGGTGTTTGCAACAAAAAATTTTCATCTTCAAAGTCGGCATAGGCCAATAAATCAAAATTGTATTGAAAACAAAAGCGTGTCAGTTCATGGACGATACTTTTTTTAGATTCTTTGGCTAATTCTCGGTGAAAAATGAATTGATGTAAATATAAAATATCAATAGGAATTCCAGGCTTCGGAAGTGACTTCACTTCAAAGATGGGTAAGCATTGCAGAAGTTTATGGGCAATTCTTATCAAAGGGGAAACATGGGAGATGTGCACTTGCTTCGTTTTAATGGGATTCCATAACATCGTGAGTGCTAGTAAATCATTATCTTTAAAAACCAAAAGAATATTTTTATAATTAAAATCAGACCATTCTTTCAATCGGTGGGGAAGTTCACTAGACCATTGATGATGGAATGATTCATGAAGTGAATGGTTACTTAAAAATAAGCTTATTTGTTCGTGATATTTAGTATTCGCCTCTCTAATATTAAAAGCATTTCGAGTAAGTCGTGGTCTTTTTATTTGCCCCCAAATATTAATCATTTGATAACTTTTTAATTTTTGATAAACCAAATGAGGAATTCTATTAGCACTGAGATTATTTTGAGATTCTAAATTTTCATCAATTAAGACCGTTTGAAAATGCTTACAAAAAAAAGTTTCTTCCATGTAAGGAGCAGCTTCGATTAAAGCAGTGTACATCGACCTGTATTCACGGATAAGTTTGCGATTAAGTTTAACTCGCAAATCACCTAAATATCCAACAGTCACAAGTTCTTGATCAATATATCCTGGCCTAAAAGAGAGGACGCCGATTCCTTGAATATCACCATTGTCATCCTTCAGTAAGAGAACTAAAAATTGACTAGAGCGCTCACGTAAAAATGAAAAGAAATTGTCTCCTCGAAGATACTGTATCTGTGATTTTTGAGAATTCATCGGACTTTGATGATAAAAATTTAATATGGCCTTGTTATCTGCTTCTTCATTTGCGACGAAGACATGAGGGAATGGTTCTAAAAAACTTTTGAGACTTATATTATTCATTCAAATATTTGATGGCAAAGACTCTCAAATTGGATCTTGAGATCATGGAGTGTCATTGTATTAGAAATAACATATTGAGATTTTTTCTTTTTATCTTCGATATTCATTTGCTTAGAAAGTATCTTTTTGGCCAAGGATCTTTCAATATGATCACGATTCATTAGTCGTTCAATTTGAATGTTTTCTGGAAGATAAACACAAAGTGAAAGATCAATAAGTTCATCTAACTTTTTTTCAAATAAGAGTGGAACGTCGTAAACAACAACTTCATTTTTTGGAAGTTCAGAGTAGGCTTTTTTAAAAGCCTCAGGCATTTGGGCATAAATAAATTGTTCAAGAGTTTGCTGGTTCGCTGAGTTCAAAAAAGCCAGTTCACGGAGAGTTTTAAAATCAATAGCATTATTAAATATAGCAGAAGGAAAATGAGTTTGAATAAATGCCAGTGAAGAGTCTTTACTATAAATAGATTTTACTAATCGATCAGCATCGATGACAGAAACTCCGATGTCTCTGAAGTATTGGGCGACGGTGCTTTTTCCGGTCGCAATTCCACCGGTGAGTCCTATGATAGGAACAGGGATTTGATAAAGCCTGCTGGTGGCTTTCTTTGATATAAGATTAGCTTTTAGTTTTTTCATTAACCTTGGCCTGATTCCAATAAACATCCATTTGCTCTTGATTCATATCTTCTAAGATAGCACCTTTTTTTAGCATTAAGTCTTCCATTGCATGAAAGCGCCTTAAGAATTTTTTGTTAGCTGCTCTGAGAGCATCGTGCGGATCCATGTCAAGATGACGGGCCAGCTGTGCCACTGAAAAAAGAAGATCACCTAATTCTTCAAACACGGCATCACGATTGAGTTTGCGATGAGGAGTGAGTTCTTCTTTGAGTTCTTGCCATTCTTCTTCAACTTTATAGGCAACCTGAGTGTAGTCACTCCAGTCGAATTTTATATCGTTAGTTTTCTTCCCAATTTTAACTGCCGACATGAGAGGAGGTGCATTTAAGACAGAAGACTTAATTCTGTGGTGAGTTTTTTCACCTTCTTCTCGCAATTTTTCTTCAGCTTTAATTTTTTCCCAATTCACCAAAACTTGATCTGCCGTAATGGTCGTATCTTTTTTTTCAAAAACGTGAGGGTGGCGTCTGATGAGTTTTTCTGTGAGTGTCTTAGATATAGATTCAATATCAAATAGTTTTTTCTCTGAACCTAGCTGAGCATGCAGGAGAACTTGCATAAGCACGTCGCCAATTTCTTCTTCCATTTTTTTTGGATCTTTTAATTCAACAGCTTCAACAAATTCGTAAGATTCTTCTAAAAGATATTTGATTAAAGTTTCGTGAGTCTGCTTGAGATCCCAAGGGCATCCATCTACGGGATGACGTAGATCTGCGATCACATCTTTTAGTTTTTCAAAATTGCTTTTATTCATTTGCGGCACCTATTAATTTTTGCTACCTTTTGTACAAAGGATTTTCATTGATGAAGTTTTCCATCTCTTATAAAAATAGTGAATTAAAAGGCAACACTAGTAAAGACTTAGAACGCGCAATTTTTGCGACTTCTACGGTTATGACTCAATACCTTAAAAAAAACCCTCATTTTGCAGGTGTCCAAGAGCTTTCTCTCACTTTAACTTTATGTGGTAAAACAAAAATTAAGAACCTTAATCGTACTTACCGCCATAAGGACAAGGCCACGGATGTTCTTTCTTTTCCTATCTATGAAAATCTAAGACCAGATAAGAAAGTAAAAGAAAAGGGGCTTCCCCAAATGGACCTTGGAGATGTGATTATTTGCCGAGAAGTGGCATTATCTCAATCAAAAGAGTTCAAAGTTACCTATTCACAAGAAATTATCCATTTATTAGTTCATGGTTTTTTGCATCTTCTGGGATTTGATCA
>JAYSPR010000347.1:0-6982 GCA_043721975.1 Bacteriovoracaceae bacterium
GGCTATTTAAGTATGCATAAAGATCTTCAAAGGTAGTAAAATCTCTCATATCAATGAAGCAATCTTTAGGGATATAATCAAGAACATCAGGTGCTCCCCAGTATACTGGAATGCAGCCAGCATAAAATGAATCAAAAATTTTCTCGGTAATATAACCGGGCGCATTTGAAAAATTTTCAAAACACATAGAAAATTTATATTGATTTAAGACTTCAAGTTTTTGATTAATTCTCCCCTTATATACACCATAGCGGGCTTGAAGGCTAATTGGGATTTTAAAAGGGAATCGATTCAGTAGATTTAAAAATTTTAATTTATCAGAATAAACATCTTTGTCCCAAGCTCCACCAAAAAGATCAAATTCGTTTGGATAGTATTTATTAAAAAACTCTATGGCCTCAATACGTTTTGAGTATAACTCTCCTGGATGATGAGACTTTTTCTTTGAAGCAATTAGAGCACAAAGCTTACGTTTTGAATGATGACTTACTTTGATGATTGGACTTGGATTTTGTGGAATACACATTTTAAAATATTTAATATTATCAACCAGCTTAGAATCCCAAGTGAAGATTTTTTTAAAATGATGATGATTTTCTTTTTTATAATTATCTGGTCTTATAATTGGGCTTTCCATTAAAACTAAATATAAATGACTTTGACTTCTTTTTGCTTCTTTGTACACACTGTCAGATTCTTTAGGTAAATCTAGAAAAAAATAGGCATCGATTTTTTCATTATTATTAAAGTAATCACGAGTCGCTACCGAGAGATTAGCTAATTTTGCAATCTGCCTTAATACCTTAAAAGGCTTTAATAGCCCCTCTCCTATTCCTGGTGCATCATCATTTTCAAATAAAAAATTTTGGTGATTTAAACTATTGTAGTAATTATGAAAAACTATTTTTTTTTCTGATGTCACAGTATAAACTCAGCTTCTTTTTGTGATTTATTTATTTGCTCCAAAAATAGAATTACTAAAATAACATCATAAATCATTCTACCAAAGAAGTAAGGGCCTTTTATACAAGCGACAAGAAACATAAATAATAGAATTAATCGAATATCAAAAATAGTTTTTTGCCTTTTCCAAATTGAGTACATTAAATAAAGATGCACTAAAACAATTAATACTAAGTTTGGAATTCCAAAGTTTGCTAAAATCTGCAAATATCCTACGTCTGATTGACTAGCGGAGTGTATAATTCCATCAGGGCTTGCTGCTTGCCGTTTGGGGTAACCAATAAAAGAATAATCATCCTTAGACATCATCCAATGATTCGTTAAGGTATCATTCATACTTGCAACTTTCATACTTCCAGTATCAATAAAGTTGTAAACAAACTCAAAACTATTTGGAATTGTCATTTTGACAAATGTGCTTTCAGGTCTTAATTTCATGACAGCAGTTATTCCGATGATGAATATAGTTAGTACTATTATCAATTCTTTCCAAAATAACTTACGCTTAAAAATAAATTGATTTAGGTAGTAGAATGCTGAAAAAATTATTAAAAGCACTGATCCAGTTCGAGATGTGATCATGACACCAACGGCACAAAGGAGAAGCATTACAATTTTTTGCCAAGATTGCTTTATGAAAATAAAAGACAAGGAAGCTACGTAAGCAATTATTATTCCAGCACCATCGAATCCCATCATAGCACCTTTTACTCTTTTTCCCCCTACCATAGTCAAATTAAACTCATTCATATTAATTGACGGATCAAAGATTGGATTTAACTTTAGAAAAAAAAGTCTTAGCTCTAGAGGTGGAAAATATTGTAGGAAAACTAAAATAAAATGAATACCCAAGACTGCTAAAAACACTCTAATTATATCTTTGGTATTAAGATTTAAGGAATAATATAAAATATAGAGAGTGCTATAAAAACTTAGTCCTCTTGTAATTCTCAAAAAATAATATGTGCTGTCTTGAATTCGACCTAGTCCAAAGAATAAAAACAAAATTAAAGAATAGATAAATAAATACCCTAAATACACTTCTCCCCAGAAAAGCTTTTCTTTCTTTTGAAGTCTTACAAAAAAACCAATGGCCCCAAATATCACACAAAACAAACTACCAAAATCTATTCCAAAGAACCGAGGTGAATAGAAAATGAAAAATAAAATCATGAATCCAAAAAAAGATGAAAGAATCTCATTTTTAATATTTAATTGAATTAATTTTGGACTTATAGCAGTGTTCATAGAGCCTATTAGATTAGAATAAGCAGGTATCATTGGCAATTAAATGGATTTCATTCTCAGCCATACACCACACTGCAAAATCTTGTTCTTTTGTAGAAATTGTATAGATTTTCAAATATGATAATCACTATGAATAAAAGCGATAAAATTCTTGTTTTAGGCTCAAGAGGCCTAGTTGGTTCAGCGATAGTTAGAGAATTAAACAAACAAAAGTATACTAATCTTCTTACTCCAAAGCGCGAAGAGTTGAATCTCTTGAATCAAGCGAGTGTTTTAGAGTATTTTGAGAAAAATAAACCACAACATGTTTTCTTAGCTGCAGCGAGAGTCGGTGGAATCCACGCAAATAACACATATCGTGCAGACTTTATCTGGGAAAATTTAAGTATTCAAAATAATGTTTTTGAAGCTGCTTTTAAAAACAAAGTCGACCGCTTACTCTTTCTAGGTTCAAGTTGCATCTATCCTAAAAATGCTCCTCAACCGATGAAAGAAGATTGCTTACTTACTTCCCCACTTGAGCCAACAAATGAGCCCTATGCTTTGGCAAAAATCGCAGGTCTAAAAACAGTTGAAAGCTTTAGGCGTCAATATGGTTGTCGCTGGTATTCTGTAATGCCGACAAATCTTTATGGAATTAATGATAATTTTCACCTAGAAAATTCTCACGTTATTCCGGGACTTATTGCTCGAATGAAAAAAGCGATGGACGACAAGGAGCCAACTTTTGGAGTTTGGGGAACTGGGAATCCGAGGCGTGAATTTCTTTACGTAGATGATATGGCGAGGGCCTGTATCTACGTGATGAATATGGAAAAAAACATACCTGATTATGTAAATATCGGAACTGGTGAGGACATTTCTATAAAAGAATTAGCTTTTATGATTAAAGATATTTTAGGCTATCAAGGCGAAATTACTTTTAATACAGATCAACCAGATGGAACTTTGAAAAAACTTTTAGATGTCTCTTTGATTCATTCTTTGGGTTGGAAGCACGAGGTTGAATTGAACGAAGGATTAAAGAAGTCTATTGAGTTTTACTTACACAAGTCTGCTGGCACCTTCAAGCAGCCTCCACCGTAATTTTAAATTTAAGTCCTACTTCTCGAGCTTGATCTTCAAGAGCAAGAGCTGCAAATTGAGTTGGTGAGTAACCTAAAACTTTTGCAAATTGTATCGCTCGAGTCAGTGTTACAGAGCGACGACCTTTTTCGATATCACACAAGTGCGCTTTAGAAATTTGCATTTTTTTAGCAAGTTCGACTTGTGAAATTTCATCAGATTTTCGAATTGATTCTATCATCCTACCAAAAGTTAAAGGACCACTTCTAACTTTTTCTAGAATTTTCACAGCAGAGCTTTTTTTAATAGTCATGATTATTAACCTCAATAACTTCTACGAAATAAACTGTATTACTACTGATTACATAAATGGTCCGATAGTTTCTATTAAGCCTGATTGACCTTTGTCCGGCTCGTTTACCTTTCAATGGTTCATCATGGTAACCTGAAATTTTTCTCGTTTCTTCAATCCCAATTTCTTGAACCGACCTTACCCAAGTTTCAAACTTATCTACTATAAAAAGTGGCAAGCTCTTTAAATCCTTGGAGGCACTTTTTATAGTAATAATTTGGGATATCACAATTTTGCTCTTTCACGAGTACCCCAATAAAGGGTACCATGGTTTAATATCAGAACCAACAACTTGCCGCATTGCCACAATTGAGAGTTTTTGGTAAGTAGTTGAGATATTAAGGAACTAATTCTTCAATTCACTTTTTTTGAGACTATGAATTCAAAAAATGACTGCTTGAATGACTAAATCGCTTTTTTACAATTACTTTAAAAATCTTGCTGGAATTGCGTAAAAAATACCCTTAGATTTAATTGAAGTCCGCTGGCACCTTTACGAAAGCTAGTCGAACTTTTTATCTTCGGTGGGAAGCAAGCGGAAGTGAGTGAACTCTGGAACTAGTTCTTTAATTAAATAAACAACCATGTCTGCACCTGCAGAGTCTACTGATAAAAGTTTTTGTAGATTAGAATCAAATGTCGAATCAAGAGGTCTAAAAAGAGCTTTTCTAATTTTACCGTGATGAGTGTGATCATACTTTTCTTTTTCACCAAAGAGTTCTTCGAAGAGTTTTTCACCAGGTCTAAGTCCAGTGTAGATAATTTTTATATCTCGGCCCTCTGTCAGTCCGGCAAGCTTTATCAATTCACGGGCTATTAAAAGGTGCCTTCTAGGCTGCGAGTATATTAACGATTGTTTTTAAGGTCGGATTAAAATCCTTATCTTTGTTCATTAAATCATAAAGTGTTTGTCTTCCAATTTTACAAGTAGAAGATAGCTGTAGCTTGTTGACGGTTTCGAGATGAGCAATTAACAAATCTTGAACTGACTCCAGATCTCCTTCAAGTAAAGAAAAATAGATCGCTGCCTTAACTCTCTCCTTGTTTGCTAAATTTATTTCATATGGATCATGTTTTGTTAATATAATGACTTTGGATTTCTTTGAGGATTTTCTTTGCTCTTTTAATGTCTTTGTCTTGGCCATTTTTATTTCCTCCACCTAATGCAATAATTACAATTCTGTCAGTTCTCGCCAGATAAATTCTTAGACCTGATTTCCATTTTAATTCAATTAGCCCATCAAAAAAGTTTATTGAACCGAAATGACCATAATTTATAATTTTTAAGAATCTGGCAGAGATTAAATCTTGGATAATTGGGTTTTGTTTACTGAACCACTCATTAAAATCTGCTGATTTTAAAATTTGGAACTTGAATTCATCCATTTATTCAGCTCTCCTTTAATTGTACGTTAAAATGTACAATTTGTAAAGTTGGTAAAACTCAACAAACTTTAAGCAATTGGGATGTAAAACAACTTTAGCTAATGTGCTAATTTTGTTACCTTAAAATCTTTAATTTTAAAATTAATTGATTCGGCTCACTCAGAATCTGATTAGAAATATTATATTAGGTTAATATTGCTTAAAGTCTGCTGGCACCTTTGCGACGCCTTTACGAAAGCTAGTCGAACTTTTTATCTTCGGTGGGAAGCAAGCGGAAGTGAGTGAACTCTGGAACTAGTTCCTTAATTAAATAAACAACCATGTCTGCACCTGCAGAGTCTGCTGATAAAAGTTTTTGTAGATTAGAATCAAATGTCGAATCAAGAGGTCTAAAAAGAGCTTTTCTAATTTTACCGTGATTAGTGTGCTCATACTTTTCTTTTTCACTAAAGAGTTCTTCGAAGAGTTTTTCACCGGGTCTAAGTCCAGTGTAGACAATTTTTATATCTCGGCCCTCTGTCATTCCTGCAAGCTTTGTCATGTCACGGGCCAAGTCTACAATCCGAACAGGATCTCCCATGTCTAATACAAATATTTCTCCACCCTCGCCCATGGAGCCGGCCTGGAGAACGAGCTGGGAAGGTTCTGTGATCGACATAAAGTAGCGAATAATATTTCAACGATAGTTAAATATTTGAATGATTCTCTTAAATTTGTGCCCTGCTGTTTTTCACTTCCCAATGTAGAATGGCTTGTAAAAATGGCTGCTAATACGATATGATGTTTAAATAAAAAACAAAAGTATGGGGATCATTTCAGAAAAAATTTCACCTTTGAAAACACACCCTAACATTGTTTATGTTCTTACAGCTTTTTTAAAAATTGAATCTTAATTTATAATAATTCAAGAGATCTTTCATGCAAGAAAATTTTTCCATCACTTCACCCGAAAACCACATATTACACATTGATGGACTAAGAGGATTTGCAATATTAATAGTACTTCTACTCCATACTCATCAACATATTGATGGAAATTTTCTATCTCAGAGAAGTTATGCTTTCTTTGCATTTGGAGCAAGAGGTGTTCAGCTTTTTTTCATTATAAGTGCATTCACACTTTTTTCTTCTTCTATAAAGCGATTTAAAATAGATAAAAAACCTTATTCTTCTTTTTATTTAAGACGATTTTTTAGAATTATGCCCCTTTGGATTTTAGTTAATCTAATATATGTTCTTCTTGGCAATATTTCGTTTATTTCTGCCATCCCGAGCCTACTTTTTATTTTTGGATTTCTAAGATTTATTCCTGGCTACGAAATTGTTGTCGGTGGATGGTCACTGTTCGTAGAAGAAACTTTTTATTTATTTTTACCATTAGTAATTAGCAAAATTACAAATATTAAAAATGCTCTACTTTTTACGATTTATCTTTTTATGTTTACATATATTTGGGAAAGGTCAAATTCTCTTTTTAAAATTTCTGCCCCCAAAGATTTCATTTTTCTTTTTCCAATTAATCATTGGTTTTGCTTTGGCTTGGGAATTTCTCTCTATTATTTAATTAACAGTATTGGCTTTAAATCAATTCAAGATGATAAAGAGTTTTCGAGAATCTTTGACCTCGTCTCAGTGATTTTATTTTTTGAAGTTTCTACCAAGCTTGAGTATGTAGGGGACATCAGAATGCCTAGTTTGATTTTATTTGTCCTAGCATTGTCGACATTCTTAAATCATTCACTTTTAAGAAAATTATTCCAATTTAAATTTTTAACTAGAATGGGAGCTACAAGTTATTCTATTTATCTTTTTCATCCCTTAGTCTTAGACTTATTAAAAAAATACAAACCAACAGGTGATATTTTCAATCACATCTACAATTACCCAATGGAATTTCAAGTTTTAATTTTTTTTCCAATTGTTTGTTTAATAAATTATTTCATTGGCTACATATCTTTTAAAATTCTT
>JAYSPR010000348.1:0-2622 GCA_043721975.1 Bacteriovoracaceae bacterium
CAGAATTTGAATTACCTGTCATTGCTCCACTGGTCTTTAATGATCAAACACTTTTTACACTTCCAGATCCCGAACTCTACTACACTTTATTTCCAAAACAAGGTGGAAGGGCCCCAGATGAGTTTACTATTGAGGAAATTGAACAAGTGGGTAGACTTCTCGGCAGGCTTCACAACGTAGCAAGTATGAAGAAGGCTTCACATCGCCTAACTCTTAACCCCGAAGTGTATCTCAAATCCAATCTCGATTACCTGATTGGTGAAAAAGTTGTTCCTAACCATTATGAACAAAGCTACAAAAGTGCGCTTGAAACAATCTATCGTTTAACCCATGATTCGTTTAAAAATGTCACAAATATCAGACTTCATGGAGACTGCCATTTAGGAAATATTCTTAAACGAGAAGACGTCTTTCATCTCATAGACTTTGATGACATGGTCATGGGACCTGCGATTCAAGATCTGTGGCTCCTTCTTCCAGGCCGAGATGAATATGCTGAAAATTTAAGACGTCATCTTTTAGAAGGCTACACTTCCATGAGAGATTTCAACTATGAAGAACTTAGATTAACTGAAATTTTAAGAACTTTGAGAATGATTAATTACTCTGCTTGGATCGCAAAAAGATTTGATGATCCTGCCTTTAAACAGGCTTTTCCTTTTTTTGAGTCTCCTTCGTACTGGGAAGGCCAAATCAATGACCTTAGAGAACAAATCTACCATATTGAAGCACTTTCAAGACCTGAATACGAATAAAACTAAAACAAAAATAACGAGTCCATTTTATCTATTCTGAATAAATATTGAAAATCTGTTCTACCTGACAAGTCTCAAAATCTGTAACAATCAAATCTGTAAAATACCCTGAATGCATAGAACCTGTACCTTGATAAACAAGTTTATCGTCTAAAAAAACGGCCAAGGTTTGATTCTGTAATCCTAATAGAGGGCTTCCCGCTTTCAAGACCGCCAAAGCAATAAAACCTCTCTGAGTATCAGATCTTTGTCCGTGCTGGTTATAGAACTTTTTAGCTTTTGATAAGCAAGTCTCTAGCCTAGGGCCTTCGCTGGCATTTAAGTTAAATGAGAGTAAAAGGGAAAGAATGGTTGTCATCACAAAAAGCCTCTCTGGTTGATTATTAACAGAGCTGCTTTTACCTAATCGTGATGTTTTAATCAAGCTTTGATGATGATTCTTTATTGAATCTTAATAAAGAACAGTCGATGAAATTTGTTGTTCACCTTACTGTTCACCTTACTGTTCACCTTACTGTTCTTCTACCACTGCTGGAACATCATCAACTTTTTCGTAATTGCGAATATAGGCTTTTGTTACTCGTTCAAATAATGAATCGTCTTCTGTTGGTGCAAAAGCTTCTTTATTTTTTAAATTGCGAGCATCAATGACTGAAGAAATAAGTTTAGATTCATTAGAGGCTGATTCTGGATCATTGCCGTAAATTTCAGGTTGAGAGTATTTGCCTTTTTTACCAGAAAGCGAGGTCTTTTTTCCACTTGGAAAAACAGGGTATTTTGAATCATTCGAAGCCACTTTTGCAGAAGCATTTCCACGAGATGAGTTATTGCCCAAGTCTACTTCATATGACCTTGTCGTAGCACCTGAAACTCCACTAGCTTGAGACCTAAGGCCCGTATCTGAATGTGAAGGGCCTGAATTATGATCTTGATGTCCGATAGCACTGTTGTTGTTTGCAAAAAGGAGATTGGCATTTGCACCTTTTAGTCCACTTGCAATTTTTTCCATTGGCCCTTTAAGAGCTGCACCTAAACTATTTCCACCACTAACTGATGATTTTTTTGCTGGAGCAATTTTTGTCGTTAGACCCGCAACCTGAGTGTCCAGTCTAGAAATGGCATTATTCGTTTTTCCGATTGAAGCTATGGCCTTAGCCGAAAGTCCTTGCAAGCTTAATCCAGAAATATTCACTGCCGAGGCACCGCTCACATAATTATTTAATAAAAGATTATTATTACCGCTGACCAGACTTGCCACTTTGACAGAGGCATCTTTGTTAGTACCCTCAGTATTTGTCCCTGCAGAAAGATTAAGTGGCTTATTTGTTACTTCCTCAACATCCAAAGCTCCTGCAGAATTTTGTTTTCTAGCGGCTTTGGCCTTTGCTCCACCTGAAGTCGTGGCCACTGATGAGCTACCACCAGACATTTGATTAAGTTGTAATTTAGTTTCATCAAGATATTTTTCTAACTTGGCCTTATCTCTCACGAGTTCTGATAGCTTTAAATAATCCATCGTTAATAATTCATCAACTGTGAGTGCGATTTCTTCGTAATATCTTCCTCTTTGTCCAGCTTGACCAATAAGTTGATCAGAAAGATTCCATGCTTCAACAAAACCTTCAGCGGCCAATTGAATTGAATCTTTTTCTTTTGGTTTTTCACCCTCTTTTAATGGTTTTGGGTTTACAGCTTCATCAGCTTTTTCCTGAGTTCCTATTCCCATTGTCACTAAAAACTTAACGGCGCTCTCATTAATTTTTTTGCCATCAAGAGGACTCGCTGCTGCCAATTTTCCAAAATCTTCTGGAATAAGATTCGATTTCCCAGCTGAAGATGAATCAGTATCGCCAAGAAGTTTATCAAT
>JAYSPR010000349.1:0-4091 GCA_043721975.1 Bacteriovoracaceae bacterium
TTTCATTTTAGCGCATGAGTGGGTCACTTAAATTGCTCGGCAAATCCTGCTAGTTTAAGCTTTAATAAGCTCTAGAATTTTCTTTTGTTTCATTGGATCCAAGCTTTCAAATTCACAGTGAAGTCGGTTAACAGCGTGAGATTTTGAAAATTTAGTGAATAGGTCAGTGGCATCACCAATATCTGAAATGATTTTCTCTTCACTACCAAAGAGCTTTCTGACAACTTTCATCGGGTATTTACTGATGCTTGTTTCATCTACATAGTACTTTGAAAGTCTTCCTGAAGAACTAGAACGAATGAATTCTATATTCTCACTGGCTAAATATTCTTGGATGGCCGTGAGTTTAAGTTCTTGCTTGTCATTGAATGATTCAAAAATTTTTTGAGGAACTTGGTTTTTCACGACCGCTTCTGCATATTTATTTCGACTCCGTTTAAGAATCTTCATTAAGTACTGATCATCATGCTCAATATACTCTTCTATACTTGCAGGAATTACATATTCAGATGGTGACGTTCTAAAATATTTATAGAGTAACTGCTCTAAGCAAACGGCACGGTAATGGAAATAGACCATGATAAACATATGGTAGCGAGATAATAGAAAATCATCAAAAGTCACGACGGCCCTTTCGTTAATACCCAAGTAGGCCATATTGTTTTCGACACAAATTTCTAAATTATCAAGCATCCAATCTAAATCGTATGATCCGTAACTGACACCACAAAAATAACTGTCACGGAGAAGGTAGTCCATGCGATCGCAGTCAAGCTCACTGGAGACAAGTTGCGAGAGTACCGGAAAATAATTAATGCCATCAATTGTAAAATATTGAGGGTCACTAGTATGACCAGTGATGAGATCAGCAATATGTTTTCTTTCTAATCCAAATTTTTTTTCGACTAGAGAAAATGATCCAGCAAATGAACTATCTACGATGGATTTAATTGTATAATCCTCGTGAGTGGCCTGACGGTCATGCTTTTGATCTTTTTGTGAAAGAAAGTCTTTAGGAATATTAAGCTCAGAGAGTTTAGGCATAACTGTTTCTGTCGAGTGGGAAAGTGGGGCATGGCCTACATCGTGAAGAAGACAAGCAAGTTTAAATGTTTCTTTCAGTCGTAAAATGTTTTTATCATTGAGGCGATTTTTAAAGAGTCTGTCAAAAGCACTTGAAGCAACATTCATCACTCCAATAGAGTGAATGAAGCGAGTGTGAGTCGCGCCTGGAAAAACATACTCTGAAAAACCAAGTTGCTTGATATTTCTTAGACGCTGAAAAAAATCATCGCGAATAATTGGTATTTCTTCATCGAGAATATGTATTGAGCCATGGACGGGATCACGAATTTCCATTTTTTATCCTTACTTCGGTAATTAAATTTCTTTGGTCAGTTTGTCTAAATTTGCTTCAAGCCATGCATTGATCTCCAAGGATTCATGCATGGGCTCTCCATCGATAAAGAGACAAGGAACCATTTTTGTCCCAGTAATCAGGGTAAGTTTTTGAAGATTATTTAAATCTTCATAGATGTCTTTGTAATTAACTTTAATTTTATGTTTATTAATAACTTTGAGCACTCTTTGACAATATGGACATGCATCGAAAAAATATAAATCAAGTTCAGGGGCTTTCATTCACACTACCTATAATAGTAAAAAGGGCTTCGTTAAGAAGCCCTTCATGTTAAATAATTTCTAGAGTTGTTTTAGTAATCATCATCGTCATCTAGGCTTTCGTCATCAGCGCCTTTTTTTCCAAGAGCGTATTGCTCATCTTCATCTAGTTCACGATCTAAATCATCATCTTCAGGTTTATCAAAAGCATCGTTGTAGCCCCAGCCATAAGAATAAGTCCCTTGAGTGACATTGCCTTCTTCATCTTCAGCATCAAACTCTTCTTCGAATTTTGCTGCCCCAGCATCTTCATCTTCTTCATCGACAAACTCTTCATCACCCATGGCCTCATCAACAGTTTCATCTTCGTCTAGATCAAGTCCAGCTTCGAGATCAAACTCGTCATCCATATCATCGTCTAATGGCAATTTAGAAGATTTCCCTTTCGGGCCTTTAGCTTTTACAGGTGTCGCAACAATTGTGCTTTTATATTTTTTAATGGCCTCTTCTCTCGAGAGGACTAAGTCTTTTTTAGTAGTCGCTTTTTTAGCCTGAGCTGCTTTGGCCGCAGGCTTTTTTGCTGCGACTTTTGTGACAGTTTTTTTGGCGGAAGCTTTTTTAAGAGCAGGCTTCTTTGCTGCCGCAACTTTTGCTACTGGTTTTTTAGCAACCGTTTTAGTTACTACTTTCGCAGCTGGCTTTTTTGCTACTGCTTTTTTGGCAACAGGTTTTTTCGCTGCTGCTTTTACTGCAGGTTTTTTTACTACAGGCTTTTTTGTCGCCTCTGGTTTTTTTACTGCTTTTTTTGCTACTGATTTTTTTGCCATCGTTTTATCCTTACCATTGTAGGTTTTGCCAATCGATTAAGAGTATATATGGAATGATTCACTTATTTCAAGGATTAAAAATCGCGGTAAAAAGCGTTACTTAGGTCTGTCGTTCCATCGGATTGAATGAGATTTTGAATGTTCAACACGGCCATATCATCAGGTGTTCTTGTGTCAGATTCCCTATAAACCCAACTTTTATAATCAGCTGAAGTTGTCATAACTTTATTGAGGGGAATAAATTTAGTTGAATAATAGTTTCTATGGGATGAATATTCAGCTGTTCCCACTGCACCAATTGGATTTTTCGTTTTGTGTGATGAGTCTGTCTCTGTTCCATGACGCGCACCTGGGTAATAAGCAGTCATAATAGCGTCAGTTGGGAGTGTATTGTAGTAAGTGCTGTAGTAGAAAATATTTCCACCATTTTGATTTTTTTTGTCGATGTATTCAACCATTAAAGCTTCAAGAGGGATAATACCGCATGCCGGATTTGATTTTTTAAAGAAATGATGAAACTTAGAGGCCATATCGTTGTAGTTGCAACCGACTTCGCTGAGTGGGTTAGGGCTATTGAGGTCAGGAAGATTTTCATTATTTGTTCCAGCATTAGCATGTATACTTTTAGCAGCTTCAGCGTTTAAGTTGACGGAGGCACCACCACCACCACCGGTAGGTAATTTAAAAATAGAGTTAGCTACATCTAAAAGTGCGAGTAAGTAACTTTTGATGGCCTGATCATTAGAGGCCATATAACTTAAAACAATTCGTTCGACATCGGCATTGTTTTTATAAAGAACATTCTCTCCAACTAGTGGTGCAAAGAGACTATAGTTGAAACCGACACCTACACCTGTTGGTGTTTCCGAAATTTTTAAAGTTGGTGCGGCGTTGGTTGGATCTCCACCAGAACTTGGTCTTGTAAAATCTGGAATAAGATAATTAACGGCATCGTATTTTGTGACTCTTCGTGAAACAATGAGTGCTTTTAAAACTTCTACTTGAGTCATGTTTCTTCCGGTGAAATCCCCACCGAGAGCTTCTTTTAATTTTCTAATTTGAAATGATTGATAGAGACCACGATCTTGTGTAGGCACTTCACCTTCAAAAGCTTTTTCACGAATAATTTGAAAAGGCATTTTACCGGAAGCATTTTGAGCACCAAGTTCGGTATCTGTATCAAAATCATAAATCATATTTGGTATACCGTAAGCAATCGGTGTTCCTGAACCCGGAACTCCACCTAAACTTGAAGCAGGAGATCTCGCCCAAAAACTTGGACTTGAAGGAATAGGCATACCTGGACAAAAACTCGGAGGCCCACCGGCCACTTGACCCGGGCATGAAGCTGTTCCCGTAATATCAATTCCACTTACATAAGCGCTGGTGCGAGAATTGTCATCTTGTCTTGTGACGACTGCTTTATTTCCATCACTAAAACTAAAAAGTCTCGGGCCGATTCTTCCACCAAAAGGTTTAGCTGCAGCGTAAGCTGTGAGCTTAAAACTTCCTGGCGATGTGGAATCTGATCTAGGAAAAAAGAGTCCAGTAAATTCTGCTTCACCTTTAACCGCGTAGTAAGTTAAGACTTCAGGATTTTTTACAAAACCCATGAGGTAACCTGGAACAGGCATGGCCGATTTC
>JAYSPR010000350.1:0-8105 GCA_043721975.1 Bacteriovoracaceae bacterium
AGAAATAAAAAATAAATTCGTTAAGGCCTTCGAGACACAATAGTCCACAACATATCGATAGAAAACCTAAAGTTATTAATGCATCCGTTTTAAGTCCTCTTCGCATAATCAAATAAATAAAAAACATAAATGCAAAGTATCCTGCAAATCCAAGCTCTGTTAAGATTTTCAAAAAAGAATTATGTGATCCAATATCATTAAAATAACTAACATAGGATTTATCAATAACAATCGACGAGCCTTGCGCCATAAATTTATTGAATAACTCGTGAGAGCGTTCGTATCCAACTCCCCAAGGGAATTCCTTAAACATAGCAAGAAATGACATCTGAATTGTATATCGTTTACTGGACATTATATTAAAGGCCATTTTAATTTTTGGTGAAGCTAGATATTCAAATAACTGAAGTATAATAGGATTTAAGAAAATGAAGACAAATAAAAAATAACAGTATCCGCGTAACGTACGATCTTTATAGCGGGCAAAAAAAATAAATGGGAGTGCAATTAATATACACAATACTGCTGTCTTACTTTGAGTTAAAAAAATAAAAAAAAGTGCTGCTGCCATGAACCTATAATTTTTTTTTATTGCGAAGAAAATTCCTAATCCCGCCGAAGCTAGACCAGTAAAATTAGGGTTATCCAGTGCACCGCCAACTAAAGAGTAAATATGCCAAGTTTGCATGATAATAACGTGGTATTTATGACCGTAAATCATATCGATCGGATAATATGCACCAATTAAATAGATTGCATTTTTTGCAAGCTGTAAAATCTGTTCTTCTGTGAAGTAAAAAACTAAATAAGAACAAAACCAGGCCATCATCATGGTTTGCAAACTGCGACGACAGCTAAGCCAATCTCCTTGCAGAAAAGCGAAAATTGCAGAAGCTAAAAAAAGTCCGACAAAAATATAAAAACCACGAGGGATCGTCCGTTGGCGAATTAAGGTTCCTAACCCGATTAACGGCATTAGGCCATACAGATGTAAGTCTATATTTAATGGTCTCTGTAATAAATAAATCGGCAGTTTTTTTAAAATATTTAAAAAATTATGAAAGGGCGATTTGAACATATCTAAGCCTACTCCTCCAAACCTGAAATAATAGTTAAGGTTTCACGAGTTTTAAACTTTTTAAATTTTAAATAATGTACACGAGCTTTTATAAAGGAAAAAGTATTAAGCATGAGGAGTGATTTTGCTTGTAAATAGAAAATTTCGCGGCCCTTTGGGTAAATGAAGTTACTGAAAAAATATGCATAGAAAAATGTAGCGAGAGTTGCATAGGCCGCACCGATTGTTCCAAAAAGTTTAATAAAGACATAGCATAAAGCTATATTCAGTAAAGCCCCAGTAGCAACTCGAAACAAGCGCCAATGTAAAATATTTTTTGAAATGTCTATTGGTTCTTGTACAATTCCCCAAAACATAAATACGTTTGATAGAACGAGTATCTTCAGAATCGGAATTGCCTTAAGATAACTTGGTCCGTAAAGTTTAAAAATAATATGTTCAGAACAAGTAAAAACGACTAAAGCAATAAATAAAGATAGTAGAACCATAATTTCAAACAGAAACGTGGCAGTTTTCACAAAATTCTCTTTAGATTGTTCATGCTTAAGCGACAAAGGCGAAAACATAGTAACCAAGATACTCGATGGTATAAAGTATGATACTTCAGTAAATCGTAGCGCTACTGAAAATTGGGCAACCGAGTCCTGTGATAAAAGATTTCCCAGGAAGACGTGATTGAGTCGCAAAAAAAGTGTGATCGAAATATCGCAAAGCAAAATTGGAATACTTGTTTTAATAATTTCACGAATCATTTCCCAATTTGGTGTAAAATTTAAAGACCCCCTGTCCTTAGTTTTGTACAGATAAATGAGAAGTACTCCACTGATTAAAAATTCTGATGAAAAAATAACTACAAACCAGTAAAAATCAGCTTTTAAATATAAGGCTATAAAATAACAAATCGCAGTCGCAACAAAAGCTACTGAGCGAATGATCCCCAAAAATTTTGACTGTATTTTAGAATCAAAAATAAATTCAATGACATCAACAGACCGAAACAAGTAACTAAAAAGAAATAAATAAAATATTAAAGTGCCGTGAGAAAACTTAAAGGGCCATACCTGAATATAAATAAATGATAGCAAAAATATTACGGCCGTCATCATCACTTTGATGGACACTCCTGCCTCAACGAAAAGGTGTTGCTTTTCCGGAAATAAGGAAATTTGGTTACGAATAATTTGATTGATACCTAAAGACCAAAATGGGGCCAGAATAAAAAGTACTGCCTGAAAATAAGAAAAAACGCCAAAATTAGAGCTTCCTAGTTTTGCTGCAATTTTGCCCCAAAGGATGACGCTTATGCAAATCCGAAAAATCTTTTCAGCCAGTAGCCAATAAGTATTCCACAGAAAAGATTTTCTTAAAACGTTGATAATCACCTCACAACTCTGATTGAAAACTATAACCTTTTTTTTTGGAAATTAGCCAGAAAATTCTCGTAATTTACGATTTCCTTAAACTAAAATTGAACTCTAAAATGGGAGAGGCCCAATTTTATTACGACTTGGTCCAGCTAAAATGCAACTCTTTAAGTTGAGCTTCTTAATTATGAAGGCCTTATTACACAACGACGTTCTGTCTTTTAAAATCAAAAAAAGAACTATCAAAGTGAGCGATAGCCCGTCCTTGTCTTAAAAAGACCGTCCCAGATTTCGAATTAGTTTTGGAAATAGGGTGCTAATCTGTCCTATAGTCCCAAGGTTAAGAATATTAAAGAAATTCCAATTCTTGATTCAGAAAAGGAGAAGGCTTATTTCACGGCAATGATTAAGCTTGAGAGCAAGCTACAGGAGTCATTAACTAAGAACCCTACTAAATACCAAGAATTTCCTTTTGAACGTATCCTAAACCTCCATAATAAGGATTACGTCCCTTCTTCAACTTTGGAGATGGTAGATTCCTTGGAAGGCCTATCTAGTAAGTATCTGTCGTTTTGATTGAGAGAGAGAGTCATTTCCTTAAAAAGTGACTGATAATCGACGGTAAGGTAATAGATAGCGATTGCGAAATTGATGAATAATCTACGGGGGGTCTTAATTATCCCCTTATATCTAATTGAATGGGTTCTTGATAACTCTAAAGTCGTAAAAGTCGTGGTCACTAGAAGTCACATTTCGCTTTCTAGCAATAACCAGGACATCTCTCAGATGCTTTCTAATTACACCCGAAAACCTTTTAACGTCCTCACTTCTTTTTTAACCTAGCCGATAGGTTGTTATCGTCAACCGTTTGATTACTGGCCTCAACCTCATTACTAATCTTTATCAATATTATTACTGAAACTCTTCATGCTTCACACTCTATTAAAAACTTCAGTTTAATAGGTCTGAATCTATCAATCCCTTATTCGTTAGTTTCTTAGGCCAACAATTATAAAAACCATCTGGCCGGATATTATCTAAATAACCCTATTGAAAAACCAACAGAGATTCTTAAGGGGTCTGTGTATAAAAAAACTAGATGGGTATTTAGAAGCAATCCACAAAAACCCATTAAATAACCATCATATTCATCATAATAGCAGACACACTACCTTGAGGTGTTAGCGCCGCGAGGCACGGGGGTTCAAGTCCCTTCCAGCGCACCATTTGTAAAGCTATTCGAACCAACATTCCTTGAAATTTTTAGTAGATTAGAAGAACCGCAGGTTTTCACCTGCGATAGTTGGTTTTCATAAAATTCTTTATCGACGTTCCAGTGAATTTTTACGCTGTCGGGTCCGATCTCAACTCTTTTGATAAATTTTTGCAAGATCATTTTCCTGATGTTCATGTCTGAGTTTTCGCTAAGTGATTTCTTTACGACTTGTCTGAAATCGGAGAATGTTTCTAAGCTAACAAGTTTTTCATCTAAGTTAATTTCTCTCACGTTTAAAAGTTGCTCCTCAATTTCATTTTTATAAGTTTCGATCTTCTCCATCTGTTTAAATAGTGGCCCTGGTGAGACGGCTTTTGGGAGGATTGCTATTCTTTCTGCTAAGGAATCCAGTTGGGAGTTTAATCCATAGAGCTTTGCTTTAAGGCGATCATAGTCTTTTGCCGAATCATTACCAGCATGGAGTTCTTTTACTTTCTCGCGCAGGTTTAGAATAAACTGATTATTTTCTATTAATCGCAGAAATTCATTCCATACGAGCGGCCCTAAGATTTTCTCCTGCACTCGATGTGGATTACATTTAAAAGTTTTCTTTGTTAAACAAGAGTCCCTTTTAAAGGCCCATGAATGCTCGTAGTAAGGAACCTTGCCACTTCTACCAGTTGCCGATTTACCGGGCATATAATCCCCACAAGTCATGCAGAAGCTCACTCCTGATAAAAGATATGGATAACGATTTTCTCCTCTTATAGGTTTGAGTCGAGACTTATTCTTAGTAAGCATCTCATTTGCTCTATTAAATACGGCCTCATCTACAATGGAATCCCAAGCAGCTTTCACTTCCTTCGCTTCACTCTTTTGTGTGTAAACTTTAATTCCAATGTAGGCCTTATTCCTTAAAATCTTCTGCACATTATCTACCAGAAAATGTCCTACTCTCATTCGACTTCCACCACCTTCATGATGAGCTTTTGCCTTAAATCCATTCTCATTTAACCAGCGAGCTGTGCTTGAAAGGCTTCCCATTTTTAAATAGGTAGCAAATACTACTTTGATCGTTTCCGCATGTTCGGGATCAATTGCCAGTGAAGATTTATTTTCTGGATGTTTTGTATATCCAAGAGGAATACTTCCTCCATTATAAAGACCACGACTCGCACGAGCTAAAATGTTGGCACTGACCCGCTCACTGGTTTGTTTTCTTTCAAACTGTGCAAAATTGATTAACTGAAAAAGTAACATCTCTCCAGCAGCAGTGGTTGTATCGAAGTCTTCGCGCAAACTCATGAACGAACATTTATGTTCTCGCATTGAATCCCACATGGACAAAAAATCACGATTGTTTCTGGATAGCCTCGATAGCTCCGTCACCATAATGAGATTAATTTTACCTAGCCTCATATCTTGAAGCATCTCCAAGAGCTTCGGGCGCTTCATGTCTTTTGCTGAAATCCCAGCATCCACATAGACACCAGTGAGTTCACCAAATGCAGAAGAGCGGTTTCTCCATACGATTGACTCACGCAAACGCTGTTCTTGATTCTTAATGGACCCCTCAGGATTTTCTGCCTGCTCCTCTGTGGAGACACGAATGTAAATTCCAATCTTGTAATTTTGATTTTTATGCATCTGTTCCCGTCCTTTGCAAGAAATTAATCTTTAAATTTGACGAGTAAGAAATTGAATCTTTTGAGAGCTGGCAAATATCATTATAGATAATTTTCGCTAACTCGTAAAGCTCTGCCTCAAAACCATCTATATCAAAACTTTCAACCATTACATTTTCTACTTCTGGTTTCCATTTCTTTAACATTCTTAATTCCTATGACATCTTCGATCTTTTTAATTTTTTTTTCATTCATTCCCTCATTATTTTTTAATCTTTTCTCTTCTTTTTCTCCGCCGCCTTTTGTCTTTGTAGGCCTTCTCCGTGACCACTTCCCATCAACATCGTTGGGGGGGAGTGGTCACGGAAAATGAAGGCCGGAAAAGATAAAATGGCGGCGGAAATTTCTTAAGCATTCTCATCATTTAATTCATTTCTAAGCTCCAGTCTTTTTTCCAGTGATACAGCCGGTATACCGGTCATACCTAGGGTCATATCTTTTTAAGTAATTTGATCTATAAAAAGAGCATTTTTTAGATCAAATTTTAAAGCGACAATTCGGCCACCATGGCGGCCATATGTATGGCCGTATCTAGCTATTCGTTTTTTACCTCCTTATTGATCAAAGATTATTGCAAGAGGATGCCAAGAATAATTTCTCATAAGGCTGAACTTAAGTTGTTGATCTATCTAGGATGAGATTATGAATAACAAGGATAGGTTTCTCATTTTTGAGAAATTATTTCTCAAGAATGAGAAAAACCTGTGTCGATAGGCCTTTAGGGATTCAATGGCTTGGCCCAATAGTGTTGTCTAAAACGAAGGTTAACTATATTCGGGCAGATAACAAATCATTGGTTAAAAAATCAAAAAAAAGGTGGGCAAAAACCTCATAAAAATTTTTAGCAGTCTTTCATAGGAGATCAAGCATGACAATTCAGCATGGGCTGAGAGCATAAATAATAGGCACTTATTTTCAATTTAAATAGTATCATCAGTTGCCCCAAACACCTGATATTACTTAAAAAAACCAACTCAGTTTTAGAAGTTTAGGTTAATTATAACAATCGGAATATGATCTATAGAGTTTAAAATTAGGAGTAGAAGAAAATGAATAAACTATTGAGCATTATGTTAATTCTTTTTAGTCTAATTGCAATTGCAGATAATAAAAATGATAGAAGACATCGCAATTATAAGCCAAACCCTCATTGCATATTCGATGTCATTCCACTCAACTCACCAGTGAAGGAATCAGTTGCAAGATTTCTTATTAAAACACCAGACAGATTCGATATCGACGAAGTTTCATATCAAGTTAAAAATTCAGGACGTATTTTTGAAAAGCCGAGGGCCTATCAAAGAATTAATTTAATAGAAGGAGCTGAAGGGAAAGAATTAAGAATTAATGTTTCAAAGCTTCCACCTGGCTTTTATCAATTATTAGTAGTTATAAGAGATAGATCCAGAAAAGAACATCATTTTAAAACAAAGTTTAAAGATCATGCAATGTTTGTGATTGATAACTCTCTTCAGGTCCCAATGCCAGATTGATCTTCCCCTGTTAAAACGGACACACTTTTAAGCACATAACCCAACAAAGGGTATGTAGATGAAGTTGAAAACAAAGAAAATTGAACAAAAGAGACGGTCTTATGATACTTCATTCAAAGAGCAGGCAGTTGCTCTTGGGAAGGAGATCGGAATGAAAGAGGCCACAGAAAAGTTAGGGCTTAACAAACAAAACCTAGGTGTTTGGACTAGAGAAAGTCGTAAAAAAAGTTCTGAGGTCACAATCGATGAACTTTCAGCACTAAAAGAAGAAATAAAAAAATTAAAACGAGAGCTGGATAAAGAAAAAAAGATAACTGCTATCCTTAAAGATGCAACAATTTTTTTTTGTCAGGATCAACAGAAGTGAAATATCGCGAGATTATTTTACTTTCGAAAGAAGGTCACTCCATTGCCCTTTGCTGTGAGCTTTTAGATGTCTCATCATCTGGTTTTTATGACTGGAGAAAGCGTCCACCATCAAATCGAGAAATTCGAAATGGTGAGCTTACAGCAAAAATTTTATCGATTTTTGGTGATTCGAAACAAACCTATGGCTCGCCTCGTATTAAGGCCTCTCTTGAAAAAGATGGAGAAGTGATAGGTCACGGCAAAGTCGCGGCCCTAATGAGATCTGAAGGACTCTCAGCACGTCGTAAGAAGGCGTTTCGTCCGAAGACAACGATTAATAATCCGAGTGACAAGAAATCTCCACGTATTTTTAAAATTGAGAAGACTGAGGTTGTGAAAGAAAACCAAGTTTGGGTTTCTGACTTGACCTATATTCCGACAGCAGAAGGCTTTATGTATTTGGTGGTTGTAATGGATTTATTTAATCGTGAAGTTAAGGGATGGGACTTGAGTGATTCTATGGAAGCATCTCATACAACGAAGGCAATGCATAGAGCGCTAGTAAGTATAGAAGGAAGGCCTGATGATTTGGTTTTTCACTCAGATCAAGGAGTCCAGTATTGTACTGTGGAGCTGAGAAAGGTTTTTAGTTTTTTAGGAATCACTCAGTCAATGTCACGCAAAGGAAATTGTTACGATAATGCATTTGCAGAAAGTTTTTTCCATACATTGAAAAATGAACTTGGAGAGAAATGTTATGTGAGTAAGGATTTGGCAAGAAAAGCGATTTTTGAATATATAGAAGCTTGGTATAACACTAGGCGATTGCATTCTTCACTTGGTTATATGAGTCCGAAAGAGTATGCTGAACAAAACCGTTATGCTGCTTAAAAGGGACTCCGTTAAAGTAGGTAAAGATCA
>JAYSPR010000351.1:0-2154 GCA_043721975.1 Bacteriovoracaceae bacterium
GAGATCGTCGTGTTGTCACAGAGTGTATAATTTTCATTGGATTTCACGGGAGTGCATTTGATCATCTCATCTTTGTGGGATTCCAGCCAAAGACTAAAAGCCTTAGACTTTTCTATTAGATCTTCAGAAAAAACAGGTTTAATACTTAAAAAAGAAAGTAGTAGGAAATATCTAAAAGAGATTTGTCGCACTTTTCTTAATCCCAACCCATCACATGATAGCCTTTATCACCAAGACATTTATTCACATAGCGATGCTTGATTTCATCCGGACTTAATGCTCCTGAAACAGCGCCGCCTGCACCACCAATGGCCGCACCTCTTGCAGCTCCGCCGGCGATATCACCGAAAAATATTCCAGAGACTGCTCCGACAGCTCCACCAACTGCTGCACCAAAACCAGCACTCTTGGCTATTTTTTTTCCTTCGCTAGAATCGAGAAAGTCATCAGCATCCTTCATGCATTGATTTATATCTGAATTGGCGGCTACCTTGCCTTTTGATTTATAAACTTCGTTGGGATAAAGCTTAGGCTTTGATGCGCAAGAAGTGAGCAATAGGACCAATAATAGATAACTTATTTTTTTCATAATTTTTTGTCCTTAATAATTTAGTAACCAATTATTTCTTTCCATAGAGATTTAGTTTCACCTTTCACTCCAAGACTGTAATCTTCTTTATAGTTATCAGGATTTTCATAAGTTCCAAAAAATCGATCCCAAAAAGAAAAAATAGTAGCAATATTTTTAAGTCTTTTACCAGTGGAAGAATGATGCAAACGATGAATACGAGGGCTCACAAAAATCCACTCAATGAGCGGATGGCTTAGTTTAGCATTCGTATGCTGATAAAAATTCGTGATGAGTCCTAACGAGAGATATATCAATAGTTCAAAAGAATTCAAATTAAATAAGACAATCCCCACTGTCACTCTGGAAAAAATAAAAGAAGCATAATGGCCTAGGCTTGCTCTTAATCCAGAAAACCAATACAGCTCAGTAATGCGGTGGTGATGAATATGAGTTTTCCAAAACCAAGTTTGCTTATGCATATGATAGTGAATCCAATAATTAAAAAAATCTGTGATGATTGTGGCCAGTAGAATTTTAACGAGAGGTGATTGCGAGTGCAAAAGAGTTAAATAGTGAAGGTCTAGGCTTTGATAAAGATGAATGAGTGGTGTTGATATAAAAACTCCACATAAAGATAAAAGAAAAAAAGCGAGTATATCTTTTTTGAAATCGTTCTTTATATTAATTTTTCTTGATGGGAAGAGTTGTTCGAGTAAGTGGAAAAGAAGGCCCAAGCTAATAAAAACAAAATTGAGAATCATAGAATGATTAGGTGTCATCTCAATATGGTAACAAATTTTATAAAACCGATAAAGTTATCTGGACTAGATGGAGAATAAAGTTGAGGGTAATGATGAGTAAAACAGTTCCCAGCCAAGATAAGTTATTTTTCATTGTTTCTCCACAAGATGAATTTTATTAGTCTTAATTTAAGCTTAGTGGAGTCTGTGAAAAAATAAAAGCGTAATTTTTGCGTAACTTTGTTTTTGTTTTATAATTCTAGTAAAATTGGTTAGTTATTCATCATAATTGACTGGTTTAATGGTGTAGATAACATCGTTAGTGTGTTTTTTTTCATTCATTTCTTTGGGAATTTCATCAAGCATATCTTTTTCAGAAATCTTAATAAGTTCAGTTGTGAGTTGTCTGACTATTTCTTTTTGCTGTTGGCGATCAAAGCGGTTTTTTTCAGTAGGAGAGCGTTTTCCTTTTTTTTTGTCAACTATGGCTTTTTGAATGTCATTAGCACTGGTAAAGGGGTCTAAATTTTTTTTCAATTTGGCTTTCTTCGACATTCATAAATCATACCTAAACTTCATGTCTTTTCAAAGAGAAGTTCTAGAATTAAGATTGTATTTAAGTTTATTGCAAGGAAATGTTATGTTTGAACTCTCTAATGAAGTCCTAATCTCACTACTCACACTGACATTAATGGAGATTGTGTTAGGAATTGATAATATTATTTTCATAGCGATTTTAGTCGCTAGACTTCCTGAACATCAGCAGGCAAAAATTAGAAATTTAGGAATAGGTTTAGCACTTTTCATAAGAGTTCTCCTTCTCTTTTCTATTAGCTGGATTAT
>JAYSPR010000352.1:0-11716 GCA_043721975.1 Bacteriovoracaceae bacterium
GCAGACCTAAGGTCTGCTGGCACCTTTAACCAACTATTTCACTCAGGATGTGCTCTTTTTCCCACTGATTCATTCTTATATTGATTCAACTTTTTTGCTCAAAAACCGATTATACCCAGAGAAACAGTAGGTTTATGAGCAAAAATAGATTTAAAATTACCATTAATAATAAAGGAAAATTATCTTCACATGAAGTTAACGGGGACACTTGTATTATCGGTCGTGGTCGAGAAGTTCACATTTTTTGTGAGCACGATCTTTTAAGTCGTAATCATTTAAAAATTTTCAAAGAAAAAAATACAGTCATGGTTGAAGAGATGGGTTCAACTAATGGATCTTGGCTCAATGATAAAAAACTCGTGGCCGGAAAACCGGAAATTTACCACTCAGAAGATAATCTCGTTTTAGGTGGGCAAAACGGTGCTATCGTTTATATAAATGCAGAAACACTCGTTGCTCCAGTGAGCGCTCAAGCAAAAATACCTGAAAACATACCTGAAATCAAAACAGTCATCAAAGCTGCCGTGAAACCTACGGCCACAACTCTTTCAAATCCAGATAAAACTTTAAATTTTGATTTAAATAATTTACTGAAAAAAGAAATGCCTGCTGCTAGTGATAAAACAGAAGTTACCAAAGTCGTTGCAAAAGAAAAAAATAAAGTCTTAGCAATGACTAATATGAAATCCATTCCAGAAAATGATTTTGAAAAGAATGTTGAAGACGATTTCGTCGAACTAGAAGAATTAAAAGTTGCCAACGGCACAAGCACGCTTATTTCTCATCGGCCACCAACAGCTAAGACAAATCAAACAGCTCCTCCACCTATACAAAAAAAGAAAGCCACTCATTTAAAAGAAGTCAAGGCAGCTCCTCCCGGGCCAAGCCTAGATAATAAAGTTAAGCAATTCATTAGTACCGAATCTCTTAAACTTAAAGAAAATTCTCTCAAAAAAGCACAGCAAATTAAAAAGCATGCTATTGAAGAAGAAAATCAGATCATTAAAAATGCTCATTTGAAAGAAAAAGACATTATCGAAAAAGCCAAAATTCTAGAAAAAAACATCTTAGAAACGGCCCGCAACAGAGAAAAAGAAATTATTGAAAGTGCTAAGGCCATTGAAAAAGATATTTTAGATACTGTCAGGGCCATTGAAAAAGAAATTCTTGATAACGTCCAATCTAAAGAAAAAGAAATATTAGACCGGGCCAATCAAGACATCGATTCACGTAAAAAAGATCTTGAAGAATTAGTCAAAAGATCACATGAAAAAATAAGTCTTGAAGAAAAAGAACTCACTGAGCTTAGAAGCAAACATGACCGAATTGTCAGTGACTTTGATGAAAAACTGTCGAATCTCAAAGATTCAGAGTACAAACACAACCAAAAATTAAAACTTCTTACTGAAGAAGTGGATAGTTTAAAAGAAAGAATAAAAAATGAAACACAAAACTTAGAAGAAGTTAAGGGTTATCATCAGACCATTAAAAGAAGCAGTGACTTAAAGCTTGAAGAATTGGCCATTGAAGAGCGAAAAATGAAGGCCAAGATTGAAACTGAATTTTATGAAGCTCAGGGTAAAACTGCTAAAATGTTTGCCGAAGCTGAAAAGGCAGTGGCCACTAAAGAATCATTACAACCTGAAATTCAAGATTTAAAGAAAGAAAAAAATAATATTGAAAAAGAAATTAACAAGCTAGATATTAATTGTAAAAAACTTCAGTTTGAGTCTGAAAAACTTGAACAGCACTTTAGTAACCAAAAGCAGGAAATTGAAAAAGCTGGTCTCACCCTCATCCAGGTCACTAAAGAAATCGATGCTAAAGTCGAAGGACTTAAAGTTGAATCTGAAAGCCTAGAAAATGAAAAAAAATCACTTAATGAATTAAAACTTTCAGCGAAAAAAGAAGCTGAGATAATTGTCCTTGACGCCCAGGAACAAAGTAAGCAAATACTCAGTGAAGCTAAAGAAAAAAATCAAATCGAAATTAAGAAAATTAAAACATCTCTTTCTGAATTCGAATTAAAAGTTAAGCAATTTGAAACTGAGTCTATTCGCCAAAGAAATGACATCATTAGTAATGCTAAGCTTGAGATCGAAAAAGAAAAAGAATTAAATCGCGAGCAGATTGAAAAGCTACTCCAACAAAAGAACAACATCCAAGACGAGATCAAGTGGACCTTGGAAAATGCCAAGACTAAAGCCGATGAACATCTTTCTGCTGCCAATAAAAAAGCCGAGGAAATTATTAATGAAGCAAAAAAAGAAACTGTACTAATGCAAAATCAGGCCAAAGAAACAATTATAATGGCCACGAATCAAACAAAGCTTGATATTCAAAAGAAAAAAGAGCAGTTGGTCACCAACATTGAAAAAATGAAAGAAACAATGATGAATGAGGTCAATGCCCATCATCAAAAAAATATGGAGGAAGTTCAGACTTTAAAAAACCAACTCAATCTTGAAAAAGAAAAAGTCAAAGCCGACAATGAATTTGTTCAAAAACTAAAAGCGAATCTTGAAAATTCAATTAAGCGTTCTGACAATCTACTCAATGAAAACTATGTTCAGGCTGAAATAAAAATTCAGGATATGATTTCCAAGGCCCAAAAAAGAGTAAAAGACATCGACAGTGAAGCTCAACGAAATAAAGAAAGATATCAATCAGAGCTTGCTGAATATAAGAGAAATGAAGAAGAAAAAATCGAAGAAATGAAAACAAACGTAGAAAACTATGCTGAGAAAAAACACCATGAAATGGCAGAGTCTTATGCTGTTATTGCTCAAGAATATATCACCCTTGAATTAGTTAAATCCTTAAATTCTACGGTTAATGAAAAACTCATCAAAAAATTAGGAGATTTGTTTAAAAAAGTTGTCTACGAAGCTGTTCAAGGTGAAATTGAAAGAAAAAATGTCAACATGAAAACTCTTTTTCCAAGACGTAAAATTAACTTTAAGGCGATTGGTAAAAATCTCTTAGTCATTGCCTTTTTGGGAAGCTTTGCTTACTCTGTTATTTACTATCCTCACCTCTACACCCCGGTCATAAAAGAAATTAGATTGCAGGCAAAAGAAGCTGGCATTGAACTTCCTTTTTAAGAAATTTCATTAACAGTTTTTAAAATACTAATAATTAAAACTTTTTTTGTTCCGTTAAAATTGCTGCTCGAATTCTTTGGAATGGCCTTATTCTGCTACTGTACCACTTGTAAATTCTTTATAAAATCTCGTTTGAAACTTCATCGCTGCTTCTAAACGAACTTCATTGCCAAATATCTTCTCTAATTTTTTTAATGTTTCTTTTTCAATAAGAACCATTTTTTGAATATCTTTTTGCTCATTATCAGGATCAATCTTTTCAGTTTTGGCTTTAAGAACATCAATCATAGAAAAAATCATTGCATAGGCTTCAATAGATTTCTCTTCTTCGATCTGCCATTGTTTATAAAGATAAGCACTACCTTTTTTCATCAACTCAGAACGAAATTCTTCTTTGGCGTAAACTTCGGGAAATCCTTCCGTGTAAATTACACTATCAACAAATGTTTCCTTAAGCACAGAAACTTTTTGAGGAGTGAATTTCTTCTTGGGAACAATGGCCGCTGCTTTCTTCCTGGCTGCCATTTCAATTCTCACCGGGTCACTTTGGTCTTCAACTTGCCTATAGACATAAGGAAGCACACCAAAAATAAATGAGCTTATCAGAGAGCTGATAATAACCGGCTTCATAATCTTAGGATTAGATGAAAGCTTTTTAGTATTGGCACTTTTGGTTGGATTTAATTCATTTTTCAGGAGCTTTAAAACTCCTGTTTGAAGAGACGTTCTAATACTTTTTTCATAATCTGGGGCAATTTCTTTAAACTTAGAAGCTCCTACAGTATTAGCAAAAACCTTCATCGTGGCATTCACCAACTCTTTTGTAATTGAATCTTCTAGCTCAAGAACCATCTTCAATGACTCTTCTTTTAATTTATTAATTTGGTTAATTTCTTGAAGTACCATATTTTGAATTTTCTTTTCTTCGCCATCTCTTAGTTTTTTTATTTCCTGGTCCAGGGCCTCTTTCTTTTTCGAAAAGATGACATCTAATCCTGCTATCTCTTTTTCGTGATTTTTTTGAACATGGACGGCTTCTCTAGATAAATCATCTAATTTTTTTCTTGATTCATTGACTTGGCTTTTTAAATTTTCTATTTCTAAAATTAAAGCAGCTTTTTGTGCCGCAAAGGCCTTGGCTTCATTTTCTAAATTGCCAGTGAAAGCTTTACCTTGCTTAATTTTCTCTTCAACACTTTGGTTGTGTTTAATTAAATCACTATTTTGAGACATTAAGTTTTCGGTCTCTTTTTTTAGTCCATCAACCTCAAGAGTAAATTCTTGTTTCTTCTTTTTAAGGGCTTCAATTTCATTATTAATTGAATCAATGAGTTCTTGATTTTCCTCATTTTTCTTCTTTAGATCATCTTGATATCGCAATACACTATTTTTTAATTGTTCATTTTTAGTTTTTAACTCAGAAATAGTCTGCATTTCTTCTTTCTTCTTCATGTCATAATTGGCAATCAAAGTAGAAAGGTCTAGTTGAGTGGTTGAAACTTTTCCTTCAAGTTGAGTTAACTGCTCTTCGTAGAAAGCTCTTTTTTTCGTGACATCTGATTCTAAAACCTGCAGCTGCAGTTTCTTTTGCTCTTCATACATGGCTATCATTTTATTGATTTCACTTTGCTTTTGAGAAATGGTGTCACTCATTTCCTTAGTCACTCTTGTCAAATCATTTTTCTTTTCAATAATTTCAGCATCAATACTTTTTTGCTGCTTATCTTTTTCTTTTTCAAAACTGACCAATAAAACGTCTAAGTCTTTTTTCTTAGTTTTAAGTTGTTGATCAATTTCTTTTTCAATGGCCTTGATCTTTTCTTCTAATTTTCCGTCGAGTTTTAAATACTCTTCATTCTTTTTTTGTAACTGGTCTTCTATTTTTTTTATTTGATTTTGTAATTCTTTGCTCTTTATTTCATGTTCTTCATTTAAACGAGCTGTCTCTTCTTGAAATTGTTTTTGAGTTTCAGCAATCTGTGAGGCCCTGTCATCGGCAAGCTTTTGGCTTTCAATATCAAATAGTACATGAAGTTCTGAATGTTTTTGGGCCAACTCATGACTTAAAAGTTCGAGTCTTTTTTCCTTATCATTTTCAATGGCCTTTTGAGTCGCTAGCTCAAGTGCCTGTCGATATTGATCAATTTCTTGTTCAATAACTTTTTTTCTGACGATTAAATCTTCTTTGGCCAGTTCCTCATTTTCAAGGATTTGCTTTTCATAATTTTCTTGTGCTTCTGCAATAATCTCTTCTGCCCTTTGGTTGGCAGAATTAAGTATTTCGCTGACTTGTTGATTAGCCGCTGAAAAAATTCTATCAGTTAGTATGGCCGTATTAAAATCACCATCATCGTCATCGTTATCTGTGTCTTCATTGGGTTCGTCATTATATTCATCTTCATACTCACTTTCATCAGCATGATTTTTTTTGTAGCGAATTTCTTCATAAACTTCAGCAGAGTCATCTTCTGATTGAACTGAATTATCCGAATCATTTTCCGACTCATTTTCCGACTCATTTTCCGAAGATCTTTCAAGGGCCTGACTTAAATCAAAGCGACCAATGTTAATACTGTCTTGAGTTGATTCCGTGGACTTTTCATAAGGAATTTCAATGGCGATGGCCAAGATCGTCACTTGAACTTCTGAATTAGAAGTGCTCACAGTGTCCCCTACGGCCACAGGAGTTTGAGCAGATTTAATAATTTTATCGTTTAAAAAAGTACCATTAGACGATTTGAGATCTGACAAACAAAGTCTGCCATTTTTAATATTTAATTTAAAGTGGGATCGACTATAAGCTTGGTCGTTTAAAACGATTTGTGAGTCTTGGCTACGCCCAAAGACAAACTCTGTCCCAACAAGAGACAGAGTCTGTTCATTTTCATTATCTGAAATCTTAAATCGTAACTTAGCACTAGAATTATTCATGCTCGCGCGTCACATCCCACTTACTAGGCCTCTATAGGCGTTTTCGAAGTTTCTAGTTTTATTGCTTCTTCGGCCAGTGCTTCTGATGGATCTTTGTGTTCATCAAAAGGGGCCATATTATTTGGGTACATATTATTGTCACTTCTGTACCACAACAAATCGAGCGCACTTTCAAAACGGTCTATCATGGCACCGAAAACTCTCTCTGGATTAAATAGTGTATTAATCACGTGAAGCATAAGTGAAAAAGAAATACCGACAATCGAAGATCCCATCGCGAAGGCAATTTCTTGAAGGAAGTTGTCCATCACTTTTTTAGTGGCATCTAAGTTTTCAACACTCATACTTCCCAGTGCCGTTAAACCTCCTCGAATACCAAGGAATGTTCCAAGAACCCCACCAACAACAAATAGACCAGGCAAAATAGAAATAAGGTCATTTACGACATTAATAGGAAAAATTCCAAAAATGCGATTAAAGCACGGATTGTGATTAAATGTTGTTTTTGTAATATTGAGCATCTTTGGAGTTTCTTGAGTCCATTTTAAAAACTTCAATTGTTTTAATATATCTTTAACTAACCATGCACAACCTTGCTTTATAAGAAACACTCTATCAGCGACTCTCATAATTTTATCAGGTCTTCTTCTTTGCATCCTGTCTCTTAGTTCAAAAATTTCATAATACGTTTTTTCTAACCATTTTTTAGAAAGAACATAAAAAGAAACATCTTTCACTTCACCTGGAATTTGAGATTCAACAAAACGATTGACTCGTTTTTCAAACTCAACTGAAAACCATTCGTGCCTTTGAACAGTATAATAAATGAGGTATCTTGTTACAGCTGCAACAATAAAGATCCCTCCCATAATATAAGGAAGACTTGTAATGAACCAAGTTATCCAATGTGTGGCACTCATTTGATCTGACATAAAATACTCCTTTAACGAACCCTAACCATTTGACTATATTATTTTTTATCCATATTAAATCGAATCACAACTCTCTGTGCTTTTTTACAATCATTCACTTTACAAAAATTTTCGGGAGCAGCATCTTTAACTTTGGCAACTTCCAAAAAGCTTCGTCCTGATACCTTCATTAATTGCATTAAGTTTTTTTGATTTGGTGATCCTTCATTTTGATTATCTACTATGTAATCAAAGATTGATTTTGCTCTCGAATAACTCAAGTCCATGTTGTACTTAAGTGCTTTTTGATCATCTTTTGAGCTACTTTTAGGGTCAACGAATTTTCCCTTATAAGTAGGTGAAGCAAACCCGATGATTTCAACTGCAGAAACTTTATCTGAGACTTTCGCATTCCCAAAGAGTGATTTCGCATAAACAGGAACGGCTTTTTCAATAACTGCCTTCATCTCATTTTTTAACTGAGAAGAACCACTATCAAAATATGACTCTCCGAAATCTAAAACAACTTCCCCAGTTTCATCATTAACTTCTGCTTTAATGCCAGCGTTAGCAAAACTCTTACGAATATCTTTCGCAACCATTTGACGAGCTTCAATTTCAGCTTTTGCTTTTGCTAGCTGACCTTGTAGTCCAGACATCTGATCATTCATGTCGCGCTCTTTAGCGAGTGCAGCGGCCCTAAATGCACCTTCGCGTCTTTCTCTCTCAGCAGCACCGAGCTTTAACTTATTGAGCTCGCCTTCAAAGGCGGCTTTTTCTTTTGCCTGTTGATCACCAAAGGAAGCTTTTACACTCGCAATTTTTGCTTGAGCATCTGCGGCCATTCTCGCTTGCTCGGCCCCAAATTTCGATTTAAGACCTGCGATCTTTGATTCAGCATCAGCAGCAAGTTGTGCTTGCTTTTCTTCAGCTTCGGCCGTGAGCTTGGCTTGTTCAGCACCAAACTTAGATTTAAGTCCTGCGATCTTCGCTTCTGCTTCTGCTTTCGTTTGGGTTAACTTACCTTTTAACTGAGTGGCCTCTTCAGCCTTTTGATCGAGCTGAGTTTTTGTTTCATTTAAACTAGAAGAAACTTCTTGAAGCTTTTGTGAAACTCCAGAAAGTTGAGCTTGGTATTGTTGTTTTTCATTAGCAAGGGCCTTAAGTCTCTTTTGGTTTTCCTCGTTGGCCTGAGCAATTTTCTTTTCTAATGTGGCCTTCGTCATCTTATTAGCTTTAAACATGCCTTTTAGCTGCTTAACTTTATCATCAAGCTCGCCTTTTGCTTCGCGAATTTGTTTTTCTCCCTCAGCAATCTTCTTTTGATTAACTTGAACTTCTTTTTCAAGTGCGCCTACTTGTTCCTCTTTTTCCACAATGACTTGTGACTTCTCTTCGATGACATCTTCTCTCGTATTAATTTTAGTTTTAGCAAGCTTGTTAGCATTCAACATATTTCTAACCATCTGTTGATACTTATTAAGCGACTGTTCCTTTTTTTGATTGTCTAATAATTGGCGTTTTAACTTATCATTTTCTGATAAATTTTCTTCTTGTAGCAATGAAAGTTTATCAACTAGTTCGTTGTATTCATCTTTTTCAGAGGCCGATGCGGAATCTTTCATATATTGATTTTTAATATCTTCATAGGCCTTCAATTGATTTTTTAAATCGCTAACTTGTGTTTCTAGTTGCTCATTGACGACCATTTGCTTAATCGAATCTGCACCTTGCCTCATACTTGAAACAACATAGAGAAGTAAGAAAATTGAACTCAAACCAAGAAATAAATCTGAGTACGATGTCCAAAAACTATCGTCACCACCACCATGCTGACCTTTTTTGTAATTGAAAGACATAAAATTCCTCTTTTAGTAAAATGAACAAAAAACGTGTGTATATTCTAATTGTTACACATTTTAAAAATTTACATTGAGATGGGAATTTTTTAACACTAGTCGTTTTCTTTTTAGATTAAAAAGAAGTTGAAGGAATTTGTCGGAGGCTAAAACAAAAAAGCCCAGAGCTTATTTCAGCAATGGGCTTTTTGAGAGACATTCACAGGAGGTCTAAAAAAATCCTTTTAATAGATTCTCCACACACACAATTAGTATTGCAGGCATCATGCCAACTTTTCATAATGGTTTTACAGGCTCAAAAGAGCTTCAAAGTGGGGTCTTGACGACCTAAGTGATTAATATTTCGTAACTAAACTTACATTATCTAAGTCACTAATTTGACGTAGGAGCCTATTACTAAGTCATTAAAATGACAGAATGGTCTGACTAGTTCTTACATCCAGTCAGACCATTTTGCTTTATTTTAATTTGAGAGAGTATTAAAGTTGTTTTTCAATAAGCGGAACAAGAACTTTAAGAGCTTCTGTCGCACCTTTTTTAAGTATACCAACCGAATTATTTTGTAGATCAATATTCATATGCTTCTTATCTTTCCCGACTAAAATAGATTGCTCTTTAAACTTATCGATGATCTTTGTTAAGTCTAGGCCTAAGCCTGAATTCAATGTATCTTTAATGACGATTCCAATTTCTCTGTTGATGATCGATGAACGAGAGTCAAGGTTATATGTACCGATAAGAACTGTTTCATCGTCTATAACGGCCGTCTTAGCATGAGTTGTATCAACGAGGTCATATTCATAAAGCTCAATACCAAGCTCAATCATTTCATTTTTATATTTTTTATAACCGGCCTGTGCAAATAAATTGTCTGTTGATTTAAGTGAGTTGGTAATAATCGTAATAGTGACACCTTTTTTAATTAAATCAGTAAAAAGTTGTCTTGCTCTTGGTGTAGGAATTAAATAAGGTGAAAGAATAAGAACTTTATTTTTGGCGTTCTTAACTACCGAGTAAATCCCATCACTAATAAGCATGTTATCACCGTCAACACTTCGCTTTGAATCGTTAGCTAAAAATGAGACTCCGTTAACTTCTTTAGCATCTTTAAACCAGTCTTTACCAGTTTGAAGTTCAACTGCTCCCTTCCCTGCTTTCATTGTTCTATTGATTCTCTCCATACGCTTAGCGGCTACTGCCACTTCATCAAGGGCCTTATTATAGCGATAAGTGGCACTGTACATACAGCTTGAATAGTTATCATCATTTTCGTTACAAAATTCCCCTACAAACTTAGGGTCAAATCGTTTCATCTTTGCTGGTACGACTAACTCATTTTTTTCCCATAGATTAAAGAAGTGAGTTCTTGCTTCAGCAACAATATTTCCTTTAAGCATAATATCGAGATCTTTAAAGTTTCTTTTTTTATCTAGGCCAAAATACTTAGCATCAACATTTCTTCCGCCGATAATCATTGATTCACCATCTGCTGCCAATAATTTTTCATGATCACGGTTTAAGACTTGAGTTAAATTACGAAGCGCCAATGGATTAAATTTTTTAAATTCAATATTGGTGTTACCGTCTTTATCTTTACATGACGTGTAGGTTCCCATGATCGTAGAGTCTTCAACATGGCTTGCAAAAGCATCTAGAAGAACTTTTACTTTAACTCCACGCTTTGAAGCATCACAAAGTAAACTTATTCCACCGATTGAAATATCATCTTCAGTGACGGCGAAATATTCGACAATGATTTCATTTTTTGCTTGTTCAATAATATCAGCACGGGCCTGAATGGCATCTTTATCTAAGTAAAGAAATTTTGCTAACTCAGCATGTGCACTATTGTTCATTAAAAACAAAAGACCAAAGGCCAATAAACTGATTTTCATAAAATCTCCTCTCATGTGACTAATACATCTTTAAATAATTTGTAATTAGCAAGAAGAAGGCCAGATGATCTAAATGAAAAAATTCTATGACTTAGCTTTTAAGCCTGTAAATGAAGTGAGCATTATTAAGAATGCTGTCTAAAATTTCGACAGCTCATTAACCTAATTATAAAAGATGAATCAATCCAAGATTGATAGCTAGCGCTTTATAAATGGCCAGTTTTCTAAGCATTGGCCTGGCATTGGGGTTACTTAACATTCTTTGATATTCAGGAGAATGAATATTGGTTGATATACTAAGAACGAAATTTAAAAATGAACGAAGGCTTGCTAAATTAAGAGGTGCTTCTTCGACAAAATCAACTCCCACTCCAACTTCAGAATTTGAAAGCCTAGATATCGGATCTAGATTTGAAGTAGTGCTCACTAAACTCCTGTCATCTGCCACATAGACTTTAGCGTGTAAAAAACCGTATTCCTTGCCATTCGCCTGAAGCAATTCATCATCTTCTTTACCGATAACTCGAAGATTCGTTTGTGCCAAAATACCGTGTTCTTTAAAAAGTTTATTTAATGTGACAAAGGCATCTTCTACAACGACTTGTGAAACTAAACTATCTGTCGATAAAAATGAATTTGACACTAAAGTTAGCCTTCTGGTCGGGTCTGCTTTTAACCATTCGACAAGCTTCATTGCTTGAGTTGGCTCTATCCAAAAGTATGGAGTGATAATGGTCATAGTTTTTTTTGCACTTAAGAGCTTTTCAAAAATATATTTTTCGATTGAGTTTAAATTGGCCTTATTTCTTCTAGCAAAAGGCTTTAATGCGGTCCAGTTTCCTGTTAAGTTTTGAACTTCATGAAGTATACGATATTCCGCTTTCTCAAATCCATTTTCTAAAAATCCTGCGTTTTCTAATTCTTTTAATCTTTTTTGGAAGAGACCTTCATTAACGACAATATTTCCATCGGCATCTCTTTGACTGAAACCAAGGACCTGACGATTAGCTGCTCGA
>JAYSPR010000353.1:0-4470 GCA_043721975.1 Bacteriovoracaceae bacterium
CCCTAAGATTTTAAAGGTCTTAGGGTACATAATTGTTATTGAATAGGACATAATCGCTCAGAAATTAGAGTAGGACATAATCGTTCAGAATTTAGACACCGAAAACTCTTTCATTGTAATTCTTTCAATTCATTTTCTTCCTATTAGTTGAAACCATATACTGAAATCTATGAAAAAATCATGGATTACCCTTGCGTTTTTAGGACTCTTTTGGACCCATGGCCTTTGGGCCAAGGTTTATGACTTCACCGCTCTAAATCAAGTGGATTTGATTGAAAGTCCTTACGATTCAGCAGATCTGAAAGTCGATCTAATTAGAAAAGCAAAACATCATATTCATATTATAACTTTTTTTTGGGACGAAACCTCGCTACCCGAAAGGCTTGCTAAAGAGCTCAATGAGGCCAATGCCAGAGGTGTAGAGGTTAGGATTTTAACGACGGCATTTCCAACTTTTACAACGGATATGCTAGGAAAAGGTAGACGTAAGCTTAACCCATCATTTAAATCAAAATTTGCTTATTTGGATTTAACCCCTAGTCGCTTTTTTGGAATTACTCACAGTCTTCATGAAAAAATATTTCTTGTGGATGGTGAAGTGGCCATCGTCGGGGGAAGAAATATTTCAGACAGTAGTTTAAATGGTAAAGACCTAGAAGTGAAATTACAAGGTGAAGTCGTCAATCAAATTCAACATCATTTTAAAGTGATGTTTGATTTCATTTTATCTATGAAAGTGAAATCAAGGTGTATGATGGCCGAAAGCAATTCATGTGAAGACGAAATGAATAAAATAAAGTTTACAAGCCAAGACCTAAGTTATTTTCCCGTGCAGCCAAGTTTTAATGCAGGGGTAGAAGTAAGACTTTTGAGTCACGAAGCTGTTCTTCATCAATATGAAAATAATATGAATAAAGATGCACGCCTAGTTCAAAGTGATGACATCTTAGACACGATCGTAAAAATTCCTTTTAAAACATTAAGGGCCTATCAGTATTTTATGTTACCGACAGAAAGGTTTAAAAATTATCTCAATGAAAATTTGGATAAAGGTAATAAAATTGAAATTATCACTAATAGCTTAGAATCAGCCAAATTCTCAAGCAATTTGGGCTATGTCTATTCATTACCCGATGTTCTTAAGTTTGTTGAAGATGGTATTAGCTTGTACCAATGGAAAAGAAATCAAAAGTTAAAGTATGTGCATGAAAAAGTTTTAATCTTTGATGATGAGCAAATTGTCATTGGTTCACATAATCTTGTTACAGGAAGTACAGGCGTGAGTAATGAGATAGCTCTTCAAATAAAATCAAAAGACTTGGCCTTGAAGTTAATAAGTGTATTTGAAGCCGAAAAATCCAACGAAAATATTACAAATAAAGCGTCAATTGGTTTTTTACAAGATGAAATTAGTCAATTTTCGACAAAAATTAAAATTCTTCGTTTGAAATTTGTAAGAGGTTTTTTACAAGAGCTTTACTAATACCCATCAAAAACATAGGACATTTTGTAATAATGGAAAAATTATCCAAAGTATATTCTTCTTGGAATATTGATCAAGTATGATATATTCTTAGTAGAATATAAATAATCAAGTTTATTCTCAAAGGATTTGGGGACTATTATGATCGAATATCAATTGCACGATATTAATAATAAGCTCATGCTGACCATGTGGCATGTGTTAAGACTTCAAGATGAACATGCGACCATTGATTTTCAACCACTCTTACTAAATCTAGAGCGGGTTAAAGAACTTATTGTCACCACTTATCATAAAATAGGTCAAACTGAATTTCACAACTTAGAAATGATAAAAATGGATGATTTCAGAAACCATTTAGAGCAAGAATTCTCTCAAATACAAAAAATGTATTCAATGAAAATTAAAAATGAATTGCGAGATATTGATTTCCCACTTCATTCATCTACATTAATTGAGAAAAAGTTATTGCGTCAAATTTTAGAAAATATTTTTGATAATTCCTATAAATTTGATAGTGACTTAATGATAGTCCGACTTATTTCTGTCGAGGATAATGTAGTGCTAGAAATCATAGATAATGGCAAGGAAGAAAAATATAAAGCTAGTAGTAATGCTAATATTCCAAATGGGATAGGAACAAAACTCATGAAAGACCACGCTGCCCAGTTCATTGGAAAAGTAACGTGGCGAAAGCGCATGGATAGAAGGGGAATGATTGTTAGACTCTACTTAACTCATGTTATTTTGGATTAATTCTTAACTTGCTTTCTCAAGCGGAGTGCTGATTAACATATCTTCACCCAATACAATGCGATTTTTCCAGAGATCAGCATATTTTTCTCCAATTGCTTTTGCGTAAGGAGTGAAATGCTCTAAGGCCATAAAGACAGAGTCAATTCCTTCTAGAAGACTCGCTGGAATATTTTCAAGCGGCTTACCTTGAAATCGCACTCTCTCATAACCCCAGGTTTCAAAATATGCATCCGTTTTAAATTTAGGGACACCAAATCCAAAGAGATATTTAATATTTTTTTCCGTATGATAGTTGATAGTCATTGCAGTAAAAATCTCTTTTAATAATACTTTTTCTTCTGGCAGGAGACTATGGTGTTTCATCGTCCAAGAACTATAGTAAGCAACGTCTTTATTTTCAGAATGAGCAGCATTTATTATTGCGTTGTAGGCTTCCAGGTAAGCTTCCTTTTTCGTTTCTTTTTTTAGTATCATCTCAGGTGTAAAACCCACCCGGTGCATATCGGCGACTGCTTTTGAAATTGATTTTACACAACTTAAAATTTCAAGGCCCTTATCTGTTTCTCGACATATAAAAAGATGATCGGCAATAAAATCGACTGTATCTAAAGGCAAAGCGTTTTGAAAATGGTATTTTCTGTAACCACTTAACCTCAGTTCAATCATCTGATTAAAGATTGAGCGAAATTCATGATTATCCCAATTATGCGATGGACAGTTTAACTGCAAAATTTTTAGCCCAAACATTTAAAACTCCTTTTTTCTTTAGTTACGAATTTCTTCGCCGAAGAGGGAAAAGTTAATTATTCTTAAAAGAATATGAATGTTAATCGGATACTTTTTTAATTAATGAAGGAAAATTTTATGAATTATGTATTAGAAGACAAAAATGAAGGTGAACGCTTAAAGACTCAGGCATCTTTTAAAAATTATAATGTCGATGAAGAATTAAGAGCTTTTGAATTTAAATCGACAGATGTCATTTTAGATGCAGGCTGTGGAGCAGGTGCGATTACTCGCTATCTTGTGAATAACGTTCCTTATAATAAAATCTATGGCTGTGATTTTTCTGAATCTAGAATCATTGATTTAAAGCATGAGTATAAAGATAATACTCATTTAGAATTTAAAGTAGAAGATCTTAAGTCGCTAAGTTTTGCTTCAGAATCATTTGATAAGATTGTCTGTCGCTTTGTTCTTCAACATATACCAGAAGCACAGAAGGTCATAACAGAGTTTTACCGTATCCTAAAAAAGGGTGGGGAATTGATAATCATTGAAGCAGATGGATTTATTTTTGATTTATTTACAAAAAATCAAAAATTAAAAACATTACAAGAAAAAATTAAGAGCGCGTTACCAGTAAATCTTTATATGGGAAGAGAATGTCCTTCACTACTCACGGCCAGTCAATTTCATCATATTGACTGGAATTTGATACCAATGCCATTTAAAGGACTAGAATTAATTAACGAGCATAAAATGATGAGTGAACGTTTCATCTTTATGAAGAACTCATTAATAAGTATTTTGGGATCGGAAAGTGAGTATAAAGAGTTCTGTAAGCTCTATCTTGAGGAAATGCTTAATCCTGGTGCCGTTCTTTTTTCGAATAAATTTATTGTTTGTGGAAGAAAAACATCAAGCTGTGAAACTTAATTCAATTCGTTTATCACCTTTAAGGAAAGACCCCGTTTTATTTAAAGCTGGATAACCTACGTATTGAGGTATGAAATCCACATTTAAGTTTTCCAAATAAGTGATGGTTCTATCATCACATTCAGAAAATTCTTTTGAAGCATTTTGATCCAGAGTAATTTCTAAATCGTATTGTTTTGCTCTTTTTTGAAGTTGGTAATTAAATGTTTTTTGATAGGTTGATAATTTGAGAAGCAGTCTTTCAAGTTCTAATTCTTTCATTTGAGCAGGGAAGAATCCATTAAGATTTTGATTGAGTTTATTTAAGAACTGACCATTTTTAGAAAAAGAGCTAGCACTTGTAATAATTAATTGGTCTGCAAATTTTAAGTTCATCTGGTTATTTAAATTTAGAAAATAGGCAGGATGGATGAAGTTTTCTCTTAAAAAGCTGTCTATCCATTCACAATCTTTCTTTTCAGCTAAGATATTAAGCAAAGGTAACATTTGTCTCGTTTTTAAACATCGATTTGATTGATAATCTTTATTAATAATTTTAAAACCATTTTCAGTTGGCGTGCTTCTTACTTCGA
>JAYSPR010000354.1:0-14289 GCA_043721975.1 Bacteriovoracaceae bacterium
GCAGACCTAAGGTCTGCTGGCACCTTTAAAAATACTAGAAAGTAACAGAAGTATTAAGTTGAAGAAGCATTGAGCTGTCTGGAGAATTTGTAACGGTTGTACTATTAGTATACCCATAATAATCACCAGAAATTAAGTATCCAAAACCAGCACCGATAGTAATTTCGTTATTCCATTTATAAGTCGCATTCACGTCTAGCTCTGTTCCGAGGTCGTCAGATTGTGTTAGATTAGCAGCGAAAATTTTATTTTTCATGTGATTGTAACTTGCTCTTCCTGCAGTAGCGGTTTCTTGAGCTTTGGCATGAATAATGGCCGTATCAAAAATCCATTTTTCTGTAGAATAACTTGAACGAAGTTTAAGATAAAAAGTATTTGTGACGTATGAATCGTAAACACTGTCCGTTTGTCCAGCAGTTCCAATCGCAGCAGTATTATATTTAAATAATAAATTCGCCACTTGATAATTTGGGTTTAAGTAAAGAGCACCAAATTGAGATGAACTTCCATCGTGTCCATCAACTTTTCCACCATCTAAACCAAAAGTCCAAGTGTCGTTCATGCGATAGTTAGTTTGAAGTAAAATCGCTTTTGCAGAGTATTTAGTTTTATTAATTGTTGAGTTGTTAGCAAACCCTAAGTCACCTGACATAAGCGGAACTTCAACTGCTACATCGAAATTGCCCCAAACTTTTTTTAAGTAGATATCTGTGATCTTAACATTTGTTTCACCAACAGTTTTTGAAGCCGTTTCAATAGCGGATTTAAAATAGGTATTGCTAGCTTCACTTGATCGAACACCATAGAGAATACCAAAAGCAATATCTCTCTCAGGATTGTCATAAAGAAGACCAACACCAATTTCTTTTGCATTCGTCGCATCTGTTAAGCCAGAATTAGAAATTTTTGACCAATATGGGTTAACAAGAAAATTTCCGATTTTTAATTTCATAGTGATTCCATCTCTCGAAGAAGAGTGGCGATCCCAAGCATTAGATCCATCGTTATAAATTGCACCTAGACCCCAATCATATGTGTGTCTACCAACAACATAAGTCGCAGTATCTGAGTAAAGTTCAAGATAAGCTTTTTTAATATTTACATTTGAACCAGCAGCTTTGCTGTAGTAACTCGTAGGAATATTGCTCGTTGCATCTGTTTGACTTGATTGCGGAGAATCTCCAAGAAAACCACCATAAGCATAGCCCGTCGTCATTTCGGCTTTGAAGGTAGCTGCGTCATTTATAATCATCGTCGGGCTTAACTTAAAAACATAACTTTGCCAGTTCGCTGAACTTTTTCCACCCGTATCTAGACCAACTTCTTGAGTTCCGTCATTGATGGCCGATTGGTCTGTCTTTGATTTAACTCTGCGGTAATTACTTATGATTGATGTATCAACTCCAAAGGCTCCGTGCCAATCAATGGGCAAGGCAAAAGAAGTTGCAGGGACTGCAAGGATCAGGGAAAGAGAAAGATATTTTTTCAAAGACAACGCCATGAAAGACTCCAAAAAAGAAAACATTAAACAATGGAAAGTGTTACTAAAATACTATATGAAATGGTAGTAGTTAAGTCAAAATGTGAAGAACTTGTTATTTGTTAAAATTTAAAGATTTTTGGAGAGAGATTTGGGTATCATGAAGCAATGGGCAATGCGCATAATTTTAGTTATCGCAGGACTCGTATTAATTTTTGCATTAGGGGTCTTTTTCTTTGTGAAATCGACTCTCAATGAAACATCCATTGCTCTTTTAGAAGAAAAAACTCAAAAAACACAAGATCCTTTTACGTCTCTTTACCCTGTCGTACACTTAGATGATGGTTCAGTTGTTAAACAAGAAGAGCTTGCAAGATTCTTTTTATTTTCTTCAGAAAAAAATAGTTTTAACGAGTTTTTTTCACTCGCCAAAGAAAATGGAAGACTGAGCGAACTCAAAGAAGTTCCGGGCTTAATTCAGGTGAAAGCGCCAGTCGAGTTTAGCAATTTACTTTCAAATGACTGTAGTGAAATTTATTGTTATCAGCACTATTTACCATTTGAATTTATTCCTTCAATTTTCTGGAAAGGCTTAATTGGAGTAGAAGATCAAAGATATCTCGATCATTTTGGGGTCGATCTAAAATCTCTGTTTAGGGCCTTTGTCACCAATTTAAAAACCATGAAGTATACCCAGGGTGGGTCGACAATTTCCCAGCAGCTGGTTAAAAATTTATTTTTTACCAGTGAAAAAACCTTCATAAGAAAATTAAAAGAGATGGTTGTTTCAATTTATATTGAAACTCAGTTTCCTAAAGAAAAAATTTTAGAGGCCTACCTTAACGAAGTTCACTGGGGATCTCTTCAGGGGATAAAAGTTAAAGGAGTCATGGCAGCATCGCTTTTTTATTTTGGAAAAAAACCATCGGAGATTACACCTTTTGAGGGAGCTATTCTTATTGGACTCCTAAAAGGTCCAGGCTATTTTCATCCTTTAAAAAAGATTGAAAGATTACAAGAGAGGGCAACGGTTGTTTATAAAAAACTTATTCAAGAAAATTTTGTACCAAATGATTTGTCACTGATTTGGGGAAAAGCAGAGTGGGATAAGTGGACAACGATGTTAAATAAAATGGAGTCTGTTCGTTACCATCAATCAATTTGGCGAACTTTAAACGATAAAGAACCAGGTATTGAAAATTACGAAAAATATGTTTTGATTCAAAAAGTTTCAGACATAAAAAGAAAAATTACAGAAAAATATAACGAGCAATTTAATACCGATGATATTTCAGTAAAAGTATTAGTCACACCTCTAGATGGCCAACCGAGCTTTAGTTATTACTCTCGAATAGAAAGAAATAAAGAAAAGGCCATCACACTAGAAAGGCATCAAATTGGAAGTACCATTAAGCCTATTGTCTACAGTATCTACCAAGATATGGGGCGCAGAATGGATGACTATGTTTCAACGGAAGAAATGACATTTAAACTTAAATCGGGATCGTGGTCACCGAGAGAATCTCATAAATATCTTCAAACTCAAGTGACGATGACTGAAGCATTATTGAAATCCTATAATCGCCCCCTCATTAGAGTCGCTTCTGAACTAGGTTTTAATGAAATAGAAGAGCGCCTGAAATTTTATTTTCCGGAACTTAAAACTCCACTTGGAGAATATCCTTCAGAGCTTTTGGGCGGCATGGAATTAAGCATGAGTGAGCTTAAAGAAACCTATTCGAAATTCATTAAAGCAGAGTGCGGCAAAATAAAAAACAGTGAGCGCTTTATTGATCAAAGTGTTTTACAAATATTAAGCGATCCCAATCTTACAACAGTTGAAAGAACAGTTGATGTTGTCATGCAAAAGCTTAAATTTTTTGGAAAAACAGGAACAACTAATAAGGCTTACGATAATTGGTACGTTGCCTTTGATGGGAAAAATCTTACGGTTGTTTGGGTTGGATATGAAGGGGAGCGCAAGACAAAATCTCTCGGATTATACGGTGCAACCACGGCATTTGAAGTTTTTCAAAATTTTTACCGCGATCGCGGGAGACGTTTCCAACAATTCGGATGTGAGTTGTTTAACTAATTCTTGCAAAAAAGGACCCAAAAGTTTATAGTAAATTCACAATGTATTGGGGTGTCGACAAGTGGTAAGTCTGCAGATTTTGATTCTGCCATGCCAAGGTTCGAATCCTTGCACCCCAACCATTTTTTCACTTAAACTTTCTCAAATTACTCTTACAATAACTCTAGCGAGGATCTAATGAAACGAATCGTCCTAGTTTCTGGCTCTTCAAACCCTACACTGGCTTCGCAAATTTCTGATTTTCTAGATGTACCTTTAGTGAATCCTCAACTTGTGAGATTCGCAAACGGTGAGATTTTTTGTGAAATAGAAAAACACGTTAGGGGAGCAGATGTCTTTGTTGTTCAATCAACAAGCGCGCCTGTAAATGATAATCTCATGGAACTCTTAATTATGATTGATGCTTTAAAAAGAGCTTCAGCTTCATCGATTACGGCCGTCATTCCTTTTTATGGTTATGCCAGACAAGATAGAAAAGCTTCACCAAGAACACCGATCTCCGCAAAACTTGTAGCCGATATCATAACGGTTGCAGGAGCAACAAGAGTTGTAACAATGGATCTCCACGCAGGTCAGATTCAGGGATTTTTTAATATTCCTTTTGATAACATTTATGCTTCACCAGTTATTTTAAACTACATTAAAAAAGAAATTTTTACTGAAAACTCGGTCTTTGTTTCTCCAGATGCAGGTGGTGTTGAGCGCGTTAGGTTTTATGCAAAAAAACTAAACGCCGATATTGCCATGATCGATAAACGTCGCACGGGTAAGAATATTGCCGAGGCCATGAACGTTATCGGAAATGTTTCTGGTAAAGAATGTATTATTATCGATGACATGATTGATACGGCCGGAACATTAGTTGAAGCTTGTAGGGCCCTTAAGAAAAATGGCGCGACAAAAGTTTACGCTTGTGCAACTCACCCGGTATTTTCTGATCCAGCTATTAAAAGAATTTCAGAATGCGAAGAACTTGATCGTGTGATTGTCACAGACACTATTTTAATTACTGATGCTGCAAAAAAATGCGAAAAAATTAAAGTCCTTTCAACGGCAGAGTTACTAGCAAAAGCGATTCACCGTACATTTAATAACGATTCTGTAAGCTCATTATTTATTTAGTATGGATAGGTTAATTGTTGGCTTAGGAAATCCCGGTTCAAAATATCATCACACTCGCCACAATATCGGTTGGGATGTTTTTGAAGAACTAAGTTTTGCCAGTGAATTAAAGTGGCAAGATAAGTTTAAAGGGCAGTATACCGTCTTACAAAAACCCAGCGAAAAAATCTATTTTTTAAAACCTCATACCTTTATGAATCTTTCTGGTGAAAGTGTTCTACCACTAATGAATTTTTTTAAAATCACCATTGATAATATTTTGGTTGTTCATGATGAGTTGGATTTGCCTTTTGGAACTCTTGCTTTTAAAAAAGGTGGAGGCCTTGCAGGGCATAACGGCTTAAAATCTATAACGGCTTTACTCGGCTCACAGGAATTTAGACGTGTAAGATTAGGTATTGGAAGGCCTACTCACGGGGATGTTTCCAATTGGGTTTTATCGGGGTATACCGGTGAAGATAATGATTTTTTTCGCCCTTTTTTAAAAGGATCGGCAGCGGCCATAGAAGAGTACATCTCTTATGGGTTTGATAAAGCGGCGACAATATATAGTAAGAAGAAAATTGTATAAATTAAATAAGGAAAAGTTATGGCATTAAATTGTGGAATTGTTGGTCTTCCCAACGTCGGTAAATCAACTATTTTTTCGGCGATTACGTCTGCGCCAGCAGAAGCCGCCAACTATCCATTTTGTACGATTGAACCAAACGTAGGAATTGTAGCTGTACACGATTATCGCATGAAGAAAATCGGAGACATCATTGGGCCAGAAAAGATGATCTATACGACAGTTGAATTTGTCGATATCGCTGGTCTTGTAAAGGGTGCTTCAAAAGGTGAGGGACTGGGAAATCAGTTCCTGGGACACATTCGTGCCGTCAATGGAATTGTTCATGTCGTTCGATGTTTTGAAGATGGAGACATCATTCACGTTCATGGAAAAGTAAATCCAAAAGATGATATTGAAACAATTAATCTTGAGTTAGCTTTTGCAGACTTAGAAGTTGTTGATAAAAAACTTCAAAACATTCCAAAATTATTGAAATCGCAAAATAAAGAAGTGCTTACACTTGCCAAAATTCAGTTGCCACTTTTGGAAAAATTAAAAACAGAACTTGAAAGTGGAGTGGCCGCAAGAAATTCTTCTTTATCTGATGAAGATAAATTAGCACTTGAAGATCTCAATTTAATAACGATGAAAAAAGTAATTTATTTATGTAACGTAGATGAAGCAGGACTAGATGTTGATAATGATCACGTTAAAGCCGTCAAAGCCTACGCTCAAAATGAAAACTCTGAAGTTATGAAGGTTTGTGGAAAACTTGAGTCTGAAATTGCTTCACTTGAAACCCTTGAAGAAAAAAAGGAGTTTTTGGATGCAGCTGGAATTACGGAGTCAGGTTTAGATAAATTAACGAGAGCAGCTTATAATATGCTTGGATTAAAAACTTATTTCACTGCCGGTGTGAAGGAAGTAAGAGCTTGGACTTTTCACGATGGATTTAAAGCCCCTCAGTGTGCGGGAATCATCCACACGGATTTCGAAAGAGGATTTATTAAGGCAGAAGTTTTTCACTACGATGACCTTATTCAATATGGAACGGAAACGAAGGTAAAAGAAGCTGGAAAATTCCGCGTGGAAGGTAAAGAGTATTTAGTGAAAGATGGCGACATCATGCACTTTAGATTTAACGTTTAATATAATCTATTTCAAATCAATTGAAGTGACTTTAAAAGTATCTTCAATTGATTTGTTCATAGTTGGTTTATTCATAAGTAATGAATAAAAAAACTTGTTTCTGTAAATTAATTTCACATAGCTTCTAGTTTCTTCAAATGGTATGGCCTCAATTGTTGCCATTGGATCGTCATTTCTAAAAATTTCTTTTTTCCAACGGTCGATTCGGTTTTCACCTGCGTTGTATGAAGCCAAGGTGTAAATGAGATTACCGTCAAATCGTTCTAATAATTGCTTTAAGTACTTAGTCCCAATTGAAATATTAACTTCAGGGTTATTTAAGTGTTTTACTTTGACTCTTTTATTAAATCGCTTAGCGGTGGCCGGCATTAATTGCATTAAACCTTTTGCACCCACTCTAGATGTGGCTTCAGGATTAAAGGCAGATTCTTGGCGGATCAGTGAAATAACCATGAGGGGGTCGAGATTATTAGAATTTTTTTCGATTAGCTTTATATAACTTAGAGGAAAAATATATTTTATGAGTCGATAGTTTAGACTTAAAGAGTTCTCGCCAAGAGAATCTTGGAAAATCTTAAACGATGAAATAAATTTTTCTTGAGAATGAAGAAGCCTTATTAAATTGAGGACGACAAATTCTTTGAACTCTGCGGGATTAACAGTTTTTTGAAGTTCATTATCTTTAAGGGCAATGGCCTTGTCCATAGATTGAATATAGCGAATTTCTAGTGTCGCAAATTTTTCGTGACCGAGTTCGTTCCATACAGCGAGCCTTCGAAGTGAATCTTTTAAAACATTAGAGGCGACATCAATTTTTAACTCTTCTGAGCTTTGCTTAGAGATAAGTTTAGAAAGAATTTCTTCTTCGTTAACATTTTTATTTTGAGCGGCTAATTCTTTAAGTGCAATAATGGAATAAAAAGAATAAGGAGAAGATGTAATGATTTTATGAAAATACGTATTAGCTTTTTTTACATCCCCATTTTTAAAAAATGAGTAGGCAATCCAATACTGAAGTTTTGAATCAAAACTATCAAAGCCTTTTTCAAGATTATTACTGCTAATGACATTTTTCATTGCTTTAAAATCTTTATTAATTAAATGTGGCCATAAAAGATAGAAACTTGCTTCAGAGTTTTCTTCTTTCGGTGCCATGGCCTTAGCAAGAGTAAAAATTTCAACTGCATCGTTATCTTGGCCCTTATAATAGAAAGCCTTGGCAGTATTAGTTGTGCTATTCCAAGCATTTTTTGTATCGATAAAACGCTTGTTTTTAGTGTAAAAATTCAAAGCAGCAATGACTTGAGCTTTAGCTTGAATATATTCCCCTTTATCTAAAAACTCCTGTGAGAGTTTTAATGTTTTGATAAATTCTTCTTGGAAATAAAGATTTGAATTACTGTCTAGATGAAGATTGTTTTGCAGAAATAAGTTGAGAGTTTTATTAACATGTAAATTTTGTAAAATAGCTGAAGTTGGTTTTGTTTGTGTTTCTACAAATTTTGCGATGAGAATATCAGAAACTTTTTCATGGGTGTCTTTATTGTTTTTAAAGTGTTGAAGTGTTTCACTTAGTTCCGTTTGATTTTCACCTGAAACGAAAAAATCAGAGGCTTGTTTTAAATAATTAAGCTCTCTTGTTTGCATGGTTACAGCGATGGGTGATTTCTTTAGTAAATTTAAAAACATTGTACGGCATTGACGGTCTAGGGCGATGTCCATTCTTTCAAGAATGCTTTCAGTAAATTCAACAACAGGTTTAATTTTAATGTCACATCGGCTATAAAAACTATCGAGGTCTTTAATCTCGGCCATTTTTTCTACACGATCAACAATTGGATCAAGTATTTTAAATGAATGATCTTTATTTTTTAATAGAGATATTTTTTTATAGCTAGCGGCTTTGAATTCATTTTTTTGCAATTCATTGTAAAAATTTATTAAAACCTTTCCATATTCATAATCAACTTGTGAGTAGTTTAATTTGAATGGAATATCACTGGCCATTGCGGTTGAGGCAAAGTCAAGATTGGGGCTAGCAGAGGCCACCGAAAATGAAAACGTAGTAAATGTTACTAACGAAATGAGCCTAAGGATAAAGACCTCCCTGTCTTCAAATCAACTTTAATTCTTATTCGTAAATCTTTCACTTATATCGGAAAGTTTTGATGAAATTTCGTTGAGAACAACGCGCTTATCATCCGGAACAACGAGACTTAAGTTATTGATGTATGTATTAACTTCGCTTAAATAAACGAGGTCGGTTTTAAATTCATTTTCAATGTGCTCAATCGTCTCATTTACATCTTCGGCAACATCTTGGAAGTAGTCACCGCCGCGAAAAAAAAGTTTCCCCGGTCTTAGGCCTTCTCTAATGAGACGCAAATGTTTTTGAAGCTTATAGAGCGGACCAGCAATTTTGTGAGAAAAGAAAATACAGCCAAAGAACGTTAAGATAGCAAAACCAAAATGAAGACCAGTTAATAGAAGAATTAAAAGGTCACGCTTTTCAGTGTAATAAAGTGCAATTTCAGGATTTTTTAATGAAAAATTGGTGCTTATGGTTGTGAGTAAAACATAAATGGTAAAGGGGTAAATGAGCCCAGTGACGAAGATAAGAATCGAAGCATAAAAGCTAAGCCTATATTGAAATTTAGGATTGATAAGATAAATTTTTCGACTGTAGGCCACTGCAATCCCCGCGCGCTTTCATTGATGCCCCTCTATTTTAGTTTAAATACGGATTTGTATCTAGGAAAATATGATTAACTTAGACAATTGTTGATGACATGAATCGACTATCGAAAGTGGTTGGAGATTCTCTTTTATAATTGAATTTCATCGGGTATAAATAAGCCTAAAATAATGATCAAAAGGGGCATATATGAGCCATGAAAATATTCTTAAATCTCTCAAAGTTCTTGTTAATCCAAACACCGGTAGAACCCTCGAAGAAGAAGGACGAATTGTTGAAATTAAACTTGATCAAAATGAACTGCTATTTAAATATAAAAGAGATGGGATAACACCTGAACAAAAAAAAGCCATTGAAGCTCATGTTCTTACTATCGCAAGCCCTGAAATATCAGCTGATAAGGTTACTGTATTAACAATTTCAGAAAACTCTGCAGATGTTTTTGTAGGAAAAACTTTTACTAAACCAGGAGCGCAAGCTTCAAAAGAAGCTCCGGCAGCGCAAATAAAAACTGGTCATGGTCCAGTAGGGCAAAATAAAAAACGTGTTTTAGGCGCCAAAAGAGTTATTGCCGTTTCATCGTGTAAGGGTGGAGTGGGTAAGTCGACCGTTTCTGTCAACTTGGCTTTTGCACTTAAAAATCAAGGAAAAAAAGTTGGCTTATTAGACGCTGACATTTACGGGCCTTCAATGCCGATGCTTTTAAATCAAAGAGGGACAAAGCCAGGAGCGAATGAAGATAAGAAAATTTTGCCTATCGATGCTTATGGAATACCTTTCATCAGTTTTGGTTTGTTCGTGAGTGAGAAGGATCCAGTTATCTGGAGAGGTCCTATGCTTGGTGGAGTTCTCAATCAATTTCTTTTTGATGTTGCTTGGGAGGGATTAGATTATTTAATTATCGATCTTCCTCCGGGAACAGGAGATATGCAGTTATCGATGATCCAGGCTACAGACATTGATGGTGCTATTGTTGTTTCCACACCACAAGATGTGGCAGTTCTTGATTCGAAAAAAGGCTTAGCGATGTTTAACCAAGTGAAAGTTCCTATCTTGGGTATGGTCGAAAATATGAGTTACTTCGTGCCGGATGATAACCAGTCAAAAAAATATTTTATTTTTGGTGAAGGTGGAGTAAAAAAAGCAGCACAAGAGTTGAATGTAAATCTCTTAGCAGAGATACCACTTGAAATCGCTCTTAGAGAGGGCTCTGATACTGGTAAGCCTTATATGAACGAAAAAAAATATGAAGGTCGTCCTGTTTGGAATGCCTATATGTCATTAGCTAAAAATGTTGACCAATGCTTTAACACTGAAGGCACAGACGGAGAACCTAAAGGTTTTTTTAAAAGACTTTTTTCATAATCTCATCATAAGATATCAGTATGATTAATTTGATAGAAGTTTTAAAAGAACAAGCATCCTTTGGTTTTACGGGAAAAATAAATATTCTTCTTAAAGAAAATTCACAATTCTTGGGAGTTATTTACCAAGAAGCAGGATTAATTGTTGGTGCTAGCGCTAAGGACCTCAAAGGTAGAAAGGCACTTTTGAAACTAATTTTTGATGATGTTGAATCACATGATATTTATAAATTTATTGTTGAGCCAGAACTTATAGCTTCAGAATTTTCTTATATGAAAGTGAGTATTGATGAAATAAAAAAAGAAGCACAAGTTCATTTCCAAGAATATATAAACGCCAAAAAATTGAGGCCAGACCCCCATTTAAAATTAGTCATTAATCCCGAGATTATTGAATCAGAAGTAGAGTTAACACCTCGAGAATTCGATGTTTTAGGGGTTATTACAGAGTGGTGTAAAGTTTCGGACATTTATAAATATAGCCAGTTAATGGATTTTGAAATAACCAATACCTTAATTTCATTACGTAAAAAAAGAGCGATAAAGGTGTTTCAAAACTAGGATTAAAGTCTTAGTATTTTCTTTATTTGAAAATTGATGTCCAGAGGAGAATCGTATGAAAAACCAAATTCAAAATCAAGGTGACCTGAAAGACCTTAATGTTAAAATTGAAAAAGATGTAGTTGAATCCTTTGAGAGAATGACGAAAGCTTCTGGCTTGCCACTCGCTGATTTAGTTGTTATTGCCCTTAAAAGATACCGTTCATCTCACACAGATTGGGATGTTAAGTCTTCAAAATCAGATAAAGAATAACTGTTTATAATCTGACTATATTATGTAAATATTATAGTCAGAGTGATTAAAATTTCAGCATTCTCCATTTCTTAAGAACTTTCCTTTTAAATAACTCCTATTTTTTCAATATCTTAAGACCAGACGATTATAAGTATTTCAATGTCGCCGTGTGGCATGAACCTTGCTCCTTAAAGCTCAAACTATTAAGGGGTACGGTTATGAAAGTATTAACGTCCAAGAAAGCTATGATTGCACTGCTAAGTCTAGGCACCGTGGTTTTGGCCGGTACAATCAAAGACATTAACTCTCGAAGCATCTCTAAGAAGCACGAAATCTTAGAAATGTCTCCGGCGGAAAGGAATCTTGCGTCCGATGATGATTCACCTCAAAGAATCGCACGGATGAAAATTCCAATGTCCGACGCCTATAAGATAGATGGTGAATGGGAAATAACAAGAATAGTAGGCTCAGATGAGGTTGTTAAGTTTGATAAACTCAATAATCCGGAAGACAAAAAGAAGACCTTAAAAACCCCCATGAAGCTTATTAGTATTTCTGGCGTGACAAAAATTAAAATTAATAATGATGCTGAATTAATTTACGACATCTCACTTTTTTCAAGTTTTGGGACAATTGCGATCTTTAAGCAGATGGGTAATGGTTTTGAAATTCTTGAGGCGAGAAAAATACGAACGAAAAAAGAGAATGTTGTTGTTGCAGGAGAAACCCAGTTGGTTTTAGAGAGGGCCCTAAATCAAGCGAAGTCTTCAAAGATATTAACCGGTGCTGATGTCTCAGGTGAAATGATCTTAACCAAATCATCTATAGAAGGTTTAAGTGTTTCGATCACTAATACAAATGGTGAGGTTCAAAGTATAGAAATAGCGAGCGCTCAGCTGTTAGATGGAGGCTCTTTTAAAGCCGACGTTGGAGATGAAGAGGTATCAGGTGTAGTGTTTAATAATGGTAAAGATGGTTATAGGTTGAGTTTTGTGACCGGACCTCTTGCAGGAGCTATGCTTAACTTTGTCACGCAAGATGAGCTAGAGCGAATAGAAGCAAAAAGTAATGACAACGGTAATAACGAAGAAAACTATTTTGCCTCTGAAGATGATGCAGTCAAAGCTCAAACTGAAGCATTGGAAGAAAGAAAAGATGTGGCCACACAACCTGCAGAATCCATTGAGCCGATAAGGGTTTTAAGTGCGGATGAAATTAAAGAGACAGCAGAAACGCAAGGATTTTCATTTTAAAAAAATAAGCAAGCCTCGATTATAATCGGGGCTTTTTATTGCCTAGAAAAAATGAAGAAGCCACCAATGAAAAAGCTAAAAGCAACAAAGAGATATTTACTTGGCCATTTTTTAGATTTTACACATTCAAAGATGCCAGCAAACATAGGTCCTGTAATCGTCACAGATGAAATAACACTCAATTGCCCACGAGAGACAGCGGTTAAGTAAAGCATTAATGAAAAATATGTTCCGCCTAATGAACCAAATATTATTCTTATTTTTTCATTTTTAGTTAGTCTGCTCCATGTAGGATTAAAAGAAAGACGTTCTGTTTTTTTGGTAAAGAAAAAGTTAATGATTATAAATCCAATGATCGCGCCAATACATCTTATGGCATTAACTTGAGCAGATGAAATATCCGTGGTGCTGTCAAACCCATATCTCGTCATTAAAATTCCGATTCCATCTAAGAGAATGGCAATTAAGCCAAATAACATTCCCCTTAAATGCCAGCTGCCATTTTTTTTATAACTCTCTAAACTGATGGTATAGAGGCAGCAGAACATGAGAAAAACGCCTAAAAAGTTTAAAGAAGAAAATTTTTGATTAAAAAGAAAATAACCACCAAGGCCTAAGAAAAATGGTTGGAGTCCAAAAATCATCAGCATTCTTGAAGCACCGAGATCGCGCATCGTGTGTAACATGAAAATATCAGCAATCATAAGTCCAATACAACCGGAGCTTAAAAGTGCGATGATACTTTTGAGATTAATGGGAATCCAATGATCCATGAAAAAAACAGTGATCCAAAAAGCTAGCAATGCAACGAAGGCCTTAAATGTATTCATCCAAAATGGATTTGTTTTTCGGGCAAATTCCGTAAAGATCGTGCTTGAATAAGAAAAGCAAAGTGTGGCCACAAGAGCATAAAATAAAGGGGAGATATTATTGAGCATAGTTTTATAAAAGGCTCCCGAGGGAGCCTTACGTCTTATTTACCTAAAAGTGCTTTAAATTCTTGAGTCATTATAGGAACGATAGTGAAAAGGTCACCAACGATACCGTAATCAGCTTTAGTAAATATCGGAGCATCTGGATCTGTGTTGATTGCTACGATAACTTTTGATGTTCTCATTCCAGCCAGATGTTGAATCGCACCAGAAATACCGCAGGCAATATAAAGAGTAGGGGCAACTGTTTTACCAGTTTGTCCAACTTGCATTGCATGAGGTGCAAATCCAGAATCAACAGCAGCTCTTGAGGCACCAACGGTAGCACCAATAACAGAGGCCATCTCATCTAAAATTTTAAAATTGGCAGCTTCTTTCATCGCCCGTCCACCAGACACAATAATATTGGCTTCAGTTAGATCTAATTTTTCAGAAGCACCTTTAACAATATCTTTAATCATTGCACGAATCGCTCCAGCATCTACGCTTGCATCAGAGGCAGTCGCAGCACCAGCTGTTGGATTAGCGTTCATTCCAAGTGCATTTGGTCTCACTGTAACAAAGTGTGGTTTTGGTCCCGTCAATTCTACTTTCGCAAAACATTTTCCAGCAAAGAGTGGCCTTGCTCCAGCAAAGTGGTCACCCTCCATAACAAAGTTTGTTACTTCAGAGGCCATACCGGCATCAAACATAGTGGCAACTCTTGGAAGTAAATCTTTTCCAACAGAAGTCGCACCGGAAAAAACATAATCAAATGCTCCTGTGGAAATAAATCCTTTAAGAGCGTTCGCATATCCTTCTGGAGAATATTTTTCTAAGTTTGCACCTTTAAGTGAATGAACTTTTGAAGCTC
>JAYSPR010000355.1:0-3184 GCA_043721975.1 Bacteriovoracaceae bacterium
CCATAGTTTTGTGATTTTAAGTCACTCATACTGGCATTTAATTGATTCAAAACATCTAGCCTAGGAAGACAAGTCTTCTTAAAGGGAGCTCCATTTTCAATTAAGCATTTTATTTTATCAGAGTCAAAAGTTGAATTTTTACAGGTCTCAATTTCATAAATTTCATAATTTTTATCGGCAATATAATCTAGGCACTCAACTTTTTTTGAATCAAAACTAAGACCAGCACAGATGACCAGGGCCTGATCACTAAAATAATTAAATGGACGAATCTTGGCGACACACTTATTTCGGTCTGATTCAAAAGGAAGTCCTTTGCAGATGACATTGTAAGCAGTCGTGCGATCCCCGGCCAAGAGTGTTGTTGAAATAAGTAAGGCAAAAAGAATCATAAACTTCATAAGAGACCCCCAATTATAAATTTTCACTCATTTTAGTTGGGAAAAAGAGTAAATAACAAGCCAGTTTGCACCAATCGTAAAGTAAAAATCACTAACTGGTTAATATTTCAAGAATGTTAATTTTACACAGAGTTCTAGAGTACTCGACGTTTCAATGACTATTGGCTATATGAATCCATAAATTATTTAAATGTTCGAAATCAAAGTAGAGAGAAAAATGAAAAATGCGATTTATTTTTTAGTATCATTATTGTGTCTCAATTGTGTCAGTGTCTTCTCAGGTGAAATCAAGACTGATCTTAGGGCACCTGATAAAGTGACTTGTAATGATGAAATAAAAGTATGCTCTTACGTCGCTCAAAATATTACTGCGAGAGAACTCTATTCTAAGCTTAATGCCAATCTTTTTCCTGGAAGTATTCTCTCCTTGAGTGATGGCTTCATTACAATGGATGGGCTTAAAAAAATTAATTTTTATTTTTACAATGAAGATCTGAAGCAACGAGTTATTGCTGCGATTCCATTGTTTGATACTCTAGAAGAATTTAATCCTACAGATCTTGTGCTTTTGACTACTGAAATCTATTCACTGACAGAGGGTGGTTTTTCGAATTTGCAAGCTTCTTTGGTGACGGCCAATGATCCTGCATCTGAACTTGCCGAATGGGTCATTACATCTGCCTTTGGCGGGCCTACGGGAATAGCTTTAAAAATAGGAACAAATCTTCTAAGTTCACTTCTTGCTTCTACTAAAGTTAAAGAAGAAAGCTCGAAAGTGACAACCATAAGCCAACTCGTTCCAAATTTAGCTGGAATTAATTATTCTAATAATTCAAAAATTTATATTTCGCCTCCAGGCAGTGGGATTGTTAAAGAAGAAAAAGCAGGATTAAGTGTCAGCGGTACAGTGTCTATTTCATCCCGTGATAGTGAATTAGTCCTTATTAAAGATTATGACCTTACTTATGGAGTTGTTGAAAACGTTGAAGCTGGTGAGCGAGTGAATATTCTTAGTATCAGTAATCCGCAACTATATCTTGTTAAAGGAACATCGAGTATCGTCGTTAGTTCTGTGACTTTGGATCAATCAACACGCACCGAGTATTCGGCCATTTCTTTCGGAAGAAAAAAAGAAAAAATTATGAATAAGATCATGATAGTGACAAGAGCAGAATCAATCGACTTCAAAGATTATGTGAATCAATTAAAAAAATTAAGACAAATGGAACTTCATAAAGAATTCACAAAAGATGAAGTTGCAAATTTTAAAACTCAAGCAGTGTCTCTAGATGAAGCCTTAAAAAGTATTAAGCCGATGACGGCCTATACAACGTCTGGTGATCGTATTGTTGGTTTCAGGTTAGATGCTGGGAATGCTAGAAAAGACAATTACAAAAAAAATATTGAAGTAACAGTTAAGTCAGGAACGGGTTTTTCAAAAGGAATTAATCAAAAAGTGATCCTTCCACTTGAAACACTTATGCTCAATGGACTTAAGTTTGATTCATTTTCACCAAAGGAATTAAAAAAATCAGTCATTGAAGTTGAACTTACACTTAAAGTTTTCAATTCGACAGAAATGGTAACGAAAAAACTTTTATATAACCCTGAAAATAACAAGTTTATAGAATAATGAAGTCTTTCATAGCACTTTTTCTATTTTCTTTAAATCTTTATGGACAAGAGCAAGCGGAGCAAGTTGTCCCTTTGCCGGCATCTGTAATGACAATCGATGAGATTGTTAATGAATTTAGAGAAACAACAACGACCAAAATGGATGATATCAGTAAAAACTTTATTTCTATTATTAATGGAAAAATAATTGCTTTTACCAATAGCTCACCAACCAGATGTAATGGGCTCACAACTCCTGTTGGTCAGCCAGTCGCTGTTGTCAATAATAAATCAAGTGAGCTAATCGAAAAAACAGTCTACACTGGTTGCAATAATGCGATCTCTTTAGTTGAAGATGTTGTAACGAGAGGGGCTGATTTAAAATCTTTAGAGTATAAAGATTTTATCAAAGGTAAAAGATCTTTTGATTTAAGCCCCAATGAAACTTACAAATACTATCGCCTTTCAAATTCTGACAACGAAGAAATTTTTAAACTAATTATTGAGCGAACTCCTACTGGTAAAATTGCAGAAATGTTTATTGTGGAGTCAAAATTTCTTACCATCAGCTATGAATATTTAGCCGATCAAACGAAGTTGGTTTTTAGATACAATGGATACAAAGGCAAATATTCGAGAAAATTTTCTTCATGGGAATTTGATCGCCTCTACGATCCCTTTTCAAACACAGTTATAGCTAAAAAAACTGATAAGTTCGTAGAGACTTCATTCTTTGACACGAGAGGAATACGATTTACTCAAAAAGATTTTCTTACGAGAATCGATGATTATCTCTTGGGAGGCCCCGTTAAAAGATTGAGAGAGTTTTTAGAATATCATAATTATTATTTTCCTTCGACAGAAGTTGTGAAGGCCAGTGGGCAAAATGAACACTTAAAAGAAGAGCTGCGATTAGCTTTTAATCGATTGCAAAATAATACGGAACTCAATCTCGTGAAAAAACAAATTCAAGAATATATTGAAGCAGTCAATTCAGGCTTGATTATTGATAAGCGCCCTAAACAATGAACAAAATATATATTTTTATATTTATTGCTTTCATAAATTTTCAAGCAAATGCTTTGGATGAAGGTGTGTTTGCTGATCAATATCCCAATGTCTTAGATTTTCAAATGATTTTACTTGCCCCAACAAAAAACTATTTTGAA
>JAYSPR010000356.1:0-4759 GCA_043721975.1 Bacteriovoracaceae bacterium
ATTTCAAAAGGCAGTGAATTCACATTTCGTATTTGTCTTAGTCTTGCCGATGGAAAATATATTGAAGAAGTCATAGATGAGAATTTCAAATTTAATAAACTAAAAATTCTTTTGGTAGACGATAATCATGAAAACCGATTTATTATAAAAAAATATTTGAATGATTTTAATATTGAAATTATTGAAGCGGTTGATGGTAATGATGCCCTTCAAACTTTTAAGTCAGATAAATTTGATCTTGTGTTAATGGATATAAATATGCCCAAGAAAGATGGACTTTCTGCAACAAAAGAAATTAGAGAAATGGAGCAATTGAAACAAATAGAAAAAACATTTATTATTGCATTAAGTGCTAATGCGATGTCCATGGAGTATGCCAATGCTCTGTCGGCAGGATGTGATGATTATTTAACGAAACCGATTTCAAGAGTGAGGCTAATTACAATGATAAAGAAGTGGGTTGGAGATGGTGGTGAAAGTCATGAAAGTAATACAATTGTTGATATAGATAATGACGAAGAAATTGATGAAGATATAAAGGCTTTAATACCAGCCTATTTAATAAGTCGACAAAAAGATATTGGGACTATCAAGGAAGCCTTTATAAAAAAAGATATGGTAGTTATTGCCAAACTTATCCACAATATTAAAGGTACAGCTATAAGTTATGGGCAAGTTGAATTAGATAAAATTGCTAAAGAAGTTGAGTTGTCTCTTCATAGTAATGAACTAGAAAAGGTTGAGACACTGATTGGTGAAATGGAAAGACTATTGAGTAAAAACGATGGTCATTAAAAAGAAAAAAGTACTTTTAATTGATGATGACGTAGACTTTCGCAGTTTGGTTATAACAATCCTAGAAGCCAAGGGAATGGATGTTGTACCTGCGGCAAGTATCGGTCAAGCGTTGGCCATATTAGAAAAAGACGTTCCAAGCGTTATTTTATTAGACATGGAACTGCAGGGTGAAAATGGAATTGATTTTTTAAAACAAAGATATGTCCATTTACTTTGGGCGAAAATTCCAGTTATTGTTTGCTCATCTCAGGCCATAGCGACGGTTGTAAAGACAGCAATCCGATTTGGTGCAGATGATTATCTTTTAAAGCCTATAAAGCAAACATGGCTAATTCAACGCATTCGAAAAGTTTTAATGAATGAGGAAGGATTAAAGCATTATTTTGCACATGATGAAGAAGTTGAAATACTCATTGAGGCGAAGCCAATATCAGTCTCAAAAACAAGCTTTATCGCTAGATCAAGCATCGGTTTTGATCAAGGGGCATTTGTCGTTGCAAGTATTCCACAGCCAGATGGCGCAGAGCCAGTCGTGACTCAATTTAAAAGTGATGAAAAATCTCGTTTTAATATAAGAGGACCATTTGATACACTTTTTACGACGGCCGCAGTAACCGAAGCTGAAAAAAATCGAATTCAATTACTTAAAACTTTTTGGAAAAACTAATGATCAAAATATTAGCAATAGATGATGATTTAGATTTTCATGAAATACTCAAAGTTAAACTAGCTGGTGTTGAGTATTCATTAACTCTCACGCAAAATGAGGCGTCATTCTTTGAAAAATTCTCATCAGAAAATTTTGATATTTTTTTACTCGATTTGGCGATTGATGGTCACCCTCTTAAGGGCCTGGAGTTGATTACGAAAATTCGTCATGAAAAATCTTCAGAACTTCCTATTATTATTTTAACAAATTCAAGTTCTAAGAGAAATATTTCAAGTGCGCTTGAACTTGGCGCTAATGATTTTATAAGTAAGCCAGTTATAGGTAAACTACTAATCGCTAAGATAAATGCTTTAGTGCATGGCAATCAGGCTTTTGCCAAAGAACTAGAGTTTGGCACAACTCCAGGCAAACTTCCAGGAATTCATTTATCAACAAAGCTGCATCTTGTTTCGGTGACAGAGATGGGATTTCTCGTAGAAGGCAATGCCTATGTAGCTAAAGGAACAAAACTAAAGCTAAAATCAGCACGTATTAATGAGATTTTTGATACCACTACAATAGAAGTTAGTTGCACAGGCTTTGATTCAGAGACAAGTGGAATTTATCAAAATAATTTCGAAATAGACCCAGATCAAAAAGAGCTAATTAGTAAGTTAAAACTCTGGTTAAAGGCGAATCAAAAATAGCTTTAAACACAGATAAATTATATCTGTGAGCTTTTGAATAGCGGTATTTCTAAAACAGAGCCCTTAAATCCATTTTGATTTAATTTATCTTTAAATATATCTACCGAAATATTCTGACTCAATGGTGGAAAAAAATCGTCATGATGATGAGGAATGACAGTCTTTGGTTGTATAATAATAGTTTGCTTAGCTGCAATTTCTTGAATTGAACTGTGGCCCTGAAGTGGTGCTAAGAAATAATCAACTTCAAGTTTTCTATACATAAGTAATTCATCCTCTTTTGCACCAGCAGAACTCATATATAATATTTTTTTTCCCTCGACTTCAAATAGATATGTTTGAACAAGACCTTTGGGGTATGCGAGTCCTAACCCACATGCTTGTAAACAACCCATTACTCCACAGCGTTTGATTGTGTCTAGAACTAAAGGCATGTCAAATTTGACATGAGAACTATGAAATGACCTGATTTTAAAAGATTGAAAAAGAATTTCTTTCGTATTTGTGTGGATTAAACGATGAGAAGGCACACCACGAATATTTAAAATTTGTCTTGTTAATCCAGGAGCGAATATTTTTAAATCAGAATTCTCGGCAATTTTTGGGATATCAAAAGTGTGATCAAAATGTCCATGGCCAACAAATAGAGCTTGTGAGTTTTGAAAAGAGTCTGGACCAAAGGGGGAAGTCTGCCCTTTTCCCCTGGAAAGAAAAGGATCAAAAACGATCTCACCTAACTTGCTTTTTACGATGAATCCGGCAGTGCCTAACCAAGTTAATTCCATAAGATAATCAAATTTAAGTATAGAACGATTTATTTTTGCTTGTATAAGGGTATTCTTGTGGGATTGAAAAGTCTTCAGGTTTTTTAAGTCATAAACTATATATAGTCAGCACTATTTTGAAGAATAATAAGTACATTTTTACAGGATAAGCTCAATTTGTTTGGGACAAATCGAGAAATCTGCTATGAGCAATGAGTTTTCACCACACAACGGAGGACTTATGCGAAAACTATTATTATTGTCACTGGCCTTAATTTCCCAGCAGGGTTTAGCCTGCGTTTCAGTTTCTAATTCTTATATTTGCAGTGGAGACACTGTCTTTAAAGGAACATCTTACTCACAAGGTGCAACTGTTATTGCAGAAAACCCTTATGCTCAACAGGTTACTGTTAGATCAAATGTCTCTGGTAATTTGACTGTAGAAAATGTTGCAGATTTAGATATTACTAGAGGATGTTATGGCCAAATATGTGTTGGTCAAAAAATTATGAAAGGTACGAGTTACTCACAAGGTGCCAATGTCATTGGTATTAATTATTCTAGACAATCAATTACAGTGAGATCAGTCGTTTCATCAAACCTTGCTGTTGAGAGTGCTTATGACTTAGAAGCAACCACAGGTTGTGCAGGTAGCGTATGTATCGGAGAGCTTGTTTATAAAGGAACTTCTTATTCACAAGGTGCAAGAATTGAATCGATCAATTTTTCAAATAGCTTTGTTACTGTTCGCTCAGTTGTTTCAGGTAACCTAGCTCAAGAAAGTCTTTCAGACTTGTATCTTGCCAAAGGCTGCTTGGGAACTGTTTGTGTTAACGATCGTGTTTTCAAAGGTACATCTTATTCACAAGGTGCAAATGTTTTAGCAATTAACTCGTCATCATATAGAGCAGTGGTTCGTTCAGTTGTTTCTGGTAACTTATCAGACGATAGTATTTATGAATTACAAAACGGTGGTAATCAACCATGGCCAATGCCGGTTCCTCCGACGCCAGTTCCACCAACTCCACCGTCACCATGGCCAGTTCCAAGACCTCCAACTAGACCAGAGCCAACTCCTCCATCACCAAGAGTTGAAGTGTGTACAGTAAGCAGATTGGATCCATCTGGAATGTTCATTACTTCATACAGTGGTTCAGGATACTCAATGTCTGAAGCTTGTAGAAATGCAACTTTCCAATGTTCGAGAGAATTAAAGGGAAGACAGACTTGTAATATTTCCAGATAAGAAATTATTGAAAGAGGCATCTAATTAATAGATGCCTCTTTTTTAGTAAGATTTAATTAACTCTTTTGGCTTAACCGACTTAGTTTCTTCTGAATTAAAAGTAAGACCAATTCCTTGACCAAATCCAGACTCTGGAAGAAAAGCAATCATCTGACAATATCCATTATAACAATTTTTTGTCACAATTGAATTCCACTGTGTTGATGCATGATCAGTCCAGTAATCGACCTCACCATTATCACCAGCTTTAGACATTTTATGTAGTATTGATTTTTTATTCCATGGACCCTTGAAGCCAGAAAAATAAATTAAATAGAGATCGTTAAATCCCTCAACCATGCCAATCGTGACTCTGGAATCCTCTGGTCCAGAGTAAACTTTGGCAGAAGAAATTTGAATCTTAGACTTGTCGACTGTTGGCAATTTCTCTGGTTCAAATTTTGATTCTACTGCCTTGGGTTGAGCTTCACAATTTTTGGTAGTTCTGCCAGCTTTTTTTAAAACAGGACATCCTATTTCAACCAGGATTGATGTTGGACCGTCACCTTCAATTTCTTTTAGAAGTCGATCCGTAATCCTTGTTGAGCATTGTCCC
>JAYSPR010000357.1:0-5004 GCA_043721975.1 Bacteriovoracaceae bacterium
TAATTAAAAGCCTTTAATCTTATTTTCCATGAATTCAATAATGATAGGATGCGGGTTAGAAGCCTTGATTTTAAAAATGGCCGTATCATCACCATTCGAAATACTTTCTTTATTCTCATCTAGATAGAAATTTACTGCTTCCTTATAGAGATAGAACTCACTACTCTTTTCTAATTGTTTCTTAGTATTGATTTTATCCTCTATTGCCTTGGTAGTTATTATTTCTTCCGAACGTCTATAAAGCTCTTTGGAATTATTTGAAGTAAATCGAGTCATCTTTAATAGGCTAATAAAACAAACTGAGCAGTCGAGAAAATCTTCATTTGAATTAATTGCTTGCCAAATTAATGGCCCTTGTTTGTCAGTGTTAATGAGAGTGATCATGTCTTTCACTTCATTAAACTTTGTAGGATCATCAGTGCTGTCTTCTTCATCAAGGTGCTTAACTAAATTCATGTATGAGAAAATTTTCTTTTTTAATTTTTCTGGAAAATCAAATTGCTTTTTAGATCCTAACTCCCAATCATACTTTGGTACGTTTTCTGAAGATTTACTAATTTCGGCTGGCTTAACTTGACCTATGTTATTTTTTTTAAGCTGTTCGTTAACAACGACCAGTGATTTTTGAAACTCCTTTGTTTGCAAACTCGTCTTTAGGTCGCGTTCAATAACAGAAATGCTCTTTTTGTTATCTCGATTAGAGAAATACAAAAAGGCTGCAAATATGCCAATAAGTCCTAAGAACGCGAGGGAGCGCAATTGTTATCCTTGTCCTTCATTTTTTAATTTGTCGAGGGCCTTATTAATTATGCCTGGTAAATCACTGTAGTAATCTCCTTCTCTAAAACTCAAAGGCGATCTTTTTTCTTCAGATTCACTCATTTTTAAAAAGTAATGCTTAAGCCTGTATATGGGACCTACAATTTTATGAGAAAGATAAATCGAAGCAGCGATTGTTAAAAAAAGTGAGAGCGTAAATGTCCAAGCAATATTGATTGAAATAATATTAATCGTACTATCTAAAAAACTAAAGTAAGGATGCCCTTCGACAAGGCCTGCTTCTTTTCCAATATCTTTTAGAGTATTAAAGGAATCCATGATTTTAAAATAAATAACTGCGGTGCTAAGAGAGATGATGACGACATTGGCGATAATGAGAGCAAACTGCAAAGGAGGATAGATAAAATATCCTCCAAATTTTCTACGATTATTCATTGTTATTCCATTAATTTCAAATATTAAAAATATTCTAACATCAACTTTATAAAATTAGCTATAATGTTAATTATAGAGTTTTATTGTCAACAACAAATCGGTACTTCACATCACCCTTAATCGTTCTTTCGTAAGCAGCATTGATCTCTGAAGCACTAATGAGTTCAATATCAGACAAGACTTTTTTCTTCGCACAAAAGTCCAGCATTTCTTGAGTTTCTTTAATTCCACCAATCAGCGAGCCTGTCAGTTTTTTACGACCATGAATTAAGGCCATGGCCATAATTTGATTAGGCTCAGGTGCTGCACCAACGAGCACATGAGTGCCATCCATTTTTAAAGTCGACATATAGGGTGAAAAATCATGAGGAGCTGAAACAGTGTCAATGATCATATCCAGCTTTCCTGCATGAACGAGAAAATTATCTGCATTCTTAGTGACAACAAAAAATTTGGCCCCAAGTTTTTTTGCATCTTTTTCTTTATTCGGTGAAGTGCTAAAAACAGTGACTTCGGCTCCCATGGCCTTGGCAATCTTAACGGCCATGTGACCCAATCCACCTAAACCGACGACTCCAACTTTACTTCCCTTTTTTACTTTATATCTTTTTAAGGGCGAATAAGTTGTAATCCCTGCACACAAAAGTGGTGCGACTCGCTTGAGGTCCAAGCCTTTTTTAATTTTTAAAACATATTTATCTTTGACGGTGATATGCGATGAGTATCCACCGAGAGTTGGCGTCTTTCCATCAAGCTCTGTGCTGTTATAAGTAAAAACCGGTGTCGTACAAAATTGCTCTTCATGACTTTTACAAGACGAACACTTGCCGCAAGAATCTACTAAGCAACCAACTCCTGCAAAGTCTCCTATTTTAAACTTTGTTACTTTTTTTCCAACTCGCACAACTCGGCCAACCATCTCATGTCCAGGAACACAAGGATAAGCTGTCGGTCCCCACTCACTCCTAGCCGTGTGAATATCAGAATGACAAATTCCACAATAGTCGATTTCAATGACTACATCGTTTGCTTTAGGGTCTCGTCTTTCAATAAATAATGGACTAAGTGGAGTGCTGGCAGATTGAGTAGCGTAAGATTTTACTTGAAACATATGATCGTCCTTGTTGATGGGTAAGACTTTGCTCAATTATCATGCAAGGACGAATAATATATGACAAGTGAAGAGTTATATTTCTATCCTAAAATGGATAGACATCTCTCATACCTTCTTCATCCAATTGAGACAAAATCATATTAGTAATAATATTTTTTCCACCACACTGTGGATAATGCATTACAGAGAATGGATCATAACTCGTCAAGGGAGAAAATGCCCCGTCTTCCGGACAAGATCCATTTGCACTCTTACTAATATGCTCGTGTCTAAATCCTAAAGTATGTCCCAATTCATGTCTTAAAAAACCTGTGAGGGCCACATCGTTATACTTTAAAGAAGAAGCATCCACTAAAATATTTCTACTTGCTCTCGGTGAATTTGGAAAAAAAGCACGAGCGAGGTAAGGTTGCCCACTCACTGGACGAACATCAAAAACAACACTTGTATTTTTTTGATCACACTTACTATCATGTTGAGGCATATAAACATATTTTACATTCCCTGCTCCCATCCAATCACTTGTGGCCTCATCTAGAGCTGCCAAAATTCTTGTTTTTGAAGCACCAAACTTAGAACTCACACAATAAGTAAGGGCACGGGCCTTAGTCTTTGTCCATTTGTCATAAAGACCTGAGGCGAGATTATTAATAATGAGATCCGTATTTTCGTTTTTACTATCCACTCTTTCTCTAGGAACTGTGACCGGAATTTCGAGGGCACTAACGTAGGGCTCATCGCCATCGTAAATGTAAACACCCCCAACAAAATTTTCTTTGTAAACTTCTGCACCATAAGAATGTGACATTAAAAATAGACAACTATAGATAAGTGACCGCATGGCTTGATTCATTTTTCCCTCCTTGAGAAAATGCTCATCAAACGCTATCTCGAGGAGAAATCTAAAGACATCTAAAATAATCTCACATTTAATAATGAAAGTAGAATGTAGATTAATGTAAGAGGATTTTACAATTACAGACCAAAAGGTGCCTAAATGTCTAATGGATTTTAAACTGAAAAAGGGAAAGTTTGAACTTGCTTTGTGTAAAAGTATTAATTGGCCAAGTTCAGTAAAAATTATCGCGGCTTACGTGCAACACAGAGCTTGATGTGAATGTTGTCAGGCTGGCCGGCATTATCGCTATTCGCTATTCCGCAAGCCATATACATGAGCCAGCCCTGCGGAACCTCGACAACATTAGCTTCGCCTATCCAAACTAACTTGCCTGCAAATGGCGCAACATTGTTATTTGGATAAGCGATGAGTCGCATATTTGTATATGAGCCGTTTGACTGTCGATCAGCAGTGACAATACCATACAGACTTACATCGCCTAATAATGTTTTTCTTAAAGCTGTCCAATACGCTTTGCTCAGATCTTGAGTTATGAAGATCTGAGTATCGCTATTGGCAGCACCACTTGGGCCATTCAATCCTGTGACTTTCTCTACAGCCGAAAAAATTCCTGCGACTGGATCGTAATGGCTATGATAAATTCGAATTTGTGAACCACAGGCTGTACCCGCATCATCTGAACGATTAGATTCAAAATAGAGATCGGCACCCGCGCTGATGGACCCAACTACAAAAGCATTATCATCTTCACAAATACTATTTGTCGGCATTGGAACTGAAGCACTCCAAGTATTGCCTTGTTTTGACGAATAGTAGATATCTCCTAAAACCAAAGGAGTGACTTGCCAGCGCGTAAATACCATTAAGTCTTCAGTAACATTAGTGCTAGCAGAGGCTTCTGCAAAGTTAGGGTCATTACTATTCACTGGGTGATAAACAACATTCCAGCCAGATTTAGTTAAATCAGCACGAAATATTCTGAAATCATTGACAGTCATTCCGGGCCGAACAGGTCCATTGTAAACATGAGTGCTTCCGCCTGAGTTTATAAATATCCAATCATCTTGTCGTGAATAGGTAAAGTAAAGGCTTTTACCACTACTTGCAATCGCTGCAGAATCTGTCCATCCCCCATCGACATTGACAGGTTCACCCAATTGCCTAATATCCTGCCAACCCTCATTTAAAGTGACTCCTAAAACTGGTACTCCTCTAGGAGCATTCCAGGCATTGATTACCGTTGTTACTGAATTATTTGGTGGAGTTACTGAAGATTTTTTACAACTAATAAGCAATAAATTAATGCTAACAAGAGTCAACATGACTACAAACTTTTTAAACTGAAAAATATTACTATTTGTATGATCCAAATTTTACTTTCCTAAAAAAGATCTTAAGTCTAATAATTTAATTAGCATTAAAAAGAGATCTAAACTAAATATTACTATAAAATATTTCAAGTTACAATGATTAACGAATTGAACCGAAATGACATTATCGCTGCGAAATTAACCGGACACTTTCCCTGAGAATTTACAACCTAAATGTCTACTGACTAACATTTTGACAGTCCGAGATCAATTAATACAATCGTATTGATAAGTGGAAATCAATCTACTTGAAAAATCTAACAATTAGTCATTAACCTCGTGGCCCACACCTTGCATTTCAAACCTTAATATTTTCTTTAGAGGACATAATGAAATTTATTTTCATCGTTTTGACATTCATCTTGTTCGCTCAACAAGCTTATTCTAATGATAAAAGATTAGAACGTGACCTCTTTTTTACAAATAGAGCTCAGTGCGCTCTAGAC
>JAYSPR010000358.1:0-1138 GCA_043721975.1 Bacteriovoracaceae bacterium
CTCAATATATTGCTCTTGAAACATCTCCAACAATTGAATCACTAAGTATAATCGCTGAGACTCTTAAAAATTCAAAGACAGGTCTCTTAGTTATTGGAAGCCTCGCTCCCTATGAATCATTGGAGACAATTAGAGAGTTTATCAAAATTTTAAATTGGCCAACTTACTATGATGTTTCAAGCTCACTTAAATACGAATTTAATTTGAGCGACGGCGCCCTTCCAACTTTTGATCACCCAGAATTTCAAGAAATGCTGGTGAATAATCCACCTGAAACCGTTTTTCATATTGGTGGACGACTGACTTCTAAACACTATTATTCTTTTTTAAAAAAAGTTCCTCAGATTCAATTAATTACACTCAATCTCAATACTGAAAAAGAAGATCCTTCTCATCATACAAAAATTAGAATCAATGCTCATATTGATTCTACTTTAAAAAAACTTTTATCGAGCTTAGGTCCTAAAAGCTTAGATAAAAAAATCTTACCTATCGATTTTAAAACTTTTACTCAGGCAAAAATCAATCTCATTGATGAAGGGCCACTGGCCTATCCGAGCATCAGTAAAACAATTATTGATAATATCCCAAATGGTTCTTACCTTTATATTGGGAACTCAACAGTGGTTCGAACTTTCGATGCTTATTTTTCTTATAAAACAAAAAAGAATTTAACAATTGCCACGAACCGTGGAGTCAGTGGCATTGAAGGCTTTATGGCCTCTACGGCCGGTTTTATTGATGGACTCAATGATAATAATGAAAATGATGTTTATCTCATTGTTGGCGACGTGGCCTTTTTACACGATTTAAATTCTCTAAGCTTTATAAAAAATTTGAAGAAAAATTTAAAAATTATTTTGGTCAACAATGATGGGGGCGGTATATTTACGCTTTTACCTATACACAAAGAAAAAGATGTATTGGATTATATAACGAGTCCACATGGACTCACTTTTAAATCCGCGGCAACTCTTTTTAATCTTCACTATGAAAATGCCAAAAATCGCAGTGAATTTAATGAAGCCTTAAACCGTACCATTAACTTCAAGGGGCACATGATTCTCGAAGTCACAATCGATCATGAAACAAATAAAAATGTGTACGATCAGCTTAAAACGATTAAACTATAATCATG
>JAYSPR010000359.1:0-2882 GCA_043721975.1 Bacteriovoracaceae bacterium
AATGATTACGGGGATAAGTCGAAACTGAGAAAAGTGGCTTAGATTCAATAGGACATAATCGCTCAGAAATTAACCGGACATAATCGCCCAGAAACAACAGATTAAATACAGACTGTCTAAAAAGTAGACAATTCATTAATTTTTATTGAGGAATAGAGGAATCTCAATGTTAAATTATGTTGTCCATGTTTTTGTTATTGTTTAATTTGAGCGTTATGACTTTTAAAATGATCATTTTAAGCGCTTTTATCCTAGGGCTTATAAGTTTGGGTGCAAGCTCTGAAGAAACTATAAGGGTGGCCCTGGAAAACAGCGATAATTCCCCTTACTCCAAGGTTTCTTTGGATCAGAAAGTTATCACCGGACTTCATATAGACATCGTGAGTAGCGTCGCTAAAAAAATAGGATTTAAAATCAAATGGGTTCCCTTGCCATGGAATAGGGCCATCATGTCGGTAGTAAAAGGTGAAGTTGATGCCATCATCTATGTCTCGCCTAGTAAAGAAAGGGAGGTTTCGATGGTTTTTCTTCCCAATAACATTCTCCATAAAGATCAGATCTGTGTTGTCGTGAGAAAAGACTTCAAAGAAAAAAAATATAATGGAAAAATTGAAAGTTTATACGGAGAGAAAGTCGGTATTTCTACAAACTATGTTGTAAGCCAAGAAATTTTTATCAATAAAAATAAATTTAATCTTTTTGAGTCTACCGTTGAAGGAGACCAAATTATGAGTATGCTGGCAGCTGGAAGATTTGATTATACCTTTACAAGTGTTAATGGATTAAAAAGGCTGAAGACTAAATCACAATTTAATAATCTCATGAAGCTAAGTCCGTGCCTCTCTGGTGATGATAGATATATAGCGTTTTCCAAAAAATATAATGGGCATTTGAATTGGGCCCAAAAATTTGAAGAAGCAATGAAAGCTTGGAAGCAATCAGATGAATATAAAAAAATCTTGGCCTATTACGACTTATAGATCTAAGCAGTAAGTACTTGTTTATTCGAGAAAGACAAACTAAAAAATTTATTTAAAATCCATTCATTGAGAGCTATGCTCTACTACATTTTTAATTTTCCCAAGAGATAATGATGAAACATTCTTTCCAAAATTTTCAAGTCGATCACATGACTCTGCTTTTACAGCCGAGACTTTATAATGTCGCTTATGTGGCCTTTAATGTGATCTTTGGCGTGACTCCTGAAAACCTTCTTTATGAAAAAAGAAAAGAGTGGGTAAAAGGCGAAGGTGAAAAGTCACTTACTTTTGCTGTGCAGGTAGGACAAGGCCATAAAGAAGACACGTCTCAAACGAAAACTATTTTTGCCGTCGTTCAGCCTTCTGAGCCTTTATCACAGCCTTCTCATGTGCGTGAGATGCTCGATTCTCATAACTCTGCGGCCCTATGGCAGCATATCGCTTTAAGAACTCCTGATCTATTGGCCTTTCATAAATTTGCCCTTGAGCGTGGCGTGCAATTTATTACTCCTATATTAAAAGATGATAATGATGACATCATTCAAGTCTTTAGCGGAGAGTGGTTTTATCCGGGCATTAGATCTAGTGGAATGTTCTTTGAGTTTGTTCAAAGAAAACCAAGTGTTGATAGCCTCGAGGCCATTAAAGAAGCCAATCGAGAGTTGTGGTTTAGAGATAAAACGTTTTTAGGTCTTTATGGAGAAAAGGAACAAGAATACCAAAGCGGAAAAGTCACTCCATTTTTAGATTTCGAGTTATTTTTAAAAATAGAACAAGAAATTATAGGACTAAAAATTTGGGAAATAACTCCTGAGATCATCAATCGTTGCGAAGACATGATGATAGATTTTACAAAAAAGAAAAATAAGAAATAAAAAACAACAAGCCGAGCAAATCATGAAAACGCTTATTCTGTCGATCGTTCTCTCTTTTTTTAGTTCTCACACTTTTGCTGGAGACATTACCATTGTCACTAAGAAAGCTGTTTCGGTTGGAGCTTTTAAGGTTGGGATTGGATCACTCCTTGAGTTTAAAACTGATGAGAAGAAATTAAATGGTGAACAAGTTTTTTTAGGAAATGTTTTGAGAGCTGACGGTAGCGAAATGTATAAGATGCTACTTTCGAGTACTGAAAAGAAAGTTTACTACGTTGATTCACAATATTTTTCTCGAAAAAATAAAGACCAGCAAACTCTCATTGATCCTTACATTCAGGTAGGATCAACTTGTACTGGTTACGCGATTAACGGATTTTTAAATCAAACAAACCTGGCCCAATTTGAAGGCAATGGAGTTTTAAAAAAAGAATTACAAACGGAAGAAGGTAGATCGCAACTTTTGGCCCATGCTATAAGCGAATACTATCTGACCTCCTCTCATAAATACTCTATACGCGCTATTTTAAATTCATACGGTAAAACTTATGGTTTTAAGTGTGGTCTTCTTAAAACTGAAAATTTTAGTGAAGCAAAGTCTTTTATCTTAAGTCAGTTGGCTTCGGGCTTACCTGTTATTGTTTCATTTAATATTGGGCCAGTTATGCACCCGTCAACTTTTCCACTTGAGATGTATGAAAAAAATGATGTAAAAATTGACGATAGGTTATGGCTTCCAAGAAGAGTCGGAGAAAGAAATAGTGGTGGGCATACGATAGTTGCCGCAGGATCTTTTGAAGTTGAAGGAAAAACTTATTTAACGATGCTTGATTCTGACTGGAATGAGCCACGGGTCTGGGATATGGAACTTTCTTTAAACCACGCCAAAACAGCTTTAAATGAAGTTGAATTTATTAGTTGTAAGTGAGTGCAGATTTATTTTTTGTGTTGAACATAAATCGTATCTTTAGTTGAATAACCACTATTTTTTAAATCAAGAAGAATTTTATCCACTTTTTCACGAGGA
>JAYSPR010000360.1:0-7136 GCA_043721975.1 Bacteriovoracaceae bacterium
AATGATTACGGGGATAAGTCGAAACTGAGAAAAGTGGCTTAGATTCAATAGGACATAATCGCTCAGAAATTAACCGGACATAATCGCCCAGAAACAACACCTTCATAGGAGGCTGTCAAAACTTTAGACAGTTTTTTTCTCTTTCAAAAATCCTAGCCCAAAGACTGGACTATCATTGTGACTCTGCCTGCGCTTATTATATTCTTCAGTGGTTTTAACAGAAGCGTGTCCCACGTCCTTTGAAATTTTATAGAGGTCAATTCCTGAATCAAGGGCCGATCCAATATAGCTTGCTCTTGCAGAATGGGGAGAGATACGGTGATTGATTCCTGCTTTTTTACACCACGACTTGATAATATAATCAACCGACTTAGGATTGAGTGGTTTAATAATGTGGGCGGGATCAAGTGGATTTTTTGAGGGCCTAAAAATCCAATCTTCTGGATGAATTTTTTCTCCCTGACTTTCTAGGTAACTCATATATTCCATGATCACTTCAGCACATTTTGGATGGACAACTTTTGTGAGCATCTTTCCACCTTTGGCCTTCACTTCAATTAAGTAATGAGCGTCTCTGGTGAAAAAATGTTTTCGTCTTAAATTAATAAGCTCTGCTTTTCTAATACCTGTTGTAAAAAGTGTGTAGATGACGGCCTTATGAAGTAAACCAGGTCCTTTTTGGTCGTCTAATAAACTAAATAAACTAGAAATTTCATCGTCGCTTAAATCGTTCGTAGGTTTCATGACTTCTTGACGTGGCCTCTTGATAGATGAGCAAGGATTGAGGTGAGTGATTCCTTTTTCAATAAGAAAATCAAAGAAACTTGAATTGGCCGCAATTTTTCGATTAATGGTTTTTGGGGCGAGTTCGTTGTCGGTTAACCAATTTCTAAAAGCAACCATATGTACACGTTCAACTTTATCGTAGCTTGAAACTTCTTTAAAGTGGCCTGAAAGAAATTCAAAGAATTGAGCGATATCCGAGCGATATGATTTCCTAGTATGAGGAGATTCAAAATTATTGAAAAATTCATATTCAAGTTTGGCATTAAAGGATTTTTTATCTTCTTTAATTTGAACTTGATAGGAATCTTGTTTTAAGGCCAGTTTGCTCATAAATTAAATTATACACGATAGTAAACTGAGCTAAAGCTGATCCTTTCTAGGCAATTATTGTCTGTGGCAATCGCTTAAACTAACTCGATCGCCCCACATTATATCGTCATTAAAACTCATTTTATAGCACTCCCTGGTTTGTGAAACAAATTGAAATTTATTTTTATTTGCACAATAGCGATTATTAATTGCTTCAGTATAATTGGTCTCACCATTTGGGTTTCTTTTATAACATCTAAAACTATAATTGCTGTACGTAAATTTTTCTCTTGCTTCGTTTATTGATAAATTGTCAAAATTTTCGACAATGCTTGAAACATTTTTTGGTAAAATTTCAAGTTGAAGACTTATTCTTTTTAGGTGCTGAATATTGCGTATATACTGTGCATCGCTTTGTTTTTCTTTTGAAGACATTTTTAGAGCGTTGTTAATTTTAATGATTTTTGGTGCATGACGAGCGTTGTTGATGTCGCGGTAAAGATCCCATTGTAACCATTCAAGTGATATTCTTTGAACAAAATACTGAGCTGAAGCATCAAAAATAGACTTATTTAATTCACTTAAAAAAACAAAATACTCTTCAGCAAATTTTTTGAAATCTGGAGATGATTTTTTTGCGAGATTACTCATGTCTGCATCGTAATAGTTTATGGACATTTTTATTGAAGATAATAAGACTCGCAATTTAACATCTTCGCTTCCCACTACTGAGTTATCCATCTCACTATCTAGGGTATTTTTAATGATAATCGCACGATTCAAAACATACCTCATGAAAAGCTCAGAGTTTGATCGAGTACTATCCTTTATTACTTGCTTAAGTCCAAATTCAAGCCTTTCAATTTTATCGCTTATGCTTAAGCCTTGAGTACTGTCGATAAGGTCTGAAAGAAACATTTTTGAATCTCGGGCCCAAGGAATAAGCTCAGCTATTTGAGAGTCTGAAAGAATTCTTTCTGTGCCTTCATCAAGAGAGTCTGGTTTTAAAATCGTCGGCAAAGCGACTTCGCCTAATTCATTTGATGCTTTTATTCCAGTACTAAAGAGGCTTAAGAGTAGGAGTGTCATGATAATCATTTTCATAAATAAAGGCCTGTTTTAAAGTGGTTAATTAAAGTCAGCATAATGAATATTAAGATTTTGATCAACGATAGCTTGCGAGTGTGAATTTAATTTAGCCCACTGTAGTCAGCTTAGACACTGACTTTGGGCCATTGTGTCTTATTAAAGATGAGATTTTGCCTGCTTACCCCATATTTTTTGTATGTTAAAATAATTAGCAGTCATCTAAAAATGGAGCTTAATGTGAAAATAATCCCTCTTGTCCTCGTTCTTGCCACTATCTCATTTCCAACTTTTGCAAGTGCAGGTGAAGACGAAGGCTACATGTCTGCAACCGGCTATGCAGGAAGTTACACAGGAACAGTCATTCAAGATAATGCCGGAGAAGCTGTGAATTCAGTAGCAGGGGCAACCAGGGCAGTCGTTAAACCAACAAAAAGTTTTTTACAAACCATTTGGGGATATCTCTCAGACGCAGGTAACGGCATCGAAAAACAAAAAGCACTTGTGACAGGAGATGCTGTCGCGATTAATGCCAGTGTTTATTCAATGGCCTTAAGAGATGCAGAAAGAAAAAATGAGCCACTAAAAAAAATGAAAGCTTCAAAAGAAGAGAGAGATGAAAGCCGGGAGCTTTCAATAAAGGAAGCTAAAAGACTTGAAGATCTTGCTCGTGATTATCAACTTGATGCCACTAATTTTGGAAAAAGTATTAGTGCAACTTTGAGTGATATTGCTGAAAACGCCACGAAATTAAAAGGTTGGGATAAAAAGAAACAAGATAAATTAGCAGTGCTCCTAGCTGAACATAAAAAACTAGGTGAAGCGACAGCTCTCGACGGGAAAGCCCGTATTGCGAGCCACACGACAACTTCACTCGCTGAAATGTTTGCTGAGCTTGAAACTGCAGTTATGAGTAGCCCAGATCAGGCCAGTTCAATTGGGCTTAGTGGTCGTATGGGTTCAATGAAATCTCTTCTTGCTGGTGCGACAAAGCGTTTGAGTGACAAAGAAGAGCAAATGCTTAAAGTGACAAGAACTCTTAATGAGCTGGCCCAAGTTGACGAAAAAAAATTGGCGGCCACTCAAGAAGATATGCAAAGGAAAATGGTTTTAGGAACTCTTAATAATGCTGTCAATAACCTCATTACCCAGGCCGAATATTCAAAAAATAGAGCACAACTAGCTTTCTCACACTTTGCTGACATCGAAAAAGAATTAGGTGTAAAAGGAATTAAGGCAGGGGATCTTAAAAAACATTATAGAGATGATAAAAACCTCAAGGCCTTAACTGATTCTTACAATGATAGTCCTATCGGTGTTTATGTGAACTCACAAATATCAAAGGCCATGGGATCTGTTTGTGAATTGGTTAATAACCAATGCAAAGATGGAACGAATTCAAATCTCTTTAACTTTTTAGATGATTCTGGTCGAACTATTTTTAAAGATAGGATAACAACTCCTGTTGATGGAGAAGTTGAATCTGAAGGTGGAAAAGCTAAGTAGAGGGACGTTATGATATTTAAAATTTTAGTTGTTTATTTTTCTTCAATTTTAATTGCGAATCATGCTTTTAGTGCTGATACAGCAAACTGCCCCTTAAAAGACATGTTTGCTGCTGATATTTATGCACTGGCCAGTCAAGTCGCCATCATTTGCAGTGATTCAGAGTCAGAAGTTTTTGGAAAAATAGCGGCTAAAGATATTGCTTTAGAATGTCATAAAAAAGGTTTAAGTAAGGGAGTGGTTTTTTCCAATGGAAAACCCATGAGTATGGATAAAACGAAATTAGAATTTAGTGATGTAGCCGGAGATTTTTGTTCAAACAACAAAGGTTATAAAAAAGAATTACAAACGCGCATTGATCTTTTGGAGAGTGAAAATAATAAACTCAAACAAAGAGAGAGAATTGCATTAAGAAATATCAAAGCCGATCAGGCCATGATGACGAGAAAAAAAGAAGACGAGGCTTATTGGGAATCCCCGGCCGGTAAAATTGAAATGGCCAAACGGAAGGTGAGTACTGATAAAGTTATTGCCATGTATTTAGAAAATAAAAATAGAAAACCAGCTGTCGTTCAAGACAAAATGAGTATCTTAAAATCACAGTTACGCAAGTGTGGCGTCAATAGTGAAACCGCCGTCCTCACCAGTATAGATCAACAATGCAAGAGAAGTTTGGCACAAGATAAGTATGAAGATGCCGTCTCATTTTGCTCAATTAACTATTCTTCTTGTTTTAGTGATCTTTAAGCCTTTATTTTATCAAGAGGGTCTTAATATCATCTCTAAGCCTTTAAATGCTCGCTTCAAATCTCGAATGGTACAATGGCATTGAGGCAAAAAGTAAATCTCGTTTAATCAGACCAAATATGGCCCATAATAATTCTTACGAAGACATGCGAAGATTTTTAAAACTTGGCCCTGATGATATCACTGACGATACACTTGAGAAACCTGTCATAAAGGCACATTTGTTTCCAACGGACAGTCTGTGAATTTTTCATGCGGTGTTTGGACCGTCTCCTGCATCTAACAACCAGTAACAAAGGAAATTTTACTAATCCGGAAGGACAGTCAGTCGACTTTTTTTGCGGTTGTGACGCGATCGAAGGGGGAGTCATGCAAACAAGATGGCTGTTATCATAAAATCAGCTCAAACCCGCCATCTGAAGGCCAATTTTGCAATAACGGTTTAGAGACTCAATGGGTTTTTGCAATGTTTCCAGTAAGGATGGATGGGCCGATATTAGTAATGGTTGCTTTCATTTGGCAACTCAGAATTCATGTCAATAGATTTCAGGCGACTATTTTGGAGTCATTCCATCTCGTCTAATGACCTTATCTAATGAACTTGGATCAACACCAATGCCTGGTTTAGAGGCCCTAGCACCGGAAGAGACCGATCCCAAACAATCCGTACTGGCCGGTGATTTCTTCGACTTTGCATCTTTAAAACCATTAAGATAACCATAGTATCCAGCAAAATGTATTTTACAAACATTCTGACACTCTCGAGTTTCCGAACTCAAATCGATTTTGTATGACACTTCGGAAAAGAGTTTCATTCTTAGTTCACTTGTCCCATATTGTACGCATTTAGATGAGCAAGAATCCTGATCAACAGAGCCAGGTTCGATTGAGTTTCGCTGTACCAGTTCTTCTGAAATTTTTGTCATCATTTTATTGAATGACTTGGAATGATCTTCTACTAAAAAATTAGTGCTATAAGAATTGAATAATGTTTTATTTGCAAAGGCAGTACTGGCACTTTTTTTTGCTTCATCATGGATTTTTAATGCCTCGACATCGATTTCTGCATAAATTGAGATTGAAAAAAGGAGAAGAAAAAAAGACAAATTTTTATATTTCATTTAGCACCTCATAAATCATTTATAGCACTTACCTAGTCGGACATTTGATGAAATGTCTTTAATAAAAGTCTCCGATCATTCTCTACCCGATAATGGAAGTTATCGGGTAGAGAGTTTAAACAGTCGAGTTGCCTCATTGAAATAGTAACCAAAATGTAACCAAAACTTTTACGGATATTTATTCAGGATGGACAGAAAATAGGGCGACTTATGGGAAAGATTCTGATGAAGCTTTATCAGCAATAATGGATATAAAGTTCAAACTTCCCTTCCCTATTATTTCTTGTAATACTGACAATGGTACTGAATTTCTCAATCGCAATTTATATCTTTATTTTGTAGACAAAAAGGAAATTGAATTTACTCGCTCACGTCCGTATAAGAAAAATGACAATGCACACGTTGAACAGAAAAATTGGACTCATGTACGTGAGTACTTTGGATATGAAAGATTTGACCTAGTCGAACAAATAGAAATAATGAATGTCATCTATAAGCTTTATCTTAATAATTTAAATAACTTTTTTGATCCACAACTAAAACTTATTGAAAAAGTTCGAGTGGGTCTAAAATGGTTAAAAAATACGATAAGCCAAAGACTCCTTATTAGCGGTTATTAGAGTCAGATCACCTAACCATGGGTCAAAAGGAGGACCTTAAAAGGCTTTATCAGCTTCTAAATCCTATTGAGCTTCGAGAGATAATCAAAAGGCAGATTTAGAAGGGTAGTTTTTACTACTCTTGATATAAAGATTTCCTATATTAAAATTAGTATTTTCAATAGGTTTTAACAACATTATTTTAGTAAGGATAAATAAATGTCTCACAAGTGTCCAAATTGTAATGAAAAACTAAACTACAAAAATATTTTTTCTATTAGTTTTACCCAAGCTTCACTCTGTAGTAATTGTGATGCAAAATTAGTCTTAAAAAATCCAAAATCAAAAGATTTTTTATTTTTTATTTTTGCCGTCATCGTTGGAAAATTTACAATTGATAAAATGTTGATTAATCAATTCACATTTTCACTTGTAGGTCTTATTACTATATTAATCGGATCAATATTTTGGATTAAATCTTGGAATGTTGTTTTAGATAATAAAAAGGTTTAATTTTCTACTCAAAGGTATCGATAAAACGATTTAGAGCAATAACTCCTTCAGAGAGTTTTCTTTTACAAGCTAGAAAAAGATTAATTTTCTGATCATTAAAGGATTGAATATCGATTTGCACTAATCTTGAATTTGGACTTCTTTTTCCTGCTTCAATAATTCATAAAATCTAATAAACTACAAAAAGATCTAAGAATCCTTAGAAACTCCTTCGGTTACCTTTATTCTGAGTCAATAAGCGCGCGTTAAATCACGCACAATAGATTTCTCAATATATTCTAGATCTAAGGACTCTTTTTGCGATTTACGAGATCTTCATATTTTGAAAAATTAATTATTTGGTCTCTATTAATTATATACTTATAAACATCTTGATCTTTACCTACTTTAACGGAGTCCCTTTTAAGCAGCATAACGGTTTTGTTCAGCATACTCTTTCGGACTCATATAACCAAGTGAAGAATGCAAT
>JAYSPR010000361.1:0-2013 GCA_043721975.1 Bacteriovoracaceae bacterium
GAGCAACTTTGCCAATAAACTGTGCTTCCAATTGAGTGCACTCTACTGAGAATGCTGAAAGTGAAAAGAGCGCCAATGAACCAATGACTAAATTTTTCATAAAACCTCCATAATTTAGTGCGAATCTAGCACATATGCATAAAAGCTCAATAAAATATTCTAGACTGGGGCGAAAGTTATACTACTTTTGGTCAAATTTAGGTGAGCTTAAGCTTTTTATGCTCAAAAATAGAGTCTACCTATGAATGTGGTCAATAATAGTTATTTTTATACTCAGCAATTTGAACTTATCACTCACCTTACGCAAAATAATTTTAAATCAAGCGAAACTCGCTAGCCGCTGCAGCTCTTTCATGGAGGCCATATTCGCCTTTACAATTATTTTATATTTCAATGCAAAGTGATTTAATCCTGTAGCTAGGCCGATCGTTTCTAATTTATAAAAGGCATAAATCGAAGAAAAAATATGATTAGTTTGTGTTCGTACAGTCTTGGTTGGAGATTTTTTTAAAGCGGCATTCGATTTTATAGATTTGTGGTAGACTTCGATCTTCCATCGTTTTTGATAAATTTCATAAATCTGTTCACCATTTTTTTTCATTTCATTGGTTATCAAGTACAAGATTCCTTCCGATTCATCTTCGTTTTTAAAGACTTTTTTCATCAACTTCATTGGAAATTCTATTCCCTTTAGGTAAACTTCAATTGGATTTGAATCAAGTGACGATAACTGATTAATTTGAATAAATTTTCCTTTAATTTTATTTTCATAACTTGTGGCAATGGTTCTATTCGATTTTACTCCCGCAATAAATATTTTCTTAGATTTATGAATCATTTCCAAATTCTCCTTAGCACTGAACCAAGAATCGACTAAAACATAGTCAAACTTTACATTTTTTAAATTCACCTCGTACATTGACCGGAAAAGTTCATTTTTACTCTTAGAAGAAACTCTTTTATCTTGGCAGGTAAATAAATCACAGTACCTGACATCTTTTTTGATTACTTCAAATCCTACTGGAAAAGTTGCTCCATCATATGCAACAATTGAGCTTAGAATGTTTAACCCTTTAACCACCTTTCCTAGGGCATGAGAGTAGTGCCATGCGATTATATTATTTTCGTCAGTATAGGCCTTCTCCTGTACCGTATCGTCAAAAATCAATGCACCTCCATTATTAGTTTCGTGTTTGCGAACAGTCGGCTTAACGAGCTTCCAAAGATCAGCCGAGCCAAAAGTTTCTTTTGATAAAAAACGAGTTATTTTATCGTGAGAAATTTCATTGTCTAGAACATCTGAAAGACCTGTCGCAGTTGTTAATTGGTTTGCTGAAATTAAATAGTCACTGTAGAGATCGAGTAATTTTTTATCCATTTTGAAAGGATAAAATAAAAATTATGAAAGGCCATTACGCAAGGCCGTAAAAAAGCATTTATGCGTAAGGTGAGTTATAAAGCTAGCTTTAAATGATATTTATTCTTTTACCGAAGAACAAAAAGAGGCGGTCATATCTAGCAATTTATTTAACAAAATTCTTGATTCAGGATTTGACGAAATCTTAAATGAGAAATTCCAAGTTAATGATTACTTAATTCTCGCTTCAGTTGAGTTCCAACAGCTCGTGATAGGAAAAGGAGTCGAAGTCACACCAGTTGTTAGACTAACGAAGGCATCAGAATTTCCACAGAGACTCTCGTGGTTGGTGGAAACGATAATTATCCTTCATCAAAATCACGATTTGAAGGTAATTGCAAAAAATGAAAAATACTATAGAGCTCTCGGATTAAAAAATCAGAAAGATCAAGTTGAAAATATGGTTTTGAAAATACAGAGAGAAAGAAATGTAGCTTTGGAAAACCTTGATAATATTTCTAAAGAATTAGTAGCTTTATTCTTTAGCAAATTAAAAAGCAGAGTTAGTGATGAAGATTATACTGAAATTTTAAAACAAATAAAGTAGATATGTTTTTACTAAAGGAGAAATTCATGAAAACGCTTAAAAAACTTGT
>JAYSPR010000362.1:0-3563 GCA_043721975.1 Bacteriovoracaceae bacterium
CTTCCAGCGATGTCTTCAGTAACTTCTTTAGCAGCAGGAGAGACAGCATTAATGGGAACTATTAATGGAACTTGCTCCACTGCAAATGGTGCTGGGGCTATTTTGAGCAACAGTTGTGGCATAAAATTTTCTGTAGACCCCACAGGTATGAGTGCTGGAACACCAGATATGTCAGGTTTCGGCCTCAACAATATTTTTCCTTTTATAAATAGTGGAGAAAAAATAAGTCAAAAATCTGGTTTTGAAAAAAATAATTATTTCGAAAGATTAATTAATTTATTATTTCCCGAAGCTAAAGCAGGGCTTTTCAGTGCAATGGGAATAGCATCATCAGTGGCCATTAATTATTTGTTAATTACCTCTGCAACCCTTGGGCCAATGGTTGATTTATTCATGTTAATTCCACAAAAAAGAGCAATCGTTTGGGGTATACTCGCTGGACTTACATTTGCTGCCTCAAGTGCAACGGATGACGTTATTTCTCAAATTGATAATAATATTTCAAAAATTGATTCTATTTTAAATTCTATGAATACCTTAGCAAAAGGTGCAACCGCAACTCAAATAGGAGTAACCGGTTCAAATGCCACGATGACGGCAAATGCTAAAAATGCACTTACAATGAATGCTGCTAAATATGAAGACACTGATTTATCTACTAATGGTAATGGGCAAATCCCATGCTTTACAGGACCTGATGCAAAAAATTGTAAAAGTATGGAGTCCGTTGCTGGCAATTTACCTAGTAATAATCTCCTAGATAAAAATTCTCAAATGCAAACGGCATCAATTTTAAAAACAGCAAATGGATTTAATGGTTCTTCACGAATTTCAAAAGGTAATTTAGAAGCCGCTGCTAAATTAGCTGCAAATGCGGTTGCCTACAGAGCCGCTCTTAATAATGCTAAAAAAATTGCTCAAGAAAAATTAAAAGCAAGTGGTAGTAAGGTCGATTTAGATGAAGAGACAAAAAAGTTTGCTGGTTCAATCGACAAGGCTATGAGAGACGGCTTAAAGAAATCGAACTCTTCAGTAGCTTCAATGTACTCTAGCATGTATGGCAGCCCAGCACCTGGCTCGGCATCAGGAAGCACAGAAAGTAAATTAGCTGACGATAAAGCTGACAAAGGTGGAGCTACTGTTGCTGCAATTGATCCAGGCATCATTGATGTAAACGCAGGTGCAGGAACTATGGCCGTCGATCTAGGCGCTGGTGCAATAGAAGAAAAGAAAGAATTAACTAAAGAAGAGTTAGCGGCCTATAATGCATCAACTAAAGGCGCGACCAGCATCGATGAATTCGAAATCAAAAATGATATCACTAAAGACACATCATCATCACTTTTTGAACTCATCAGTAATCGTTATCAGCGTTCAGGCTACCAAAGACTTTTTAAAGTGAAAGAAGCAGCAGCGGCTACGGCACCCGTAAGTAACTAAATGGAAAAAATAGATAAAAAACAGATTGTTCAACAATTACTCACTAAATTAAACAGTGAACTCATCGAATTAGAAGGAGCCGCAAAAGCAGCTCATGATCTTGCGACCCAAGGTGATATAAAGCAGGAGGGAAAGTACGATACTCGTGCTATTGAGGCTTCATATTTAGCTGGTGCTCAGTTTAAAAGAGTTGAAGAAATAAAACTAGATATTCAAATGCTAGAAGAATTAGCGATCGATCTGCCTCCTTCAAAACAAATGCAGTTAGGGTCTCTTGGTTTATTGTCTTGTAATGGGCATGATAGGCATTATTTTTTATCAAGTACTTCAGGTGGGACGATGCTCATGCAGAATAATCACCCAATATTAGTCATTTCGGTTTTTTCTCCAATCGGGGATGCAGCGCTTGGATTAGGCGTTGACGATACGTTTGAAGTTCAGACACCGAAAGAAATAAGGTTATATAAGATAAAGAGTATCGACTAATCTTATCTAAATAAAACCTTAAATTTTAAATTAGTTTACTTCTCAAGTGACTTTCAAATCTAATGTTATTTCATAATTTTTCGATAAGAGATTGGACCTTATCAAATTTATTCGAGGCTGAAAGCTATGAAAAATTTAAGTTTAAAAGCAAAGCTAATATCTCTTTCACTTTTTCTTGTTTCCATTTCACTTTGTATTGGAGCAGTTTCATATTTTTCCATTAAACAAGTCATTACGGATTACTCTGTAATCACAGATAATAGTTATCCTAATACGACAATTATGCTTGAAATGTTTTCAAATTATCGGAAAGCTCGAATAGATGGATTGCACATAGCATCTGACTTAGAGGGTGAATCAAATAAAGTAAAAGAAATAAAATCGATTCAAGATAATCAAAAAGCAGATCTAGAACTTAAGAAAAAATATGAAGCCATTGAATTCTTACCTGGTGAAGGTGTTCTCTATAGTGAATTCAGAAAAAATATAGATTTAGCTTATGCACTACTTGATAAAGTCATTGATCTTTATGCTAAAAGTAAAACCGACAAAAGTGTAGAGTCAGAAATAGATGATATTATGATCAAGCAAATTGGATTGATTGGAAATTCCTCGCGTGAATCGATGGAAAAATTAAGAGATTTTCATTTTAAGCGTGCTGAAACAGCAGTCACTAAAGCAAAAAAAGTAAGCTCAGAATCTGTAATGATCATTTCGACATTGATAATAGCTTTGGGATCAATTGGATTATTCGGAGCTTTGTATTTTACGAAATCGTTAATTTTAACACTTCAAGACGTCAGTAATGCACTTGCTTCATCAAGCACAGAAGTATCATCAGCTGCACTTCAAATTGCATCTTCGTCGGAAGTGCTTTCGCAATCAACGACCGAGCAAGCAGCCTCACTTCAAGAAACTTCTGCTTCAGTTGAAGAGTTAAGTTCTATGGTTTCTATCAACTCAGAGAATGCCCAAAAAGCCTCTCACAATAGTTCTCTTTCACACAAACAAGCAGAGCGCGGGCGAGAAGTTGTCACAGAAATGGTGCAATCAATGTCTGAAATTAATGAAAGCAATAATAATATCATGACTCAAATAAATTCATCAAATCATCAGATGAGTGAGATTGTAAAAGTGATTCAAGAAATTGCAACAAAAACAAAGGTCATAAATGATATCGTTTTCCAAACCAAATTATTGTCTTTCAATGCTTCGGTTGAAGCAGCAAGAGCGGGAGAGCAAGGAAAAGGGTTTGCCGTTGTTGCTGAAGAAGTTGGAAATTTAGCTCAAATGAGTGGAAATGCTGCAAAAGAAATTTCAGATATGTTGTCAGCTTCAGTTTTAAAAGTTGAAAGCATTGTACGAGAAACTCAAACCAAAGTTGATGATTTGATAGTTGTTGGAAAAGTAAAAATTGAAAATGGGACAAAAATTGCTCAGGAATGTGGAGATGTACTCTCTGAGATCGTTACGAACGTTGCAACAGTCTCAAGCATGGCAAGTGAAATTTCTAATGCTAGTTCTGAGCAATCAAAAGGAATGATCTTCCCCTGTTAAAACGGACACACTTTTAAGCACATAACCCAACAAAGGGTATGTAGATGAAGTTGAAAACAAAGAAAATTGAACAAAAGAGA
>JAYSPR010000363.1:0-3485 GCA_043721975.1 Bacteriovoracaceae bacterium
TCTCTTTTGTTCAATTTTCTTTGTTTTCAACTTCATCTACATACCCTTTGTTGGGTTATGTGCTTAAAAGTGTGTCCGTTTTAACAGGGGAAGATCACATCCATGGCAAGATCCATCCCTCCTTTTGAGGAAATCGTTGAATTCGCAAGCACGAACGCTATTCCTTGAAATAATTTTCCGAAAATTGGGAACTTTTTAGTGTTTCGCGCATACTCTTCAATTTGAGTGGGGTCGATTTTGTATGAAAAGTTAATGGGTTGATCGTTTCTAAGTTCGTTAACAGTCGTAGGGTAAACCATAGGTGTTAACTTCTCTTTTCCACAAGAAGAAAAACAAAGTAGACCTAAAATATGGAGACAAAGAAGAAGCCGTTTTTTCATAGTGGGTAGAGTGTAACATTGCCTGAATTTGATCGGTGAAAGTCTGTATTTTTTTCATTTCATAAAGAAAATTAACATTAAATCCAGGGGTCCTATAATCTTATTGCAAATGAAAATCACAACTGGTCTCACCTTTATTCTTCTTGGTCTGATAAAAGCAAATTGCCTTTTAGCTGCTTCCTATGAAACCCTCCCAAAGGGAGTTAATACACTGGTCTTTAAGCAGGTTATGACTTCTAAGATTGAAAGCAAGTATGATTCAAGCGGCCAGGAAGACACTCTCGATTTAAAAGAAGAATTTTCTTCAAATCGCATTCAAGATATTAGCACTATTATTAAATCATATTTTGAAGAGTTAAAGGCTCTTTCACCAGAGGCCTTTACGAACTTTTCACTAGGAGAATTCAGTGCCAACGTGGAAGCTGACATCAATGCCCAAGGCCTTGGTTTCGGTCATGGTTTGACGGATCGACTGACAATCTATGGTTCACTTCCGGTCTATCACATTATCACTAATATTGATTTTAAGCAGTCTAAGGCCAGTAACCTTGCAGCTGTCCAGGCCACTATAAGGAACGTTAATCCTGATTCTGCCATGGGAAAATTTGTCAAAGACTTAACTCTCCAATTACCTAATACAAATGCTGAATTACTCCAATCCTTAGTCGTGAATTATTATGGTTATAAGCCTGTTGGAAAATGGGAGAAAGATGCTCTGGGCGATGCTGAATTAGGATTTATTTATCGCCTGACTGATTTCACAAGTGGAGGTCTCGCGATTTCTGGTGGAGTTGTTTTACCTACGGGTGATTCAGATGATCCCGACTCGCTTCAAGATGTTTCAACAGGTGACGGACAGTACGACACATTTGTTGAACTCGCTTCAGGTTTTTCAGTCTATGCTAAAACTTTTGAATTTGATTTAAAAACTCGTTACACTTATCAATTTGATTCTAACAAGAGTGTTAGGCTCATTGATGATAACGATGTTCCACTTTCAAAAAATAAAAGTACTGTAAATCAAAAGCTAGGAAATAAAATAGATGCTACATTAAGTGCTACTTATAATCCGACTTCTTGGATAAATTTTAATAGTGCAATTATTCATTCTCAAGTTGAACAAACGACTTATTCAAATATCAAGGATGCAAAAATAAAATCTGCCCTTGAAAGTGATACTGAAGTCGAGAGCAACTGGCTACGAGTCGGAATTGGATTTTCCACGATAGAATCTTACAAAAGAAAAAAGTTTGATGTTCCCTTTGAAGCGGGGCTCTCTGTCCAAAAACTTTTAAATGCTAAAAACTCTGTCAATTACAATCGCATTGACCTAGATTTTAAAATTTATTTTTAATATTTTTATTGGATATAAGAGTAAAAAATTTTTCCCTTTTCTTCACTAATTAATTTATAAGGATCCTCTTTAATAAGTAAGCATCCATCTAAATCAAAGAAATCCACTCCACTAGAAATATTAAGTGCACTCGATATTCCCAAACTCGTCTCAATCATACAGCCCAGCATGGTTTTGAGACCAAGCCTCTTAGCTTGTCTCAACTGTTTAAGTGCCTTTAAATATCCACCTGATTTCATAAGCTTTATATTCACGCCATGAAATCTCTCCACGTGGTATTGATTGACCTCTTCACTAGTGACTGATTCATCGGCCATTAAGAAAACTTTAGAATTTATTTTAAGCTCCAAAGATTCTTCGTGGGCATTACTTGCTAAAGGCTGCTCTAAAAATTCGATGCGCTTTAAGTCTTTAAAGCGTTCTAAAAATAAAAGTGCATCTCTTGCCGACTGAAATGATTCATTAGCATCAATTCGCAAAGGAACATCTGTCAGCCTCAAGACTTCATTACAAAATTCTTCAGCGATATCTTGATTGACTTTAACTTTGAGTACACTAAATCTTTTTAGATTATTGTCATGAATAAAACTTTGCAATTTCCCCACTTCCATTATGGGAATAGAAAAAGAAGTCTTAACACTTGCCACAACATTAGTTCCCATCAACTGGGCCACAGGCTTACCTGACAGGATCGCTATGTAATGGACAAAACTTGATTCTATTCCAAACTTTAAAGACTGTGGTAAGTCAGTTGTTTCAAGGTAAGCAACAAGGCTTTCAACTCCGTTAAAATCCTGTGGAGCATTGTTTTTAAATTCTTCAAATTTTTCCAAAATTAGCTCACGACTTTCTTCGTAGCGGACATTAAAAGCAACCTCACCCATTGCTTCGATAGAACCATTTTTAACTTTTATGCAGAAATTTTTTTTAGTATCCGAGCTATTTCGTGAAATATTCCAAGTAAATTTCAAAGGAAGTTCTAACTCTTTTATTGACCACACAAACATATTAAATCCACCAAACATTTTTTGTAAAAACCATTGAGATTTGATGATACTATAGTTTATGTCTTTGAATAAAGAAATAATCATTCAACTTACTGTCACTTCTGTTGTCATCTTTATGTTTTATAAAATTGTTGCCCCAGTCATTTTTGATTATTTCAAAAATAAAATACCTGGTGCTTATAATCCTGAAAATGACATTGATAGTATGATCAGAAGACAAAAAGAACGATTGCGATCTCAATATGGGCTCAATCCCCCACCGACAATGAAATCTGTCGACTCAAGTACAAACAACAATATGGAAGATTCTCAAATCTCAGTCTCCCAGGCCACAACGGAAGAAGCCAAAACACTCTTTAAGGAATCTAAATGGGGAGGTAGCCCCTATTCAAAAAAAATTCAAGATGAAATCAGTAAGCACTATGGCTATACTTTAGCAGATTCAAAAATTAATGCCTTTATTCTCTTGGCCGAAAAAAAGAAATACTTAGGATATTTAAGTTTAGATAATCAAAAGTCCACAGTTGCACTATCTCATTATTTAAGTGTTTTACTTTTATTTTTAATGGCCGTAGAGGAAATACGCAATAAAGAAAATCATTTAATCACGAAGATGGCCAAAAAATGTAAAATCTCTCCCCAGCAAATGACCCTTGCCATTCAAATTAAAGTTCTTCTTGCCCTTCGAAATAAAAAAGAAGTTAAGGAAGATAAAATTTACTCAACAATCCCTGTCTTATTAAG
>JAYSPR010000364.1:0-1861 GCA_043721975.1 Bacteriovoracaceae bacterium
GAAATGTGAAGGTACAAATATTTTTTTATCTGATGGCGAAGTTGCGGGCCAGGAAGTTCCACATCTTCATTTGCACATAGTTCCACGTTTTTTAAATGATGGCATTAAGATATCTCTTGGTAAAAAATGCCTAAAAGTTGGAAGAGCTGATTTAAATAGAGTGGCAAAAAGAATTGATATGACAGAAGATAAAACATAAAAAAATAGATCGAACAGTTTTCCACAAGTAATGGAGAATTAAGTAGTGCTGTTTTTGGTGAGCTACGCAGTTCTTTAATAATGTTGGTTCATCAGTAGATCGATATAATTTCTTAATTATAATCGTCTAAATTTACGAAGTCTTTTTCAAATAGTCTTCGGTTGTAATGGATAGCATTGATCTTAAGATCATATGCCACGGGATCCCAGATTAATCGTTCGGCTTCAGCATTATCGATTCGTACATTAAGCCAATTTTGATCATGATCAACTAGCATTGAAATAATAAACGTTCCATCTGAAGTTTTCCATAAAGTTCCGTCTCGTCCACGATCAATAATTTTAATCATAAGTATCAGTGTTTATCTTTCATTTTTTGAAACTTAAGTGTTTGAAGATTTTTTTTGATCCCAAAATGCTGCAACTTTTAGGCGCGCATCTTTTACATTACGTTTATATAAAGTTGCATCAAAGCCGCAGTGAGGACATGAAATTTGCTTTTTATAATCAGAGCGAATGGCGAGTTCAAAAGATCCCCACACAACAAAGAAAACAAAAAAGCTCTCTGCTCCAAAAATTGGGAATAATAAACTTCCAAGGATTATGCTTGTGAGTGATATTTGAACGATATTTTTTTTAGTGAGTCTTGGATTCACAGTCACGTTTCTTTCTGTACGGCAAAGTGGACAGAAAAAATTTCTGTTTTTATTTTTGTATTTGTAGACACGAGTTTCAAGAGGGGCTAATTTTTTTCTTATCATGCTAGTTCTATTCTAGCCTATTTTCATAGAGCATTTAAGCTGGAGGAATTTACCACTAAAATAACCGACAAAATCACTTGGAAGCTTGAATTTGCTCCCTATGGAAACTATCCCTCAATATTCCGTACACAACCATATCCACAAAACTTCCATTCTTCAAAAAATCTTGCTTCAAATAGCCTTCCTTCTCCATGCCTGCTTTCATCATGATTTTTCCAGAGCTTGGATTTTCGCTCATGTGGCGAGAAGTAATTTTATTAAGCTTAAGTGTTTCAAAAGCATAATGGATCACGCCTTTGGCAGCCTCAGTGCCAAAACCCTGATTCCAGAATTCCTCACCAATCCAATAACCCAATTCAGCTCTCTGGTTAGCTTTATTTATCCCAAGGCTCATGCAACCAACTAATTTTTTTCCTTCGATAAGCTCAATGGCCCAATCAACAGCTAGACCTTTTTTAAACCAATCGGCGTGCATTGAAATCCATTCTTCCGCGAGACCATCGGCATAAGGATGAGGAATGGTCGCAGTCGTCGCTGCAACTTTAGGATTACCAGCTTGTCGCTGAACTTCTTGGGCATCCGAAAGTTGAAAAGGCCTTAGAAGAACTCGCTCTAGAATGATGGTCGGAATGATTTGGTTAGCTTTTATAATCATAGCAAAAATATAACTTTTTGGTCTCAACCCTGTCAAAAATTATCATTCTATAAGGGTCAGTTAATACGGCCATAGAGATTCTCTCCTCATAAAAATGGACATCTGACCGATAAATTTTAAAAAATGAGGACTTAATGAATTTTAAAAAAATACTTTTATACGGTCTAGCTTTTATCGTCACTGTCGTCATTTCTTCTCCCATCATTTTTGACCAATTCATCGTTCCTCATTATTTTTCCGAATGGAC
>JAYSPR010000365.1:0-2231 GCA_043721975.1 Bacteriovoracaceae bacterium
TCTCTTTTGTTCAATTTTCTTTGTTTTCAACTTCATCTACATACCCTTTGTTGGGTTATGTGCTTAAAAGTGTGTCCGTTTTAACAGGGGAAGATCAAACAGCTTTGTAAGCTAATTTCACCAGTTCATTTGCATAACCTGTCCCATCTCCATAAGACCAAGGTGCGGCATCATTTTCGACGGCAATTACAATCTCTTCAGCGCTTAGGCTGAATGTAAAAATTGATATAATGATTAATATTAAATTTTTCATCTCATCAAAGAATATAGTAAAAAAATGGATAGTTAGACTTAAGAAAAAATCAATTTCATTTGTTTTTCTAAACTTAGATATTATTTTTCGATATAGGTGAAGCTTTCTTTAGAAAGCCTGATAGAAATAAAGCCAAGATGGCGTAAGTCGTAAAAATATAAAACCCTGGTTCTAGTGCCGTTCCATTGGTTGCTAAAATAATTAAATCCTGTGAGTGGGAGCTCATCACACCGAATTGACTATTAATAATACCATTAAATCCAATATAGGCCATAAAGATGGCCACAACTAAAACATCAGACATAGACCACTTAGCAGATTTTAAAACAAAAAAATTTATTATAGAATTATTTTTTGAATCGCGATAATTTAAATAATAAAAAACAGAACAAATCATTTTAAAAACTGGAAAGACCAAACTAAAAGTAACCATGAGAATACCGACGGCTTTCATTTCTATGGCATGATTTGTAATCATGATCCAAAAGACATCAAGAATACTTTTACTTTGATAATATAAAACTTGATTGAGAAATTGAATTTTGTGCTCGAGCAAAATAAAAGTCATTTCTGAAATTTTTGCCTCCATATCAATCATTGGAATGGTGACTCCAGTAATTAGTAAGATTAAAAGAATCATTACTAAACTCACTAAATTCTCCAACTCCATAGGCTTCTTATTCATAGCAATTATGACGAAAAAGAAAACAGAAAGAGCAATTAAGATCAGAGAGTTTCTGACTATCGTCTCATTACTCTCTTGGATTTTACTTGTTAGACTTAATTTAGCAGTTTCAATATCTAGGGTCTTTGTAGATAATAAAATTCTTTTGATTGAAGCTGTGTCTTGAAGTGCAAAAGTTGCATCAAGATAAACATCTAGCCTTTTTTTCAAAAGATTTTTAATTTCAACTTGAGTTTTTTCTTTACTCACACCTTTAATAATTGAGTCGGCGTAGTCAGGTATACCCTTCTTTATATCTTCAAGACTTAGAAAAATATTGATGAATTTTTGCTTAATCCAGCCTTTGGTTGTTCCTTTATTTCCTTCTTTAATTTTTCCATCAATTTTTGTTAATAAAGTATTGAGTTGGCCTTCTATATGTTTTTTTAGTTCTAACTCATTCATATCTTTAAGTGAAAGATTATCTATTTCTTCTGACAAGATACCAGCAATTTGCTTCTTCCATTGATCGATACTTAAAAGTCCATATTTGATGTCATTGAGCTCGGCCAGGTCTTTTTTATTTTTTTGATTGATTGAAGAGGTTAAAATAATATTTCGACTTAAAAAAGTTGAAAGAAAAATAAGTACAACTGAAATAATAATGAGGCTTCGTTTAGCCATATAAATCCTTAAGTTATTTCAAATTGTATAATCGCATCTTACAAATCTCATACACCACTTAATAATACTTCAAGTGATTGCCTTATTCATTAAAAAACAAATCCATTTTAACCTGAATAAATTTTTCATCATTGAAATGACTCGTTTTGGGAAAATTTGCCCCTAAACTCAAGGTGCCATAAAGCCAATCGCTATGAAGTAGCTGCCGATAACTTATAGAAGTATCATAACTTTCATAGTAAAAATTTGGCGTAAATCGTGCATTCGCTCCAACAGAATAGGCGATGCTCTTATCATCACCAAGATTATGTGACAGCACAAATCCATTTCTAAGTAAAAATGCATCTGTGGCATCTGTCCAAACAAGTGAATTGGTTTGATCTGCCTGGAATACTTCACTTATTTTTTTTGAAAATAAAAGCTGAGATATTTCTTGAAAGCCTTCTTGCCTATACTCTATAATTTTTTGAACAAGACCTATCTTAGCAAATTTTGTGGCAAACGTTTTTTGCAAGTCAACTTTCACCGAGGGATTAATCGGCATATCAATTCTAATACCAAAATGAATAAAGCTAATGAAGTATTTCGATTTGCTTAAAAGATAGTTGGCTCCCGCAGTATAACTAGTTT
>JAYSPR010000366.1:0-16285 GCA_043721975.1 Bacteriovoracaceae bacterium
CATAATAAAAGGAAGATTTCCTTTTGTTACACCAAACTGAGCAAAAGTATCGACGATAGGAATAAGCCCTGCTTTTGATAAACCAATAGCAGAAGATACCATGTTCGCTTCAGCAATTCCCACATCAATATAATTATTTGGAAATTCTTTTTGAAAAGCTTTTATTCCTGTTGAACTTTGAAGGTCAGAAGAAATTGAAAAAACGGGATAGCCTTCTTTGGCGGCTCTAATAGCGCCTCTGGCGAATCCATCTTGAACTTTTTCTGTCTTAACTGAACTTGTTGTTGTCGCTTCTTTTGGAGCTGGTTTAGATTTTAAAATCTCAGTGGCCCATGTGGTAAATTCAGCTGGAGCTTCACCGTTATAAATTTCGTTCACAAAACCTAAAAGTTTGTCATCGTAAGCCACAAGAGGATACCCATGTCCACCACTAGCACTCTCAACAGTAGACTTAACACCGTAACCTTTTTGTGTTTTAAATATAATCGCCACCGGCGCGCTTGGATTATTAGTTGCAAGCTCTAGAGCTTCTTCGATGGTATGAAGAACTTTATTTAAGTCATGGCCTTCAGCTAATTTTAAAACTTTCCAACCTAAAGTAGCGAGAGAATCAAATGTCGGTGTCATTGAATAAGAGTCTTCATCAATGCGTCCACCAAGTTTTGTATTGTTGTCACTGATAAGCATAACAAAAGGATTCATTTTCTTTTTGTGAGCAAGGCCAGGAATGGCCGCAAATGATTCGCGAGCTTCACCTTCCATCGCTCCACCATCAGAGATCGCACAAATCGTCACACGGGAATTCCCAATAAGTTTATCGGCCATCGCAAGACCTTGGGCCTGTGGAAGACCAGATCCCAGAGGTCCATTAGAAATAAGAACACCTTCAGGATTTAAGTGAGCTTCACCGTGACCAGTGAGCTTACTTTCTATACTTCTAAATTTTTTGAGATCGTTGAAGCTAAGATTATCAAAACCATAATTAGCTCTTAGGGCGTAAATTCCATTTTCAGCGTGGCCTGCATCGTTGACAAAATTATAGTGATCAAACCAAGGAGATTTTTTAAACATGAGTGCATGTGTCGCACTCATTATTTCTGCAAAGGCAGCAGGGCCTCCCCAGTGGCAAGCAGCTCCACCAATGGTTGCATGCATATTCATTAGGGCCACTAAAGCTCTCGTTGCTCTCGGATCAGCTAATGTGAGATCTTGTCCCGCTTTATTTTTTAGTGTTAAAAAATATTTTGGTGTTTGAGTGGGATTAGAAGCGAGCTTTGATTTAATCGATAGAGGCTTAATCATGATTATTTAGTCCTTATTGGATTTGTGAACAGTCGTAAATTTGTACAAGCATAGCAAAAGAATGAGGCAATTTTGAAGCATATTCGCAAATGATAAGTTAGAAACTTAAGGCCCAAGACGTCAATAATATTAAGACTATATGGGTCATCTAAACTAAGTTTCTTTTTTCTTAAGAAAAGGTCAATTTTTCCGATAAAATGATGTGTGAGGTTTTTAATGTGCGAAGTTTGTAATGCTGAAGGTGAGGATTTCCGTCATAGAAACGGCCCTCGAGATATAATTACAAGTGAACATCTCTATAAGGTTTTTAGAGATAGTGTTGCGACAGTTCGAATGTGTTACATTCACAGCATTGAGTTATTCATGTTAGGTGAGAAGCGTTTCTTGAAAGAACATTTACCATTTGCTCACAGCCTGGCCCACAAAGCGAAAAAGATCTCCGCCAATCAATCTCCATTTGGCTTTTAGCTCATCTTTTTGATACACTCCATGAGTGGAAAATCGAGAAATATTACAAGCAAAAAGTTTTATCAACAATGAGTGGCTAGGCCATTCAACGACTGACATTTTAGTTGTAAAAAATAAATTTGATCAAAGTGTTCTGGCCCATGTGGCCTGTGCTGATACCTCAGAAGTTCAATTTGCCGTTGCCAATTCTGTTCAGGCTTTTCAGTCCTATAGCAAAAAATCGGCGGAAGAAAGACGGGACTATCTTTTAAAAATTAGAGACGGACTTTTATTAGAAAAAGATAAATTCATCAATCTCATTGTTTCTGAAGCAGGTAAGCCCATTGAGTATGCCAAAATAGAAGTGGAGAGATCTCTTTTTATTCTACAAGTAGCTGCTGAAGAGGCCATGCGTATAAGCGGTGAAGTGATTCCTATGGACTACGGTTTAGGAAAACATAAAACTTCGATGACGAAAAATTTTCCGATTGGACCCGTCTTAGCTATTTCACCTTTTAATTTTCCTTTGAATTTAGCTCTTCATAAAATTGCTCCGGCTTTAGCAGCTGGCTGTAGTGTGATTTTAAAACCTTCTCCTTTTACGCCACTCACGGCTTTAGCTTTCGGCTCTCTTTGTAAGAGGGTCGGGCTTCCTGCCGGGGTCGTGAACGTCGTTGTTTGCCAAAATCAAGAAGCACAGATGATGTTACAAGACGAGCGAATAAAACTTCTCTCTTTCACTGGTTCAGCCGAAGTGGGATGGAGTCTCAAATCAAAAGCTGGTAAGAAAAAAGTTATTTTAGAGTTAGGTGGCAATGCTGCCGTGATTGTTGATAGAAGTGCCAATCTCGAAGAAGCTGCAAAATCTATCGCCATGAGTGCTTATAATTATGCCGGACAGGTTTGTATTTCGGTTCAGCGTATATATGTTGATCACACTGTTTTTGATCAGTTCCTTGTTTTATTTAAAGAAGCTGTAAGTGCTTTAAAAATTGGCTCTCCCATGGACGAAGGTGTTGTTGTTGGTCCTCTCATTGACCGCACTCATTTTGATCGCATTAGCGAATGGGTTAATGAAGCAGTTAATGGCGGCGCAGAACTTATTTTTGGAGGCACTCCAAGCGATGCACATCATAATATCTATGCCCCAACACTTTTAACAAAAACCAATGAACAAATGAAAGTCGTGGCCCAAGAAGTTTTTGGACCAGTGGCCATTATAGAAAAAGTAGAATATTTCGATGAAGTCATTCGCGTGGTTAATCGTTCGCGTTTTGGCCTTCAAGCAGGACTTTATACCAATCAAATTTCTCAAATGAAATATGCTCACGAAAATCTCGAAGTGGGAGCTTTGATTATTAATGGAGTTCCCGGATTCAGAGTCGATACTATGCCCTATGGTGGCGTGAAAGATTCAGGACTAGGTCGCGAAGGCGTGAGTTACGCACTCGCCGATATGTTAGAGTCTCGTCTTTTAGTTTATTAAAAAAACAATTTTGGAGTTTATATGACAGTACGTGTACGTTTTGCCCCTTCGCCAACTGGTTACCTTCACATTGGAGGAGCGAGAACGGCGATGTATAATTATCTTTATGCCAAAGCTCTCGGTGGTAAATATATTTTAAGAATCGAAGACACTGACACTGAAAGATCAGAGCGCAAATTTGAAGAAGCTCAAATTGAAGATTTAAAATGGCTTGGGATTACTCACGATGAAGGACCAGACGTCGGAGGTGACTACGGACCTTATCGTCAGTCAGAACGTTTACATATTTATAAAGCATGGGCCGATAAATTAATCGACAAAGGCCATGCTTATCACTGCTTTTGTACAGAAGCAGATTTGACAGCTAAAAAAGAAATAGCGGTTGCTCAAAAATTAGCACCACACTATGATGGGACTTGTCGAAATTTATCCAAAGAAGTTGTCGCTTCAAAATTAAAAGCAGGCGAAGAAGCCGTCATAAGATTTAAAGCGCCATTAAAAGCTTACGCATTTGATGATCATGTCAGAGGCCACGTGGTTTTTCCTGAAGGCATGGTAGGAGATTTCGTAGTTATGCGAGCTAAAGGGATTCCTGTTTATAACTACGCCGTCGTGGTTGATGATGCTCTCATGAAAATAACTCATGTCATTCGTGCTGAAGAGCATTTACCAAATACTTTAAGACAGCTCATGATTTATGAAGCCTTTGGTGAAAGGCCACCTGAGTTTGCTCATGGTTCACTTTTAATCGGTGAAGACCGCCAAAAATTATCTAAACGCCATGGGGCCACTTCAGTTAATCTTTACCGAGAAATGAATTATCTTCCGGCCGCACTACTTAATTATTTATGCCTTCTTGGTTGGTCACATCCAGATGAAACAGATGTTTTTGATATTCATGAGCTAGGTAAAATGTTTGATTTAAGCCGCTTCACCAAAGCCGCAGCTATTTATGACATAAAAAAATTAGATTATATTAACGGCCAACACATTCATAAACTGCCTCTTGCAACTCTCGTCACTGAAGTTGGAAAAACACTCGCTGCTCATCACCCTTTTCATAAGATGACTGAAGAATGGAAGCTCTCTTGTATTTCCGTCTTTAAGGATAAAGTAAATTTCTTTCAAGAATTCTCAGGTCACATTGATGTTCTTTTTACGACTGACGTTTCTGATTCACCAGAATATCTTGAAGCAAGAAATTGGGAAACGACAGCGAAAATTCGCGACTACCTTCAAGGTGAAATCAATATTGCAAAAGTCGCCGGCAAAAATTTTGTAGCGGTCAGTGATTGCGATATCTGGAGCGAGCACGTGAAAGGAGAGCTTAAAATTAAAGGTAAACAGCTCTTCATGGGAATGAGATCAGTTCTCACTCATCAAGCTCACGGCCCGGAATTAAAGTTGATCATTCCACTTACACCTATTGATGTTTTGGAAAAACGCTTAAAGCTTTAATCATTTTTTAGTTATTTTCTTACAAAGACTTGAACTCTTAGAGTGCAAGGGCTGTAATTATCTCTTGGATCTTTACCAAAAGAGCTACCATGAGGGTTTAGTGAGAAAAGTTAATGCACTAATGATTTTTTTTCTGTTTTTGTTTCTATCAAAAGTCTGGGGGAGTGAACCCGATTGGTCTGAAAGCGCTTCAATTCCAAACGGTGAAAATCGAGGAAATATTTACGGATTAAATCCTACTGATCTCGAATCCACAAAAATGAAAGGCTACGTTCATGCCATGAAGTACCCCGTAACAGTGACAGGGCTACTCGTTCCTTATAGAGCTTTATTAAATTTCATGAACTCTAAACCCAACGATCCACTTAAAAAATTTATTTTAACTATTAGTCGAAACCTCTCTGGATTCGGCTCAGAAAAAGAACTTTATGAATGGTTAGGTCTCAGTAAAAATAATGGACCCAACGCTCAAGGTATTTATAAAATGCCTTATCCTAATGGAAAAGAAGATCAATTTTACGTCGGGGCGGGAGTTATAAAAAACTCTCATGGAGAAGGTTTAACTTTTAGTTGTTTTGCTTGTCATGCCAATAATCTTTTTGGAACTACTGTCATGGGGATGAGTAATAAACGCCCTCATTCTAATAAATTTTTTCACATGGCCCGCCTCGTTGTCCCCAATATACCAAACGGTTTATTTAAGGCCGGTACAAATGCCACAGATGGTGAAGTCCTCATGTTCACTAAAACGAAGAAAAATTTAGTCGCTGTGGACGGTGTTGTTCCACAAGTCCACGGATTAGACACTTCGCTGCCTCATGTGGCCTTAAGTTTAGCTAGAAGAAATTCAGATGAATACGCTACTAAAAATTCTACTTTAGAAAGATACCCAAGAAAAAATGAACTAGAAACATTTGTGGCCGATTCAAAACCTATGCCTTGGTGGAATTTAAAATATAAGACAAGATGGCTTTCCGATGGATCAGTGGTGAGTGGCAATCCTATTTTTACGAACTTTCTTTGGAATGAAATTGGCAGAGGAACAGACTTAAAAGAATTAGAAGTATGGATGAAAGAAAATTCGCCTATCATTAAAGAAATTACAACGGCCGCTTTTGCGACAGAAGCTCCTCGTTATACAGATTTTTTTCCTGTGAGTTCCATTAATATTGAACGAGCAAAGCACGGTGAAAAACTTTTTAACCAAACGTGCCTAAAGTGCCACGGTGAATACCAAAAAGCGTGGTCACAAGAAAATGGATCAGGACTTTCTGATTTAGAGAAAATAGCGACAATTAAAGTGATTTATCCAGATCAAACGGAAACAATCGATGTAGGGACTGATCCAAATCGCTATAAAGCAACGAAGTATTTTGCAGATGATTTAAATAATCTGGCGATTTCTAAATGGATGGAAACAAAAATTGAGCCTCAAATAGGTTATGTGCCACCCCCATTAGTAGGGATTTGGTCGCGCTATCCTTATTTTCATAATAACTCTGTACCAAGTTTATGTGCTGTTTTATCACTTGTGAAAGATAGACCTGTAAAATTCGTCTTAGGCCCATCGATGAATAAACAAACGGACTTTGACTTAGACTGTATTGGTTATCCAGTGGGAAGTAATATTCCCAAAGCTTGGCGAGAAGACAGTGAAGCTTTTATGGATACAACAAAATCTGGTCTGAAAAATATCGGCCATGAAAAAATGTTACTCGGTCAAAATGGACAAGAGAAATATTCGAAGGAAGATAAAAAAGCTTTAATAGAATTTTTAAAAACGCTTTAGTTATTAAGCGCGAGATAGAGTTCTCGCCCTATCCAAGCATCTGTCGCGGCGTAGTGGATTTGATCAAGCTTTAATTCTGATGCTTCCCAATTTGAGAGCTTTGCACGCTTACTAAGAGTGAGGTTTAAAACCTCTTCAGTCATGCCCTTAAGTCCAAAATTTTTTAATTTTTTTTCTTTGGCGAGGTCAGATAATTCAACGAAATTTTTAGGCGTAAAATCAAATAACTTTTGAAGGCCTTTAATATCGTCGCGAATAGCAACTCCTGCCTTAACGATACTTTCATCTTCGAAAAAAGCTTTCAATAAACTAAAATCTTTTAAATAATGAAGCCTGAAGAGAAGTGCACAGTCTTCGCTGGCTAGTTGCAACAAAGAAACGTGATAAAATTCACCTTTCTTAAAAGAAGGTTTTGTTTCTGTGTCAAAACCTATAATAGGCTTAGCTTTTAGCTTTTCTAAGCTGAGCTGTATGTCTTCATCTTTTTTTATGGTGATAATATCACCTTCAAAGCGGGCACGTTTGAAATTTGGAGCGGAGTCTAATTTATCATTCATTGAATTTTTACCTAAGTCTTTGTACCATCAACTTCTAAAAAGTTTAAGCATAAAATGGAGACTCTATGCCTAGTTTTGATCTCGTTTCTAAAACTGACATGATGGAAATGAAAAATGCCCTACAAATGGCCCAAAAAGAAATTAATGCACGATATGATTTTAAAGGTAGCGATGTCACTTTAGAGCTTAAAGAGACGGTTATTGAGCTCAGAGCGGAAGACGATTATAAAATGAAAGCGGCTCTAGAAATATTGAGAGGACAGTTGGTTAAGAGAAACATTGGGCAGCGTTGTATTGATCCTCAGAAAGTCGAACCTTCGGGGAACCGAATGATGAAGCAAAATATTAATATAAAAAACGGTATTGAAAAAGAAAAAGCGAAGCAAATAAATAAAATCATCAAAGATTCGGGCTTAAAAGTAAGCTCAAGTATTCTCGATGATAAAATCAGACTGACTGGAAAAAAGATCGATGATTTGCAAGAAGCTTATCAAATGCTTAGATCTCATAAAGAAGTAGAAATTGAACTGCAGATGGAAAACATGAAGCGTGATTAACGGAGTCAGGGTGAATAATTTTAAAAAAAGCATTCCCTTTATACTTTTAGGAATTTTTATTTCTTGGGCTTCTTACAAATTCTTTTTAGAAAAACCCATAAAAAAAAATGAACAGACTCTCGCAATAGACTGGCAAGAGCTTGATCAAAGCAAGAAAGGTAATAATCAAAAAATACCGCTTACAATAAAATCGAAAGAAGAAGCTCTCGCAAACGAAGGTAAAACTCAAAATGTCGACGACCAAGAAATTTATCAAGCCTATGATGAAATTGAACGCATTTGGCTTGAAACAATAAAACCCGTCATCGGGGATGAGCAGTATGGCGCTTACTTAGAATTAAGAGAAAAAAATGAAAAAGAAAAGATGGATGCTTATAAAGCTTATCATGAATTTTTGAGACAAAAGTATGGTGATAAATTTGAATATAATATTTCAGAAGACCAAAGTGCTAAAGAAAAAGAAATCAACCAAGCTTACTTAAAAAAATTATTAACATTAATAGGTCCAGAAAAATTTCAAATTTATTTAAAAGCCAAAGATCAATACAATGAAGGGACGAGACGAAGCGGGCAAGCTTTTCTTCCTATGGAATTTTAATGAAAATAATAAAATGGAAAATTCATAAGAAAGAAGTTGTGCTGACGGCCCATGTTTTTCGTTATCAAAAAGTTCAAAGTGAATCACCAACGAATCATCAAATCGGTGATTTTGACGTTGTTCAATGCCTCAATTGGGTGAATGTGATTGCTCTAACTCCTAAAGGAGAGTGCATTTTAGTAAAACAGTATCGCCATGGAATTGAAGACGTGACTTTGGAAATTCCTGGAGGGGCCATTAACATGGGAGAAGATCCTCTTTTAGCGGCCAAGAGAGAATTGCAAGAAGAAACAGGGTATAGCTCTTCAAAATGGATTTTTTTAGGAAAGGTGGATGCGAATCCAGCTTTTATGAATAATAGTTGCGAGACCTATCTGGCACTAGATGTGTTCAAAACCCACGCTCAAGAACTAGATCCTTTTGAAGAAATTGAAGTTGTTATTAAGCCAGTGTCTGAAATAAAAAAATTGATTCGTGAAAGAGAGATCACTCACTCTTTAGTAGTGGCCGCTTTTTATTTTCTTGAAACTGCTGATGAGGGTGTCGTTGGTTGATTTACCATATAGTAAAGAAGTTTACCAATATTGAGCCTTTTGGCCTGAATTTTTTCCATAAATGTCAGTCTACACCATTCAGTTTGAATACATGAATCGAAAGCAGCAAACTCAGCATTTTCTAACCATGATCCGGTTTTAGGAATAGTCATCTTAGAAACCATATAAAGAAAAATTCCTTTGGCGTATTTAACTTGATCACCTTTAAGTCCAGCGAGCTCAATGATTGAAGGCTTATAGACTAAAAAAGCATCTGAAAGTTCATTGTAATCTATGACATTATCGACATTTTTATCAAAGCGAATAAAGGTTGATTCAATATTAATAAGTGCACCCATAATCAAAGTAGAGTCACGTCTATTGACCGGCACACTCGGCGTATCAATGTCTCTGGCGAAGCCTTCTACACCTAGGAGATAATCCATTGATTCTGTTTTACTGACAGTTTCGAAATATTTTGCAAGTCTCGGAAGTGATTTTTTATATTTTAATTTATATAAAATTGAATCATAAAAGTTTTCATTGTAACAATTTTTTGCAAAAAGAGGATCGTCACTATTAAGACCATAATCGCAAAGAGTCGAGAGATTTGTGCTAAATTTCCCAGAAATTTCGACAGCTGTTAAAAGCATACCTAAGTATTCGGTAGCTTCGTTGATGTTAATTTTTTGATCACCGTTTGATTGTTGTTGGAATAAGTCAGCAAGTAGCATGGCATTTCTTGCAAAAGTTTGAAATGTAGGTGACCACAGTTTCAACTCAACTAAGATAGGCTTCGTATCAAGTAGAAACTTGGCAAATTCATCAGCAGTTAACTGCAATTGCTTTTGCCATTTATAAACCAGAAAATAAATTGCGCGTTAATGCCAGTGCTTATTATGACAACCTCGGGAGCAATAAAGTTGTTGTCACTGCTGACCCAACTGTGAACCACCATGCTTACTATGGCTTTCAGGCCTACCACTCTTTTGGAGATATTAAGGGACGTGGAGGCGTTAGTTACGTAGACCCCAACGCCAAGCTTGGAAAAGATTTTCTTATTGATATAACAAATGGACGAAAAACTTTTAAGTCAGATTATTTTAATATCAATCCTCGCTATGATAAAGAAGCCTATGCTCACTTAAGCTTTAACTATGATAAAAGTGATTCCTATAAATTAAGTTTTAATTATATTCATTTTCTATCAACAAATATTCGCGGGAATGATGATTTTTTCAGCGATACAGTCAAATGGAAAAAAACTTTTGGCTTTGGTATAGAGTATTTATTTAATGATTCTTTTCAGGTGGCCTTTGACTTAAAGTATGATGTTATTCGAAAAGACAATATCGTTAAGAGCGAAGCCAAATATAATTATAATCATTGGGTTAATTTAGCACTCGGTCTAGAAGTTTTAAAAGCTCCTGATAATAATTCATACTGGAGTTATTACCGAACGAACGACACTCTTTATTCAACTCTCGAATTTATTTTTTAAGGATTTATTTATGACAGATCAATATTTATGGCTCGAAGATGTTCTCAGCGAAAAGTCACTCAGTTGGGTGAAAAATGAAAATGCGGAGACCATTAAAAAGCTCACTAGTTGGAATGACTTCAAAGAAGTTTCATCAAAAATTCAAAAATCACTTGAAACAAAAGATAAAATTCCCATGATCAGATTTATGTCTGGGAATTACGTCTATAATTTATGGACTGATGAAGTCCACTTGCAGGGGATTTTTAGAAGAGCGACTACTCTAGAATTTGGAAAAAGTGATTGCTCTTGGGAACTTTTAATTGATTTTGACTTAGAGTCTAAGAAAGATAATCAAAAATGGGTTTTTCATCACTTTGATTTATCACCCAATGAAAAGAAAGCCCTCATTTCGATGTCTCCAGGTGGTACAGATGCAGATATTATCCGTGAATTTTGTCTAGAAACGAAAACATTTCTTTCTGATGGATTTAAGCTAGAACTTTCTAAGGGCCAAGCAACTTGGTTAAATGAAAACGAACTTTTAGTCATGAGAGTTTTTGGAGAGGACTCAGTCACATCATGTGGCTACCCTCGAACGCTTCGTTCATGGAAAAGGGGGACAGAACTTTCACTGGCACCAGTTCTTTTTGAAATCCCTAAAGAGGAGTCCTTCTTATTTACGGAGTCTAGGCATTTTAAAGAGCTAAGCCGAATTATTGTTCATAGAAGAATAGATTTTTACAGTGGTGAGATTTTTTTACTTGAATCAAATCTTCTTAAAAAAATCAATCTCCCTAAAAAAATTGATAACTATGGAATGACCGAGTCTCATTTTTATTTTCAATTGCAAGAAAATTGGCAAAATTTTAAAATCGGCGATATTATCGCTTATTATTTTGAATATGAAAAAAGTGAATTAATTTTTAGACCTGAATTAAATTCGAGTGTCTATTCGGGTGGAGTTACTAAAAATGGCATTCAGTTAATTGTCGACCGCGATGTTAAAAGCGAGCTTTACTATGTGACCAAAAAGAACAATGAATGGTCCAGTGAAAAAATAAATCTGCCTTCAAATGGAAGTTTGGATTCACTTGTCACTAGTTCAAGTTCTGATGATTTTTATGTCGCTTATGATTCTTACAATTATCCAGTGACTTATTTTCATGGCTCTAAAACATCAAAGCCTGTAGGAATTAAAACTCAACCTAGTTTTTTTAAACATGATGAGATCGAAGTTCACCAACATTTTACAAAGAGTTTAGATGGAACGCGAATTCCTTATTTTCTCGTTCATAAAAAGGGACTCGAACTCAATTCTAAAAATCCAACTATACTTTATGGATATGGCGGATTTGAAATATCACTTAAGCCTCACTTCAGTAATGCCCTCGGAATCGGTTGGCTAGAGCGTGGAGGAGTGTATGTGCTTTCTAATATTAGAGGCGGTGGTGAGTACGGTCCTGCTTGGCATCAATGTGCTCTAAAACATAATCGCGAACGAACCTATCAAGATTTTTTTGCCATAGCAGAAGATTTATTCGCCAAAAAAATTACTTCACCTGCTCATCTAGGTGCTAAGGGGGGAAGTAATGGTGGACTTTTAATGGGGGTTTGCTACACGAAGAGACCAGATCTTTTTAAGGCCATTGACTGTGGAGTGCCTTTATTGGACATGCAGAGGTATCATAAACTTCTTGCCGGACATAGCTGGATTGCGGAATACGGCAACCCCGACGATGAAAAAGACGGGGAGTATATTAGAAACCTTTCGCCTTACCACCGCATTGATCAAGACCAAAAAAATTATCCGGTAATGTACTTAAATACATCAACCAAGGATGATAGGGTTCACCCTGGCCATGCGAGAAAATTTGCAGCGAAGTTAAAAGAATATAAATTACCTTTTTATTACTATGAAAATATCGATGGTGGCCACGCTGGAGCTGCCAACATGACAGAGCTTGCTAATAATCAGACCTTCGTTTATTCATTTTTTTGGGAACACTTACGTTAATTAATATTGAACTCTTGGAGTATTTTATGAAAACTTTATTACTTGCTTGTCTCGTTATTTTTTCTTTCACATCTCTCGTTTGGGCCAAAACTGAAAAGAAAAAAGACAATGGCATTTCAATGTCTGCACTTGGAAAAATCGATGAATCAAACGCACCGGCAACTAAAACTGAAACAAAAGATGAAATGGCCGATCATGCAGCCCTTTATGCTCAGCCGAGCTCAGTAAAAATGTCTTTCAGTTGTAAAACTGCAGCTGGAGTGGAATTAAAGCAAGGCGAAGTTGGCTATGATGAATGCTTACGAAATGTAAAAAATGAACAATTTAATAAGTCTCAGAAAAAAGGAAACGGAGCGAGCAATGTTCCCGGTGTTCCAGGCAATGGAGAAAACGCTACAATCAAAGTTGAGTTTGGAAAATAATTATTTCTGACAAATAGGGCAGTGGTAAGTTCCTCTGCCCCCTAAATTTGTTTTAATGACCTTGGTAAGACTTTCTTTTTCTAAACACATTTGACAATGAGCCTGATAGAAAACCACCAGGTGTTTTACACCTTCGCCTTTAGAGCCATTAGCATCTCTATAGCCACCACTAAAAGTCGTTCCCTTGGTATCGATAGCACCGCTCACCACGAGATCCATGGCCGATTTAATCTTAAAAATTTCTACATCTGAAATTTCACCTGTGAGTCTTGTGGGCAGAATTCCTGCGCGTGCACAAATTTCAGAGGCCATGTAGTTGCCGACACCGGGAAAAGCTTTTTGATCTAACAAAAAAGGTTTTAATGTTTTATTGGGTGATTGAAAAAAAGTTAAAGCAATATGACTTTCATCAAAGAGTGGAGAAGTGATGTCGATTGGAAGTTGATCTTCTTTATTTTTAAAATGTTCATCATTTAAAATATAGAAATGTCCAAAGCGGCGAGGATCTATATAAGTTAAGACACCAAAGTCTGATTTCGTTTCATCGATGAATTCGATGTGACCGTGTTTGTTATTTAAAGGAGAGTGACTCATTTGCCAAGAGCCACTCATTCCTAGATGGGAGAGTAGGTGGCCGCTTGGAAAGAGGTCGAATATAAGCCATTTGGCGTGGCGACGAATGTTTGTGATTGTGTGGTTAGTGAGATCGAAATCTTTTTGTTTGATGAGTCTAGTGGTGAGTTTTGAGAATGAAACTTTGCTTATCTTGAAAGGTAAGATGGGGAGGATTTGGGACTTGATGGTTTCGACTTCGGGGAGTTCTGGCATGTTGTAACCATATGTTTTTATTGATGAAAAAACAAGCGATGCCTGAACTTAGGTAATACGCTTATCATTAATAAATTCAAATGGTTAGTTAGGTTATTTTCGAATAAGCCAGCTCGAGCCAGCAGAAAAATAAATTTTTAAATTTGCATTGACCAATTATGTGATACAATTGATCTATAAAGGTGAACAATATGCTTGCAGAGTTATTTACGTCAAATGCCAGGGCCGAAGTTTTAAGAATACTTTTTACTGGAGAGGTTAAAGAGCATTATCTTCGAGAAATAGAAAAGAATACAGACATCCAAATTAGCTCGTTACAAAAAGAGGTAAAGCACCTCATTTCAATTGATCTAATTAAAGCAAGAAAAGATGGCAACCGAATTTACTACAAGGCAAATCTTGAACATCCAATTTATTCAGATCTAGTTTCTATCGTAGAAAAAACGGTGGGAGTCGTTTCATTATTGAAAGAAAGATTAGTTACCTCAAAAATAGAATGTGCATTTCTATATGGTTCTATGGCAAAAAATAAAGAAAAGGCAACAAGCGATATTGATATAGTTGTTATTGGCGATTTAGGAATGAGAAACTTGACTAAATTATTATCTGGTCTTCAGGAAAAATTAGGTAGAGAAATCAATCCTCATGTCTTTACGAAGGATGAGTTTAAGAAGAGAATTAAGTCCAAAGATCATTTTATTACTAGTGTATTAAAAGAAGAACTAAAACCAATAATTGGCGACGTAAATGAGTATAGATAATTTTTTGAAGAATGGAATTTTGGTAAAACAAGATTCATCAAAGGATGAAATTTTTGATTTAATAAAAATTGTTGAAAGAGATTTGGAAGACTCGGCCCAAACTGAAATATCTAATGATTGGCAATTTGGGATTGCATATAATGCAGCTTTGAAGTTGGCTAATATTCTCGTTCGAGCATCTGGATATAGAGTGAAGGGGCAAGGACATCATATGAACACGATTGCCATGATTTCATTAATTTTAGGAAACCATAAAAAAGATGATGCTGATTATCTCGATGCTTGCAGACGTAAAAGAAACATCGTTGAGTATGACTGTGTTGGTGGAGCAACAATCGAAGATGTCAAAGAGTTGAGGGAATTTGTTCAAGAATTTCAAAAAGAAGTATTAACATGGCTTTCTAGACAAAGATGAATAGGGTTAGCATGAGCAGAACGCTAAAAATTGAAAAAACTGAATTAATTGAAAGATTAATGATTGTCCTTATTATGGGAATTTCAATTTGGTTTTTCATGCAGGTGTTTCGTGACCTAACATGGTTTGAAGATGAGCTTCGCGGGAATTGGTATTTAAAAAGATTAATTTTTTCTGCGGTTTTAAGTTCAGGCTATTTGTTACAATATTCTTGGATAAAAAATCGCTACCCAAAGTCAAGTAAGCTTATACTATTTTTCAGTGTCAGTATTTCATTTTTATGGCCAATTATTGGTAGCGCTGATACTAAAATATTATTTGGAATTTTGATCTTATTACTTTTAGTTAAAACAAAATTCCTAAAACAAGTGACAACCTAATGATTAAGCTTGATGTATTTGCTTTGAAGTCAAAGTCCGAAGTAGAGTCTTATGAGTTTTTTGATAAAAATGTCAGAAAGCTTCCAAAAAATGCAGATGGTACCTTTGATAAAGCACTGGCTTATTCGATGACAATGATGTTGATGCTGTCAGACACGCTTATACTTCTGGTATTTTTACCCAAGAATACGGCGAAAGAGTGGCTGAAGTTTTAGGTGAAGCCAACGAGCTTATTCCTCTTGGCGGAAATTCAAGCTCCAATAATTTGAATTCTAAAAAAATGGACCTCTGGAATAATCGAATTGGTAGAAAACTCGGTAAAAAGACTTCAGGGAAGAAGAAGTTATTTAAACTGATTCTAAAAGCACTCAAAAACAATGAATTAATTATTAATCCCAATTCAGATCCACGTATTTCGAAAATGAAAGAAATTCAGGATAGCATGATTAAAAATAAAATTGTTGTTATAAAAGAATCCAAAAAAGGGAAAAATTTATCTTATTTTGATATAGAAAATAAGATTGTTCTCAGCAAGCAAGAATTTGTTGCTAGCATAAGGGACGGAAAATATCCTCGCTATGAGATTAGGATTGTTGATGGAGACGAGATACCTACTTCTAAAAAAGACAAAGATGTTCCAAACAACCTAGGTTAATGCCGTCTACATAGTGTCATCATATAATTCAAAATAGTTGCCGACTTTTAAAATCATGGTATTTTGATTTTGACCAGAACTTTGGTTGGAGGAAATTATGAATAACAATGAATTCAAATCTGCAGGGCAAATATTGAGAGAACGATTTTTCGAGCTAAAAAAGAATCGTAAATTTTCTCCTGAAATAAAAGAAATTTTAGAGAAACATAAAGAAGAATTTTTAAAGAATAAAATCGGCATTAAGGGAAACAAAATTTTTACGCCAGCCCAAGCCAGCCGAGTAGGGTCTGATGATGAAACACAATGAAATCGAATGAAGAATAATGAAAATAGTAAAGGCACGAAAGGCAGATTTTCACTCGTAATTTATTAATATTAAAACATTTTAAAGAAGCAATGAATATGCCTCGGGTAGTTCGGGCATGTGTATCTCTTTAAATTAATTGGTTTTTTTATCTTTAGAGACCTACTAATGAGTTAGTAGATACTGTTTAATATTGGAGTATCATATGTCTAAAAAAGAGAAAATAAAAATTGAAAAAGCTTTAACCGAGGTTGAATTACAATTAATGAATGTTATTTGGTCTCTGAAAGAATGCA
>JAYSPR010000367.1:0-3094 GCA_043721975.1 Bacteriovoracaceae bacterium
TGAAAGCACATCAAATCTAGATTGATTGTATTCGTAGTTTTTAATTTGGAGTTTAAAATAATCTAAACCTTTTATATTTTCTGAAATATTATCATGTCTAGTTTCTATTGATTTAGTAGTTGCCATGGATTTGTATTTAAAATTAATTGAAGTATTAAATTTATTTTCAACTTTTTTATAAGAAAAAGTTTTTTTCTTTTGTACAAAAAATACATTTTGACCTAAAAAATAACCCAAAATGAAGCAAATCATAAAGATTGCTGTGAATTGTTTTTTCATTTTCTATTTCTTTCTATGTTTTTTTCAAAAGTTTTAAGATCTTCATCACTAACGTCTTCCCAATTAGTGCTCGAAAAGTCCATCCAACTGTAAATGTTATTATTTAAGCTTAACCCAAATACTTCATCATTATTGTCTTCAATTCCAACAAAAATTGTTATTAATGTATTTGATTCAATTGACTCTTGAATATCAGATAATTCAATGTCAATTACAGGCCTATTTTTATAAAAATCAAACCAAGAGATTCCCTTGTGGCGTCCAGTCACTATCCATTTACCACTCAATTGAAAGAAAATCCTTTGATCAAAACAATGAGTATTTTCAAAGGTTTCCTTTTTATCATATACATAATATGAATGGTCACATTTTTTTACTCTAGAAAATAAAGTTATTGTATTTTTTTTTGTGTTGTCGAGATAAACAACTTTTTTGATCCATTCTTTCTTTGAACTTATAAAATCCATCACGAAATCATTGACAATAAGTTGATTTGGATTTTTCTTTACATTGAAATCATTCTCATCCAATTTTTCTTTGATGATGGCTTTTTGATCTTTTTCAAATTCGGTTATCTTTTTTTGAATTTCAAGATATGACAAATTATTAATTATTTCATCTTGTGATTTTTCTTTTGAAAATTGTTGAATAAATTTATTTAACTTTAAAACCACAATGTTGTTTTGAATTTTCTTACCAGACTCAGAACTAAAAGCACCTTGGCCAGTAATTTCTTGATTACTAAAAAAGATACTTACCAGAATAGAAAGACTTATTCCTAATGAAAAAGCGGTGAGAGCAACTAAAAATAGTCGAACATTTCTACTCAACTCCTGCCCACTTTCGTATCGTCTTTCCAATTGATCCCGCACCCAATGTCACAACGATTGTATTATCTGCTCGATGAGACTCCACAATTTGTACGAGTTCATCAATATGATTAATCTTTTTTACAAACCCAGGATGTAATCTATTAATATCTTCAATTAATCGATCAGTAGAAATGCCATCTATCACTTGCTCGCTAGCTGCATAGATAGGCAAAAGATAAAGCTCATCAGCATCATTAAAACAGTGTAAAAATTGATCCCAGCAATCACGCGTTCTTGTATATCGGTGTGGCTCAAAAATCGCTATTTTTCTAAAATTAGGACGAGTTTCTTTCACAATTTTTAATGTCGAAGAAATTTCAGTTGGATGATGTCCATAATCATCAACAACCTCAAACGTTCCTTCCTTTTTAAGCAATTGAAAACGTCTTCCCACACCTTCAAGTTTTCCAACAGCTCTAGCTATTTCTTTAAAACTTAAGCCCATGTGAAAAGCCACTGCAGCAGCACCAAGGCTATTTAAAATATTATGTCTTCCAGGAAGATTAATTTTAAATTTTTCTGTCTTTTCGCCTTTATAATAAAGTTCAAATTGCGTATCGAAATGTCCAAACTCTATGTTGCGAGCATCGAAGTCAGCACTAGACTCAATTCCAAAAGTAACTGATGGTCTCTTCATTTCAGATTTTAACTGCATGAGTTTTTCATCATGGATATTGAGAGCAACAACACCATAAAAAGGAACCTTGTTAGCAAATTCTAAAAAAGACTTAAAAAGATTTTCCTCTGTCCCATAGTGATCCATGTGATCATTATCAATATTCGTAATAACTGACATCACAGGCGTTAGAAGTAGAAAAGACCCATCTGATTCATCGGCTTCAGCGACCAAATAATCACTTTGACCAACCTTCGCATGACCACCTAAGTTTTTTACAATTCCACCAATGATATATGTTGGATCGAGCTTACACTCTAAAAGTATCGTTGCTAAAAAAGATGTCGTTGTTGTTTTTCCATGGGTTCCAGCAACTGCTAATCCATATTTTAATCTCATGAGCTCTGCTAACATTTCAGCTCTTCTAATAATGGGAATACTGTCAGACTTTGCTTTCATCATTTCTGGATTTGAATAATTTACTGCTGAAGTATGGACAACCACTGTGACTTCTTTTAAATTTTCTGCTTTATGACCTATGTAGATTTCTGCACCCATTTCACGCAATTTTTTTACATTTGGTGACTCTGAGGCATCAGATCCAGAAACTTTATAACCAAGAGATAATAATACTTCCGCGATACCACTCATTCCAATTCCGCCAATTCCTACGAAATGAATTTTGACGAGATTAGGCTTTAAAGCCGAGTGTGTGCGAAACATATGAACTCCTTTTAGACGTAAACACGATCAACGTCTTCTGATTCTGAATTAGATTGTCGTCTTCTTGTACTTGATGCCGGTTTAAATTCTTCATCTCTCACTAATTGGTCCCTATGGGCCTTAATTACTGAAAGCAATAAACCTATACCAAAAAAATTACATAAAAGGGAGGATCCACCGTAGCTTACAAAAGGAAGATTTAGGCCTTTGGTCGGCAGCAATCCTAAAACAACACTCATATTTAGTAGTGCTTGAAGACCTAAAACAAAAATAATAGATGAAGAAAAAATAATTCCAACACGGTCTTTGACTTGAAGTGCGAGTTTGAAACCAAAATAAATAAAAGCGACAAAGAGGGCAATTAAAACAAAAACACCAATAAATCCTAATTCTTCTCCGATAACAGAAAAAATAAAATCGTTATGTGCCTCGGGTAAATAAAATAATTTTTCATTACTATTTCCCAAGCCTTGTCCAAAGGCTGAACCGTTAGCAAAGGCCATATAAGACTGAATAATTTGAAATCCAGAGCCTTGAGGATTTTTCCAAGGATCGAGATAAGTTAATAGGCGCTTCACTCTGTAGGCTTGAGAAAATAAAATAA
>JAYSPR010000368.1:0-3590 GCA_043721975.1 Bacteriovoracaceae bacterium
TAAGGATCTCGACCGACAAGAGCGTTCATTTGCCGACGAAGATGAAAATTCACCTTATGCAGATCAATTTGATCAGTATAGAAAAAATACAAAAAGAAAAACATCGTCCGTCTATAACAAGCCCGGAAGAAATCGTGGTGACGTCACTACCAATACCCAAAAAGTTGTTAATCCAGATGTTAAACGACAGTATCAAGATGAAAAAGTGGCCCTCAAACGAGTCACTGCTAGTGATCTTACCGACAATGGCAATGATGGCAGCTTGTGGGCCGGAAGTGATCCCAATGCCTTTTTATTTTCTTCAAGTAAAAGTAAAAGCTCTGGAGACATAGTCCAGATTAATGTTCTTCCTAAACTCCGAAATGAAATCACCCAAGAACTTAAAAAAGCATTTCCTGAAAATCCCTTTGAGGCCAAAGGAAAAGAAGGTGAAAAAAAGCCTGAGGCACCAATTACACCTCCGGTGGCAGCTGCAGCCGAAAGCCCTGAAGCGACCTCTCAAGATCGAATTTCGGGTGTCGTCGTAGAAGAAATTAATCGTGAGCATCTTCTTATTAAAGGTAGAAAAAATGTTTTGTTTAAAAATCGTAAACGTATGGTTGAAGTTCAAGCTTTAGTTTCCAGAAAAGATATTACAGATGATGACTCTGTTAGTTCAGATGCTATTTTAGAGTCTAATGTTTCGGTTGTGAGGTAATTGATGAAAGTTATACTACTTAGTTTATCACTTCTTTGTTCTTACGGTGTAAAAGCAGCACCTTCAAGGCTTAAAGATATTGTGAGTGTAAAGGGTGTGAGAGAAAATCAAATCATCGGTTACGGGCTCGTCATCGGTCTCAATGGAACTGGAGATGCCGGGGGTGAAATTACAAATACTTCATTGAAAAAAATGTTTGAAAAATTAGGATTGAATCCTAAATCTGAAATAGGATCAAAAAATGTAGCTGCCGTTGTTGTGACAGCTAAGCTTCCTGCTTTTGCAAGAGTTGGTCAAAAAATAGACCTAATTATTTCAAGTATTGGTGATGCTTCTTCTCTTGCGGGTGGAACATTGCTTGTCACACCTTTAAAAGGTGGTGATGGAAATATTTATGCTGTAGGAGCAGGACCACTTTCTATTGGTGGACTAAAAAAAGGTGCAAAGTTCGCAACAACTGGAACAATTCCTAACGGAGCAACTGTTGAAAAAGAAATCTTAACTGAATTTGAGAAGAAAAACTCTTTAAGATTGAGCCTCAACTCTCCCGACTTTACAACTGCTGCACGAATCGAAAAAGTTATTAACGAAGAACTGGGTGGCAAGTTTGCTTCAGCTAAAGATTCAACGACGATTGACCTTGTCGTTCCTAATCAATACGAAAGAAATGTTGTGCAACTCATGGCCATCATAGAAAATTTTAAGGTGAATACTGATTCAATTGCAAAAATCGTGATTAACGAAAGAACTGGAACGATTGTTGCCGGTGGTGATGTCATGGTTAGACCTGTGGCCATCAGTCATGGTGACCTAACAATTGAAGTGAAAGGCGACAGCGATTCTAAAGGAGCAAAGCCTGGAACAGTTTTTTACCTAGAAAAAGGGACAAGCCTGAGTGAATTAGTCAAAAGTTTAAATGCCTTTGGTGTTGCGCCAGAGGACCTTATCTCAATTTTTCAAACACTTAAACGTGATGGTGCTTTAATTGGTGAAATTGAGTTAATTTAAGTTCGAGATATGTAAATTTTATATCTAGTAATCTTTTGCTCATCGGTGATAAGATTTCTTTAAGATAACTCATAAACTTAGGACGAGTCCCAATGAGTGAAACAAAAATACAGCCCGGTATTTCTACAGCAAATCAAAATAGACCTAAAGAAGTTCTCGATAAAAATACCATCCAAGATGATAGAAAATTCATTCCCCAAAAATATAAAGAAGTTGCCGCAGGTATGGAGCAACAATTTGTCGAAATGATGCTTGATCAAATGAGCCGCACAGTTGATGAGTCAGAGCCTATCGAAGGCGGTGCTGGAATGGATTTTTACAAGTCTCTTCAAAAAGGCGAAAGGGCCAAGGCCATGACTGTGCAAAACAACCTCGGTCTTCAAGATATGATTTTAAATCAAATTTATCCTAAGCGCATGAGAACTGAATTGGCCTTAAAACAATATGAAAATGCTGCTAATCAAATTCACCATAATTTGCCTAGCTATAAAATTGACACAAAAACTGATAAGATTGAAATGGGGAAGAATGATTCTACCTCATTGTCCGACAAAAATGTTATTGCCGGGCCAAAAGAAGACGGAGGCTTACTATGAGCAAGATTGACAGCACATCATCACGCTCGATTTTTCTTCCCAATAAACGTGAAAGTAATAAAGTAGGTTCAACACCACTTCAAAGAAATAGTGATGTCAGACGTGACGAGCTTGAAGCTTTTTCGAAGAACGATTCGAAAGTCGATATTCCAGATGCGATTAAAGATTTCTCGCGTATCAAAAAAGTGGCCGACGCAGCTCCAGCGGTAGATAACACTGAAAAAATTGCACGTTTAAAATCGCAAATTGCAGCAGGGACTTACAAAGTTGATGTAGATGCACTTGCTGATAAAATTTTAGAGCAAGAATTTTAATAATTTTGCCCTAATCGATATCTAGGATGGATAATCGAATGAATGAAAAATTAGCTACTCTTTATTTTGAAGTCACCATGCTCTGGAAACAGTTCTGTGAAGAGCATAATAATCTTTTTAATTTAACTTGTGACGAATACTCTCTTTTACTCCGAAGTGAGCTCGAAGAACTTGAAATAAAAATCTTTGAAAAAAATGAATGCATCAATCGCATTGGTACTCTTGAGATGATGAGACAGGATGTTATTAAAGATTTAAATAAACTTTATCCAGATAAAAAAATTGATAGTGTTTCAAAACTTTTAGAAGTTCTATCAAGCTACGAAGTAGAAAGTAATCAGAAACATTTATTTCGCTTCAATGCACTCTTGGTCGATATCATTGAAAAAATCCAGGCCCAAAATAAGCGCAATCAACTTTTCATTAATAAGGCCCTTCATTCACTCCAACAAATTCGCCTCGAAGCAACGGGTAAGAAAAACTTTTCTACCTATTCGGCAAAAGGCTCAACCATTAGTTCGAGCACCTGAGGAGATTAAGTGGCTGACTTATTAGGTATTGGTAAATCTGGTCTCAATGCTTCAAAGAAATCTCTTGAAGTGACTGGGCATAACCTTTCTAACGTCAACACTGAAGGATTCTCACGTCAAAGAGTCATGCAATCAACAGCGATTCCCATTTCTGTTGGTGGTTTTATTCACGGAACTGGTACAAAAGTAGACGGTGTTAGACGTTTTAATGATGAATTTATTGATAAACGTCTCAACAATGCTCTCGCTAATAATAAATTTTATGAAGCTCGCACCGAACACTTAGAGCAAGTCGAAAATATTTTTAATGAATTAGATACCGACGGTCTTAACCAAGTTATCAATAAATTTTTTAACTCGTTTCGTGAATTAGCGAATCAGCCAGAAAACGAGACCATTCGTTCAGTTGTTCGTGATACAGCCAATCTTGTTATCAAAGACTTTA
>JAYSPR010000369.1:0-14117 GCA_043721975.1 Bacteriovoracaceae bacterium
CTCCATTCCACAAATGGAAATGAGAGTAAAAGAAATGGCCCAACTCAATTATAAAAAAGTGGTGACCTCTGAAAAAACAGCAAAAGAATTAAAAGGAAAATTTGATATCGAAATCATTGGTCTAAGACAGGCAAAAGATTTAGATCAGTTTATTAAGTAAAATTTTTTAAAGTTGGTTACCTAACTTTATCAACTCTAAAAAATTGTATTGAAAAATTGTAAACACTATTGTGATTGTCACCAGCCTCTAGTTCGCTCATGAGATTTCTTTTAAATTCTTTAATTTTCTGTTGAATTAATGGTAAATCATTTGATCGAACTCGCAAAAAACCACTTGAGAAATCCCTCTCTTCAACAGATTGTTCATCGAGAGCAATTACGGCCCTTGCAAGAGTTTGTTTATGTAATGCTTTTGCCTCATCCATCGGACGGCCACTTGGTAATGCAAAAAAATCATACGTTTGGATTAAGGTGTCATCAACTTCTTTAAGCAAGCCCACTTTTTTTAGTATTATAAGTGCTTCTGAAGCTTCATTTGGATTTATTCCCAAACGTTTTGATATCCAATGTAAATCATTTTTAAATCCTTCTACACGTACAAGTTCAACAATTGCAAAATAATACCAATTAGAAAAGATAGAGAATATTTCGTCGCTTAATGTAGTATAATTCGTATCGTAAAGATATTGCTTCTTTTTTCCAATGTTGTTGAATTCGATTAAGCTTAGGAAGAATTTCTTTTCATCATCTATTAAATTCAAATGATGTGCAACGCTTTGAGCCTTCGTCAAAGAGATCTTCAACTTATTATTTAATATGTCGCTTAGGTTGCCAGGGGATATTTCCAAGTCACGCGCAAAAGAACGTAATGAATAGTGAGGGTTTTTTGCCTTTCGTTCATTATATTTATTAAAAATTATTTCAGAAAATTTGGTAGGTATTACCTTGGGCAAATTTGAAATTTTTTGATGCTCGTTATTCATATTGAAAATTACAACATTTTTAAAATAATTATGTCAATTAATATTAAATTGAGAGATGTCGCCTTAAGCTAACTCCCAATTTAATATTGAAGTGATGAAAGTATTTAGCGTATTATTTTGAATGTTTAACAATTAAAGAAGAATAAAATTCTGCAGATTTATTGTTTTCATTTTTGCCATTTTGTTTTAAATATAGATCTTCTGCCCTAGATGCTAATGTTAAAGTTGCATAGCATAGCAAACCACACTCTTTGTAATTCCTGAAACTTGTACTATATTCTACCGTTTTTTCCTTGCCGCTCGAATCTTGAATTTTCATAATTCCAGTACAAGCTCCAACATAACCATAATTACCACTTCTAACTGGTGTTATCCCGCAATCTAATTCGCTAGCTTTTAAAATGGTATATTCTTTCCATTCAAACACATCACATCGTTCAGATTTGCCGTCTGAATTTATTTGACAATTTTGAGGCATAGAATCCTTGGCGCCATCCATCTCTCTGTTTCCGGTATCGTTCCCTTTATCAGAAGCAATTGTTCTATCTTTAGTCGATGGACTTTCTGATATATGTGAACAAGAGGTGAATAACAAGCTCATTAGAAAACATAAGAAAATTAAACCATGATATTTCTTGTGCATTTGTTTCTCCTTGTACTAATGCAAATCGTTTGAAATATTATCGTTCAATTCGACTAAATAGTTTAAGTATATTTATCTACTGCTTATTAAACTGTTCCCTGAAAACTTTAAATTGAGGAACATTTTATTTTATCAATTTTAAACAAGCCAGGAACTCAATTACTTGAATTCAAAAATGAGTGCGAATGTCTTACGTCAATAGATGAGTAAAGATATTGGTCTTAGGTAGTATAGATTTTTCAACTTGAGTTTTTCGCAGCATAAGTAAATTCTTCCGTTAGATTAGTTTTGGTATTTTTTACTGAGAGTTCAGAGTCTGTTCGACCATCCGTTGAAGCCCATGAAGCAATTCATCGTGGTTGTGATTTGATTGATACCTCTGTACTCAAAAAGTGTTGTCTCGAATCCCGGCAAGGTGACTGAAAAATATGGGAGTATGTATAATACGTTTACAAAAAAATAAAACCTTTTAGGTGCTGCTTAGTTGAAGAATTTTTGGATTGATTGCCTCCAGAGGACCTTTTTCGTTGAAATATAGGATTCGAGGTAGGAAGCACTTTCAAATTGGCTGTCTTTTTTCCAAATTGATTCAACTTGAGAAAATGTTAATAAATTTGCGCCGATCGCGGCAGCGAGGGCAGCACCATAGGCGGTTGTTTCTAATATTTTAGGTCTTATTATCAAAACATTAGATATGGTTGCTTGCAGCTCCATAAGAAGGGAATTAGCAGATGCACCTCCGTCTACCTTTAGGGTTTCTATCGGGAGATTTGTGTCTTTTTTTATCGCCTCAAGTAGATCGTTAATTGAAAAAGCAATGCCTTCTAGGCTTGCAAAGGCAATGTGAGTGCTGTTGGAGTCTCTAGTAAGGCCAACAATCGCAGCCTTGGCATCAGGCTTCCAGTGTGGAGATCCGATGCCTGAAAAAAATGGAAAAAATAAAATATTTTGTAATTCATCTAGGTTTTTAACTTGTCGTGCAAGTGGTTCAATCTCACTACTTTTTGAAATAATTTTTAAATTATCACGAAGCCATTGAATAGCTGCACCAGCTATGTAACTTGAACCCTCGAGCGCATAAAATTTTTGTCCTTGGAATTTATAAAAGACTGTTGTGAGAAGGCCAGACTTAGAATAAATCAAATCCTTGCCTGTATTTAAAAGGACGAAAGCACCAGTTCCATAAGTGCACTTCATCTCACCCTTAATGTGCCCAGCCTGTCCAAAAAGTGCAGACTGTTGATCACCAAGAACACCCGTAATTGGTATACCATCAGGAAGGCAGCCACAATTTTTTGTTACACCAAAATTTCCAAATGAATCTTCAATTGATGGCAATACTGAAAGAGGAATTGAAAAAAGATCGAGAAGTTCTTTATCCCATTTGCAATCAGCGATGTTCATAAGCATAGTTCTAGAAGCATTAGAGGCATCTGTTTTAAATGTTTGCCCGTCTGTGAGCTTGAACATTAAAAAAGTATCAATAGTTCCAAAGCATAAATCATTTTTAGAAAGAGCCGATTTAACATTTTCATTATTTGTTAGAAGCCAGTTCATTTTAGAAGCTGAAAAATAAGGGTCAATTGTTAAACCAGTTTTTTTATTAATAAATTCTGACTTTCCTTGCTGTACAAGCTTAGAACAAAATTCACTTGTTCGTCTGTCTTGCCATACAATGGCATTAGCGAGCGGTTGGCCTTTTTTGCTAAAGGCGCAAGTTGTCTCTCTTTGGTTGGTAATTCCAATTGTTACAATTTGATCAGGGTTAACATTAGCCTTTCTTAGAACTTCACGAATTGTAAAATCAACAGTTGACCATATATCATTAAGGTTATGTTCAACCCATGAAGGGTTTGGGTAAATTTGAGGATATTCTTTACTCACTTGAGATATCAAGTTTAAAGAAGTGAGCTCAATTAAACACGATCTTGTACCAGTCGTACCTTGGTCGATAGAAAGAATATATTTCATTTGGAACCTCTTAAGGTAATGTTACCGAACTTTGATTCGGCCTAGCAATAATTTTGAGCATGATTTCCCAACGTGTTCCAACAAGTCGGCTAAAACCATTCATAAAGCCAAAAGATATTGTAACGAGAATCATCAAAATAAATATAAATTCCAAAAAGGTCTGACCATTTTGGTTTTTTAAATGATTCGGAACTCGTTTTTCTATTAAATTAGGCATAATATAATTCTAAGAGTATTGGGAGCGAGAGCAATGAAGAAATTTTTACCATTTATAATATTCGTATTGGTTTTCTCGGCAGTTTTAGCGGGGCAGGTTGTTTTAAATAAAGTTGCAGCACAAAAAGTCGTTAGTAAGGAAACATCAATTAATGAAGCAGCTGAGAAAATTTTCTTAAAAACGAAAGTTAAAACACTCGATGGAAAAATTTTAGAATTGTATAAAATAAATACGCCAATTGTTGTCGTGAACTTTTGGGCCTCTTGGTGTGTTCCATGTTTGTCGGAAATGCCTTCTTTGATGAAATTTAAAAGTCAGTTTAAACCAGAAGAAGTTACTGTCGTGGCGATGAACACTGATGAAGAAGATCAGATTTTAAACATTAAAAAAACGATGAAAAAAATAAATTTGAAAGATGAGTTTATAATTGTTCCAGATGAAAATACTAAAATAGCAACGGAGTTTAATATCACGGCTATTCCAGTAACGATTGTTTTTCACCATGGAAAAGTAAAAGTAAAAAGCGATGGACCAATGGATTTTATGTCGGAAGAGTTTCTTGGACAAGTTCGTGCCATGCTGAAAAAATAGCTTACAAGCTAATAAGAGGCAGATCTGCAATCCGCAAATTTTACTATTCTAGAAATGTATCCATTTCTAATTGCTGATTGAGCATCACATTCTGTATAAGTGTTACCATCGTCTCCGCAGACTGGGCGACTACTGCAAATACAATTACCTTGAACTGTTTGAGTGACTTTAAAGCAAGTAGCGATACAGCTATTATCGTATGTAATGTTATTAATTCCACAGACAGGCATATAGCTGGCAGTGCAACCACATTGTCCTGAAGTTAAAGAGCTACTTGCTGAAGATTTTCCTGAATTGATGCTGTCACCACAGGAAACTAAAAGTAATAAAGTTAGTAGATTAAAAAAAATAAAATTTAAGATTGTTTTATTCATATTGCTTTTATCGGCATTTAATTTAATAAGTTAAATTACCTAGGAATTAAGTGATTTCTTGTAGTTGTGTCACTCCGAACAGAGGGATTAAACTTCAATAAAGACGGTCTATTGTTACAATATTCTAAAAGCTCCTTGGCCAATCGCTCCTCTGAAATTGTAGCATTGTAAATTTGAACTTCCTTTGCTGGCTTACCGCCGGCGGTTATTATGGAAGTGAGTTTACTTGATAGGTTAGTACTATTTTCATTAAATTTAAATCCAGATACACCATTGGTATTCCAAGTGATTTTATTTCCATCATTACAAGTAACTTTTGAGGATTCTTCACTTCCTGGAATTTGAAGAACAAATGTTTTATACATTTCTAGGTAAGCTTTGCAAATTTTCAGATTGTCTGAAAGTTCAGCAACCGTTGAGCTGGGATTAGCTAGTCCCCAAAATGTTTTCATATTTAAAGAAGTTTTGTAAGCACAATTGGCATTAATATCAAACTCTGCAATTTCAGAAACTCTTCCCGCACATGCAGTATTTGTAGAAGTTGCCTCTAGTAAAAAAAGAACATCTCCGACTGGGCCAAGGGCAAGCAGTGCGGTTGCCCCGAGGCGCGCACCTGCCGCACTGGCCCTTACTCCAAGAGTGCGAGTCAAGTTACCCATTCTCTCCCCCATGAGCTCAAGCATTCTGCCGGAAATTGTTTCTGATAATCGAGAGGAAATGTTTTTTGCGAATTGAGTTGATGCTTCTAAAATTTTTGGGTCGTTAACAATGTCTTTTGCATAACTTTCGATTTTTTTGTTAATCTCTACAAATTGGGCTTTAGTATTTGCATCTCCCTTTTTATATCTTTGCTTTAGATCTCCATTATGAATATCGTGCGTAAGCGAATAGCCAAAATTTATCGTTCGAAAAAACGCTTGTTGTTCTTTGCTTGCCGCACGTGCAGCACGGCTCATTCCTGCGACAGCCTTAGAGTCACTCAAGGCACCTAATGAATAACCATTGTTTGCTAAGAATTTATAAGCTAAGCCTTCACGGATCATGTCCTTAACACCTTTTTCTATTCCCGATTTTGTATAGTTGTTTAGGCCTAATCGATCAATATTTCCAGACATGAGCTGTTGGAATTGCTTTTCAATTTTAGCACTATCTCCGGGCCCGACTGATTTTTCTCTCATCCCCTTATAGATCGCATCTACAGCAGAATCTGGAACAGACGCCAAAGCATGGGGCAGGAGGGTAAATTTATTATATAGTTGTACAAATGCTTCTGCAGTTAAGCCCGCGCCAGCAATAACTGCACGAAAATTTTTCTTTTTAGATGCCTGATTACAAACATCAAGATATTTTTTTGAATCAATTCCGGCAAGTTCGGAACTACCCTTAAGAAGATCATGTTGTATTATTGGAGATTTTGCGGGGGGCGGGCAGAGCAATACTCCAGTCATTTCGGAAATTTCATCTTCTCCTATCGGACAATTTTGTGCAAAGGCATTGAGGGCAATAGTAAGATTGCAATAAAGTATAAAATAGCTGAAATATTTCATCATGGCTTTCTCGATGTAAACTCTTTTAAATAATCGGATTAAAATAGAAATTCTTTACACGTTGATCGTTTTTATGATGAAAAATTGTTTTGATTATAAAATTAAATAGCTAAGTTTTTTCCCCAATTATAACTTATCCGATCAATTGAGTCGGTATTGAAAATAGAAAATCTTGGTTTAAGGCCGGGAGTAATGGCCCCTTGGTTTTTTAAGCCTAAAGCGTGAGCAGCATTCATCGTAATAGCACACCAAAACTCAGCCGTGTTCATCTTGTAAGTTGGAGCAGCAAGAGAGGCAAGCATAAGAACATTATCAAAGTGACATGAGCCAGGATTATAATCTGATCCAATCGCAACCTTGACCCCTGCATCTAAAAGAGCACGAGCATTGGCTTGATTTTTTCCAAGAAAAAATCCAGTTCCAGGAAGTAGTGTCGCAACGGTTTTTGAATTTTTCAATGCCAAAATACCATCTTCAGAAGTTGCAAGTAAGTGATCTGCAGATAAGGCTTCAAAACGTGTCGCGAGGATAGCACCTTTATTATCGTTAAATTCATCAGCATGCATTTTGACTGGAATATTAAGGCGCTTTGCTCGTTCAAAAAGTGAAATGACGTCATCATCTGAAAAATAATTTTTTTCATGAAAAATATCAACACAATCTAAAATTTCTTCACCAGCTAAACGATCTAGAAGGGGAAGAACGACCTCTTTCATATATTCATAAGAAGAAGAATACTCTTTCGGAATAGCATGAGCGGCCATAAAGGTATTAATGATTTGAACTTCAGGTCTCATCACATTTTTTAGGTCATGAATGATATGAGAGATTTCGTATTCTTTCTCAAAATTGAGTCCATATCCAGATTTAATTTCTATTGTGCCTACACCATAAGATTTAATAGTTTTAATTCTTTGTTGAGCAATTTTAAAAAGTTCATTGCGTGAAAGTGCATTGGTACCACTCATTGAATTGAGTATGCCACCACCAGAGCTTGCAATTTCTTCATAACTTGCACCATTTAAGCGCATACTGTATTCACTCGCGCGGTCACCACCAAAAATGATGTGCGTATGGCAGTCGACAATTTCTGGAACTAGAACTTTATCAGACATTTCAATAGAGGGGTACTCTAGGTATTCTTCAGGCAAGTTGCGATCCTCGCCAACCCACAAAATCTCATCGTTATTAAAAATAACAGTTCCATTTTTTATTATATCTAAATCATCTGGCCTAACCCGCCTGCCATCTTTTCTAAAGGCAGTGTGAAGAGTGGCTATTTCAGAGAAGTTTCTATAAATTTTTGTCATCATGCCAAGGAGTATAGACTAAAAACAGAGAAAAATTAATGAAAAATAAAAGGATAATCATAGATGAGGCTTATAGATGATTAAGTTGGTCAGGTTATCTCTACCGCACTTATGAAAATAGTCAAATTCAATTACAATAATGGCAGGAGTAAAGGCAAATAAATGAAATATCTATCACTCCCAATATTATTATTTTTCGTACTTTACTTGCCTCAAGTAAGATCTGAGATCTGTGCAGGTATGGCCGAAGGAGAAACGATAAGACTCGATCAAGATGGAAAAAGTTTAAATAACTTTAGAGTCCAAGATCAAGATGGGGTCGGTGTTTGTTATGCAACAGCGGCCAGTATCTTACTTCAAGCGAAGCTTCCAAAAAATCCTGAAGTATCCTATTTGCACCTTGCTTCAATTTCAAAATCTGAAGAATTAAATGAAAAGAGAAAAATTCCCGGATCTTTGGATAATCTTTATGCCACAAAAGTCAATGATCCAAGCAAGGCAGTCAATGGTAGTGGATTAACCAATAAATGGGACCTGGCGATTGATGGCGGGCACACCTGTGATGTTATTAAAAAAGTGATCGACCTAGAAGAAAAAAACAAAAAACCCTCTTTGTGTTCAAGAAGGGGTGTGAATTTAGAAAGAATTCTATCAAGTGAAGACAATGACCATAATCAATTTAAAACAATCTTAAGTACATCAGTATATATGACAAGTTTTCAAAAGACATTTGTTGATCTTGATGAAAAACCAACTTATTGGACTAAAAAAAAGGTTCAAGAAAAGAGAAAAAACTATGAAGATTTTAGAGACAACATTAGGGCCGTGATCAATAAAAAAAGAAATGATTTAGAAAAAAATCATTGCCAGAAAATAAACACAGATAATCTCGATAAACTTTTAATGCCACTTGTGCAAAAAGCAATTGGGTATACTGATTGTTTTGACGAAAAAAAAGAAAAGTATAAAGAATACTGGTGTGATGACATACGAGATATGGCAACAAATGTTAAGTTTGGTGATGATGGAACAGTGCTTAGTGATGGAGTTAGTTCGGATTGGATGAATAGATTAAAAAAGAAAATATCAAACATGTCGGAAGATTTTGATTCGGAAAAAATTCGAAGAATCATTATTGACACCTTTTTGGCTAAACCAGAGAAAAAGCAGAAAGAATCCAGTGCGGAGTTTTTGACTAAACTTATGGATAACAAGATTATAAAAAATAATTTAGATCTTCTGGCAGATGAATATAATGAAACTAAAAACAGTGGTTTTTCAAATAAGTGTGTGACGAGACATTTGTTTGACTATGTTGCTGAAAATGAATTTGAAAATGATTGGAACAATAGTATTATTTTATGCACACACGGAGAACTTTTCAGGGGAGCAAAAAAACTAATCATAGATTATAAACTATCTGGACTAAACGATATAGATAATGCGCTTTCATTTATAACTTCAGATGCCAATTTAAATTACAATGATGCCATGCTTGCTCTCTATGCCTCTGATTGTGATGATAGTCAAAAGTTATCATTACCCAAAAATTTAAAATGTGAAACTAGCAATGTAAAAATTGATAATCAACTCACAACGAACCAGTTGATAATCAGAAGACTTAAAGACAACCAGCCATTAGTTGCAAATATGTGTTCAGCGATATTAAAAAAACCCAAAAGCCAATTTGTAGATAAGGAATGTGGCCATCATGCCCAAGGTCTTACTGGAATAAAGTGTGAGGGTGGAAAGTTAAAGTATTTAATACAAAATTCTTGGGGAGCAAAACATAAGGCCATAAATTCTAATATAGAAAATATTGAAGGTAAGGGAGCCTATTGGTTTGATGAAGCAAGCTTTTTTGATAGTGTATATAGTCTTGAGTTTCTGGATTAGGTCTTTATGAATTTTTTTTTTTCAATTCTAAGTTTAATGTATATTTCAAATTTATTTGGAAGCACTCCGATTCCAAGCGCAGAAGTCTGGAGCATTGGAAGTAAAAATTATGTTTTTACAATTGTAGATTCAAAAACCCCCCTAGTCTCAAAGTTGTGTGAAAATCCTAAAAAGCGTTGTGAAGCACTTCGCGCGATTGACGGAAAATTAAAAATAAAATTTACCGAAAGAGAGCTTAGGGGTGGTAAAAACCCAGGGTCGGTAGCTTGTCAAAAAATTTATCAAGGTGAAGTCTTAATTCTAAGAAATAGTGCTGGCGCTGAGAATTCCTTTTGTAAGTTTAAGGATCACTCGCTTGCCAGCACATCTGAACTTTATTAAGAATTAATTTTTAAAGAAGGTAGTTTTAACTGGCTACCTTTAGCGGTTTCTCTCGCTAAATCATAGCCGGCGTCTGCATGTCTCGCCACACCCATACCTGGATCAGAATTTAAAACTCTTTTTAATCTTTCATCCATATCTGCTGATCCGTCAGCGCAAATGACCATCCCCGAATGTTGAGAGTAGCCAATACCAACACCACCGCCATGATGAAAAGAAGTCCAAGATGCTCCGTTCATTGTATTGATCATTAAATTTAAAAGCGACCAATCTGAAACAGCATCTGTTCCATCCATCATACCTTCAGTTTCACGGTTGGGACTTGTGACAGATCCACAATCAAGATGATCGCGACCAATAACAATAGGAGCTTTTACTTTTCCTTCTCTTACGAGTTTATTAAAAAGTAATCCAGCTTGTTCTCTTTCACCGTAATTAAGCCAGCAAATCCTTGCAGGTAATCCTTGAAATGCCACCATCTCTTGAGCTTTATTAAGCCAATTGTGAAGTTTTTTATTATTCGGAAATAAGTCTTTAAGTGCTTCGTCTGTTACGCGAATATCATCAGGATCGCCTGAAAGAGCGATCCATCTAAAAGGTCCAGATCCTTTGCAAAACAGTGGACGAATATAAGCTGGAACGAATCCGGGAAAGTCGTAAGCTTCTTTAACCCCAACAATTTTTGCGCCTTCACGCAAGTTGTTTCCGTAATCAAAAACATGCGAGCCTTTCTTTTGAAAATCCAGCATCACACGAATATGTGCACCCATTGTTTGATAAGAAATTTCAGTGTACTTTTTAGGATCAGATTTTCTAAGTGCAAGGGCCTCATTGACCGGCATGCCACTTGGAACATAACCGTTTAATGGATCATGAGCAGAAGTTTGATCTGTTACAAGATCGGGAATGACTCCTTTATCTAAAACATACTTAAAGAAATCAGCTGCATTCCCAACGACACCAATTGAAATAGCTTTTTTCTCTTTTTTAGATTTTAAAGCGAGTTCGATTGCTTCATCAAATGTTTTACAAAGCACATCGAGGTAACGAGTCTTGAGTCTTTTTTCTATTCTCCATTCTTCTACGTCACAGGCAAGACAAACACCATTGGCCATTTTAACAGCTAATGGTTGAGCACCACCCATTCCTCCAATGCCTGCAGTGAGAACTAATTTTCCTGTGAGGTCTGCACTCTCACCATAATGCTTTTCTGCTGCGGCCATAAAAGTTTCATAGGTTCCCTGGAGAATACCTTGAGTACCGATATAAATCCAAGAACCAGCAGTCATTTGACCATACATCATGAGGCCTTCGTCTTTGAGTTTATTAAAGTGGTCCCATGTCGCCCAGTGCGGAACAAGATTTGAATTAGCAATGAGTACTCGTGGTCCGTGAGAATGACTTGGCAAGATTGCAACAGGCTTTCCAGACTGAATCATGAGTGTTTCATTATTTTCTAAATTTTTTAAAGCATGAATAATGTCCTGAAGTGCTTGATGATTTCTTGCGGCCTGTCCGTTTCCACCGTAAACAATTAAGTTATCTCTGTCTTCAGCAACATCGGGATGTAGATTGTTAAGTAAACATCTAAGAGCGGCCTCTTGGTGCCAGCCTTTACAAGTAAGAGTCGATCCAGTTGGAGGCAAAGGTATATTGGTTTTCATTAATTTAAAACTCCGGTATGAAGCTCTGCGGCCTTGACGATTGCACCACTGTTAATAACTTTAATAATATTGTTGATATCTTTATAAAATATTCGATCGTCTTCAATCGTTGGAACAAAGGCACGAACTGCCTTATAAACTTCTTCTAAGGCCGGCGATGAAACAAGTGGCCTTTGGAGATCGAGAGCCTGAGTGTTACACAGGAGTTCAATTCCAAGAACAGATTTTGCGTTTTCAATGACCTCGTGAAGTTTTCTTCCCGCCGTTACCCCCATGGAAACATGGTCTTCTTTATCCGTTGAAGTGGGAACAGAGTCTACACTTGCAGGATGGCAAAGATATTTATTTTCACTCACAAGAGCAGCTGCAGTTACGTGAGCAATCATGAGTCCAGAATTTAAACCTGAATTTTTTGTGAGGAATGCAGGTAATTCAGAAAAAACAGGGTTCATCATTTTTTCAATTCTACGTTCACTGATATTACAAATCTCTGCTACACCCATGGCCAAATAATCCATAACGAGAGCGAGTGCTTCACCATGAAAGTTACCACCAGAAATAACTTCACCACTATCGATAAAAATAAGAGGGTTGTCAGTGACTGCATTTAATTCTGTTTGAATGACTTCTTCAGCGTGAATAAGTGTTTGTCTACAAGCCCCATGTACTTGAGGAACACAGCGAAGAGAGTATGGGTCTTGGACCTTGTGGCAATCTGGGTGAGATTCTTTTAATAGAGAACCTTTTGTTAATTTATTCAGATTTTCTACACAAAGAATTTGTCCTTTGTGTGGCTTTAACATTGTAATTTTTGGATTGTAGGCTTTGTCCGTTCCCTTAACTCCATCCATCGTGAGAGTGGCACATATATCGGCGATCTTCATTATCTGTCTAACTTCAAAAACAGCAAGGGCACCAAGCGCCGCCATACAAGCAGTTCCATTAATTAAAGCAAGACCATCTTTAGGTCCGAGGACTGCGGGCTTTTTTCCAATTTGTTTAATGGCCAGATGAGACTCGATAACTTTACCGTCCATCAGCACTTCACCTTCGCCAATGAGAGCGAGAGCAATGTGTGAAAGTGGAGCCAGGTCTCCACTCGCCCCAACAGAGCCTTTTTCTGGAACAACTGGAATGATATCGTGATTAAGAAAATCTAATAAAAGCTCTACTGTCGAAGGCTCAACACCAGAAAATCCTGAAGTGAGACAGTTGGCCCTAAGTAGCATAATTGCTCTAGTGATTTCCGTAGAAAAAGGTGAGCCAACACCAGTGCAGTGTGAGCGAATAAGATTGACTTGAAGTTGTGCTAAATCTTTTTCTGCAATATGCATACTTGAAAGAGCACCAAAGCCAGTATTGATACCGTAAACGGGCTTTCCTTTTTTAACGATATCAAAAACAAAAGCTCTTGATTCTTGCATTTTTTTATAAGCAGAGGGTGCAATTGAGACAAGGTTTGAGCCTTTTTTTGCATAAGCCACTTGATGAACTTGATCGATCGTCAAAGAGGCACCATTTAGAACAATTTCCATATAATCATACTCGTTGGGTTAAAGGAGTTGATGTTACAATGAAAAATCATACTTTGTAATGATGTTTTGCTTCAACAATTAATTTCTAAGGGAGTTAACCATTAGAGAATATTTATCCTTTGAAGCTTTAAAAATATATGAGCCAGCAACGAGATTGTCAGCACCTGCAGTGATTAAATCCTTTGCATTTTTGTCACTAACGCCACCGTCAACTTGAATTTGAAATTTAAGATTCAATTTTGATCTTCTTTCTTTTAAATACTTAATCTTTTCATAGGCACTAGGCATAAAAGATTGGCCACCAAAGCCCGGCTCAACTGACATAACGAGTACTAGGTCCACCGTCTTTAAAATGTCATCACTTAAAACGTGTGTAGGAGTATTTGGCTTTATAGAAATTCCAACACTCGGATAATTTTTTTTACACTCAGAAATAAAAGTCAGCGGACTAAAGACAGCTTCAAAGTGAAAAGTAAAATTATGTAGACCGCAGCTCTTAAGTGATTCGTTATAAAAATCAGGATTACTCACCATAAAGTGAGCGTCGCACTTATGAGGTGATTTTTTAATAATTTGTTCAATGATGGGATTTCCAAATGTAAGGTTGGGCACGAAGTGACCATCCATAATATCTAAATGAAACCATAAATTTTCAAGACCCTTAAAAGCATTGAGCTCTGATTCAATGTTAAGAAAGTCACTGGCAAGTAAACTAGGAGATATAATTGTCATAAAATTTTTACGGATTAAGTTTTATCTCTCCGCCCTTATTTTTTAGTCCGTTAAGAAGCTCATTATCACAACAAACTTTTTTACCTTCTAACTGCACTCGTTCTAATCTAATTGTACAATCAGTTAAACCAACGAGAAGTTCATCTCGGTTTAAACTTGTTTCACCTGGAGAAAGTTTTAAAGTATTTTTTTCAATTGAAAAAACTTTTAATCGTTGATTGTTTAAAAAACAATACGTACCTGGCCAGGGATCAAAAGCTCTAATTTGGTTTA
>JAYSPR010000370.1:0-2150 GCA_043721975.1 Bacteriovoracaceae bacterium
CATAAGTTGGTTGATCACTTGGAGATAGAAGTCCCTTAACTGTCTCTTCGAGTTTATTGTGGTCAAAAGGTTTCATAACGACTGCAGCAAAACGTGAACCAAATTTTTCAACAAATTGATTATTTATAATCCCACTTAATATTAAAACCGGGCAGCCAGTGTTTAAATTTTCAGGATGATCAACTAGGTATTTAACAACTTCAGCACCGTTTCGGCCGTGAAGATTGATATCCAACACAATAAAGGCAAATTGACTTTGATTGAGCTTTTCACAGGCTTCGTCGACATTCGAACAAGAAACAATTTTATCAAAAAGACCCTCTAAAATATGAGAGACTATTTCAATTATTTCTTTACTGTCATCTACGATTAATAGTAATTTCTCCATACTTAATTTTAAGGATTGATGTCTCGCTATTCAAGTGAAATCATCAAACCAAAATGATCCATAGCAAATATAGTGAATAAAATGATTAATGAACTCACTCAACCTTCCATTTATGCTATAACTAAAGATGACCTAAACCATTTTTTAAATATGAAAGGTTTTAGTCAGTTCCTCTCTCCCATTTTATTCCAACATCTTTATAAAAACAAAATTGATCAAGAACTCAGTCGATCATTCCTAGAAGAACTTAAAGAATCCTTCGATTTTCATCTACCTACCATCAGTAAAATATCAGCTTCGAAAGATGGGACCATAAAATTTCTTATGAGCCTAAAAGATGATTATAAAATTGAAACAGTTTTAATACCTTTTCATAAAAAATACACCATCTGCCTCTCATCTCAAGTCGGCTGTGCGATGAATTGCAGTTTCTGTTTTACTGGAAAAATGGGACTAAAAAGGCACTTAAAAGCCGAAGAAATCATAGGCCAGTATTTAGTTGCTCTTAAATATTTACAAAGCCTAGGGACAACTAAAGTCAAAACACCCAATGTGGTTTTTATGGGGCAAGGTGAGCCACTCCACAATTATGAAGAGGTTAAAAAATCTATCCACATAATGCTTGAACCCATGGGCTTGGGTCTAGGTCCAAGACAAATCACTTTATCAACAGCAGGATATTTGCCTGGAATAAAAAAACTAGCAGACTTTCCTCCGATTAATGTGGCCCTATCCCTTCACTCCCCATTTAATCAAATGCGAAGTGAGCTAATTCCTATAAATCAACATTACCCCTTAGAAGATATTTTTTCGGAACTAGATAAACTCGACTTAAAAAAGCGACAATTTATCACCTATGAATACCTTCTTATTAAAGATTTTAATGACCGAGATGAAGATGCAAGTGAGCTGGCTCTATGGCTTAAACCTAGAAAAGCCCTTGTCAACCTTATAGCCTTTAACCCCTTTCCTGGAAGCCAATATAAACGTCCAGAATCCATAGATGTTGAAAATTTTAAGCAAAAACTCGTTCATTATAAGTTGCGAACAATGGTTAGAACAACCAAGGGGAGCGAGGTCCTAGCGGCCTGTGGTCAACTCAACACACGTGAAGAAATTACAGGCTCCCATCTCCAAAAATAAATCTACTGTATAGTTTTCCTTATATTTGATTAACATCACCCATCACTATAAGGAGTTTATTATGACGAACAGATATGTGGGTTTTACCCTAGTGACCCTACTTATTTCCTCATCACTAATGTCAGCTTCACTTCAAAGAAAAAATGAAAAAAAGCTATATATTGGATCGAATTCAACTGAAGCAAAACTGAGTTTTGCTGGAGTTGTAGAACATATTGGAACGCGTGCTCCTAGTTTAACTTCGATGAATAGTTTAGTTGAAGCGCAAATCGAACACACTATTGGGCCTATGTCTGCAGCTCAATATACAGCAGTTCCTAAAGGTGATCATGTGATCTCTAATGTAAAGCTTCTTTCTAAAGTGGGGACAAAGTACTCGATTGGGTATGATTATAATGGAACAGTTGTTTTAGAAAATGGCCCTAAAACAACGTATGATATTACTCTTGCAGTTAATCCTGAAAAAATCTATCAGGCGGGTTTTGTTGGGAAAGCGAATCCATGTACAGATGAGCACTATCAATCAGAAGGTGATTTCTGGTATTTCTGGAATCCAGGAAATACTGGTTGTAAATTAAAGAAAGATGTTGATTATAAAATTGTAAAAGCAAAAGTGACT
>JAYSPR010000371.1:0-9588 GCA_043721975.1 Bacteriovoracaceae bacterium
AGGTGCCAGCAGACCTTAGGTCTGCTGGCACCTTTCCTAACGATAGTGGCTTTCTAGGATGAGGCCAACGGCGTAGAAAACGGCAGAGAGTGGAACGGCAGCGATGAGCTTCATCCAGGCTGTTTCTTCTTTTAAGTGCATATAGAAATAGGCAACAACCATGGCTTTTCCGAATGCGAGACCGATGAGAGCTATAGCCTTGTATGCGTAAACAGTCTTAAGGCCTGGGATCATTAATTCTATAATTGTTAAAAAAGTCAGAACAAAAAAGACGATGACGTATTCTTTAGTATGGCTTTTGTGTTCGTGTGATGCACCCATGACTATATCTCCTTTTCACTTGGTGTGGTGTTCGGTACCGGACGAGGTGGAACGTGAGAGAAACTATTATTTACGAGAAGACCTAGATCGATCATCATGCGATCCATTTCTACGCGGTCTGTTCCGTAGTATCCTCGAATTTGTCCTTTATCGTCCACTAAAACTAATTTTTCAGTGTGAGCAATGTCAAAGAGAGTGATTTTGTCGTTGCCGACTTGTTTTTCTGTCGCTTCTTTGCCACCCATGGGAACTTTAAAACCTGTTATAACAATTTTTTCTAAGTCTGCTTGAGTACCTGTCAGGTAAGTCCAGATAAATGGATTTGAATGCCTTTTTCTTGCAAACTTATAGAGGACATCAGGTGTGTCGACTTCAGGATCAACTGTGAATGTGACAATAGCCGCTTTAGTTCCAAGGCCTCTGATTCTTTTTTGAACTAAGTCTAATTTTGTAAGGAGAACCGGACAAGTTGTCGGGCACGAGGTGAACATGAAACTTGCAATATAAAATCTGCCATTTAAATCGTTGTTACTAAATGGCTTTCCAAATTCGTTTGTTAAATGGAATTCTGGAACTGTGTAGTAAATAGGGAGTGGTGGTGGCAAAGTTCTATTGAGAGTTTTATAAATTGGGTAACTAAAAGACAAAAGCCAAAAGATAAGCCAAAAAGACTTTCTTCTCATTAGTTTTTCAAACCAATTATTTTCTCTAATATATGTTGTCGATGCGTGTGACATTTTTTCTACTTATTGTTTTTCGTTATACTTTCGATAAATTGTTTTCTTTCAGGAGTCCCTTTAAGATCCATGAGCGATCTCACGTAATGAGCAACGGCCCAGATTTCATCGTCTTGAAGAACACCTTTCCAGCTGGCCATGGCAGCACCACCGACACCAGCATTTAAACGAACATAAAGCTCCTCCACCGTGACAGCTGAGCGAACGAAGTCGTAGGTAAATTCAGGTGGCATTGATGAGTAACCATAATCAGAAGGTTGAATTTTTACGTGATACATATCTGGATCGAAATCGGTGATTGGAGTCCCATTAATTTTTTGAGAAATTTGGCTGAGTTCAGCTTGACTCACGTAAGCTCTATGACAAGTCCAGCATTGAGCTACAACGTGGAAAACTTCTTTTCCTCTTTGAATGGCACTCTCTTTGTGAGCAGGACCATAGGGATCTTTTCCTGCGACAATAGGAGTTCCTAATTTTTTATCAGCTCCTTCCCATTTTTCAGGTGCAAATGTCTTTATGTAGGAAACGACGTTAAACATTTGTTGGTCTGAAAGATCCCAAGGAAGCATCGCTGTTCCGTGAAGTCCTTTTTTTAAGATATCAAAAAAATCTTGGTCATTAGGAAGCTCACCTGAAACAACTTTTCCAAATTTGTACTGACCTAATTTGAAATTTCTCGGTGGAACAGCCAGTCCTTTTCCAGAGTAACCATTTCCATCTCCGTTCACACCATGGCAAGACAGACAATATTCAGTATAGACTGATTTTCCGTTATTGAGTTGTTTTGCCGTTGCATAAACTCCTCCAGCGAATATTTTATCTTCCTTGAAATAAGTTTCACTACAAGACACTAAAGCCATAAGTGAGAAGACGGTTAAAACTAAATTTAATCCTTTCATAGAATTCCTCTTATAATACAAAAATAGTCACAAACATTATTAACCAAACGATACCTAAGAAGTGCCAGAATTTTCCAACACTCGACACCTTAACAGCAGTGAGTTTATCACTGGAGTTGAGCGCACTAAAAAGCCAGGACAAAAGGCCGAGACCCACGACAATGTGAGCGGCATGAATCCAAGTAAAAGCGTAAATAATCGAAGCAAAAACACCTGAGGAAACAAAAATTCCTTGAGCTTTTAAATGACTCCAGAATAAAAATTGGCTCGTCATAAAAGCCACACCTAAAGCCAAAGTTACCGTAAGGTTTTGACGATCGATTTTTCCAATAGTCGTATTTTTTTCAAACTTTATATAGAAATATGAACTTAAAAAGATCATCAGTGTACTAAGTGTCGGAAGCAGTAGATCTGGTCTCTGCATACCAGCTGGTGGCCATACAGGTGCTGTGAGCCTGTACATTGCAAAGGCCATCATCAAAGTTAGAAACAACATTCCAAAAGACACAAGAGTCACTATCATAGCGACAGAAGAAATAACTTTATCCCCTTCTTTTGCTGACATAATAGTTGTTGTTTGGACTTGTTCCATAAATTCTTAAGCCTTCACCAATTCTTCTGTTTGATATTGAAAATCTTTTCCTTTTAAATTTGGGTTTCCAAATTCATGGGGCCCACATTTGACCACTGGAATTTCTGCAAAATTATAGTGAGGTGCTGGAGATGGAATAGTCCATTCAAGTGTTCCAACATTCCAAGGATTTTGCGAAGCTACTGGGCCTTTGTACATTGAATGAACAAAGTTATAAACGAAAAGAAGTTGAGCTGATCCCATGAGAAGAGCTGAGTAAGTAATAAACATATTCAGTGGGACTAGGTTTTGTAAAAATTCATAAACGAATGGGTTATAAATACGTCTGTGCATTCCAGCGTGACCGATAACCATCATTCCCATGAAGATACCGTTTAAGCCTATCATTGAAATCCAAAAGTGCCATTTACCAAGGGCCTCATTCATCATGCGGCCGAACATTTTTGGGAACCAAAAATATGTTCCGGCAAAACCACCAAGTAAAACTGAAGCGGCCATCGTGTAATGGAAGTGGCCTACGACAAAATATGTATCGTGCAAATAAAGATCTGTTGAAACAGTCGCAAGGTAAAGACCAGTTAATCCACCAAGACCGAAAACGAAAACTACTCCCAGAGCAAAAAGCATTGGCGTATCAAATCTTAGTGAACCTTTCCAAATTGTTCCTAGCCAGTTTGCAAAGAAGACGGCAGAAGGAATTGAAATGGTCATAGTAAGCATCATGAAAGACTGAGTGAGGAGTGGACTCATTTGTCCAGAATACATATGGTGACCGTAAACTACAGTAGAGAGGATCGTAATTGATGTCATCGATAGGGCCGTAGACTTTGCTCCGAAAGCTGGCTTTCTTGCAAAAAAAGACAGTAAGTCAGATACAATTCCCCAAGCTGGAAGAATAAGGATGTAAACTTCCGGGTGACCAAAAATCCAAAAGACGTGTTGGAATAAAACGGGATCTCCAGATCCACTTGTGGCTGCGGCTCCTGCTAGGAAAAACGTCGTTCCAAAAACACGGTCGAAAGTTAAAAGTAAAAGACCTGCTCCTAAAACTGGAAGGAAAATAGCGTTTAAAACTGCTGTTAACCAAAGTCCCCAAACGGTTAATGGCATATCGAAATATCCCATGCCCGGTGCACGCAGTGTAATGATAGTAGCGATATAGTTTACAGCTCCCATTGTCGATGAAACACCGAGAACGAAAAGTGCTAAACACCAAAGAGTTTGTCCAACTCCAGCTGAACCAATTAAGGTTGAAAGAGTTGGGTATGATGTCCATCCACCGGCAGCTCCTCCTAGTGGAGTAAAGAGTGAAGCTAATAGTAAAAGAGCAGAAAGAACTGCGAGCCAAAATGAAAGCATATTAAGAGTTGGAAAAACCATATCTCTGGCACCGATCATAAGTGGAATACAATAGTTTCCAAAAGCACCAATTAGAATTGGAGTGATGGCGTAGAAAATCATGATGGTTCCATGCAAAGTAAAAAGCATGGCATAGGTATCTGGCGGAACAACGCCATTTGTATTTGGAAAAAGGATTTGTCCGATGACTGGAAATGATTCACCTGGAAACGCTAGCGTCCAACGAATCATAAGGGCCATCATTCCCCCAATTCCTAAAAATGCAATTCCGTACCACAGGAATTGTTTTGCAATGACTTTGTGGTCAAAAGAAAAAACATACTTCGACAAAAATGTCGAAGGTGCGTCGTGTATTTCTTGTTCAAAAAATGCCATGAGAATCCTCTCTAACTATCAATTATAAAATTATTAAACTTAACTTAACTTAGTTCGAAGCTACCCACTTCCAGCCCCAGTAGTTCTCTACTCTATCGACTTCAGTAATATTTTTTGCACGCTCTTGCATCTCTATCATCCACTGATCGTATTCAGCTTGTGTGTAAACAGTAAGACGCGCTTTCATTTTGTAGTGAAAAGTTCCACAGATTTCCGCACATGCAATATCGTAAATCCCAGTCTTAGTCAGTTCGTACCAAAGTCTCGAAATTCTTCCGGGCATTGCATCGACTTTTATTCTAGCGTTTGGAAAATAAAGTGAGTGGATAACATCTTTAGCAGTTACTTGAAATATAACTTTCTTGTTAACTGGAACTCTTAAATCATTAAGAGTGACAATGTCATCTTCAGTGTTAAAGACACCATCTTTACCAGCGTACCTGAAATTCCATGCCCACTGTTGGCCGAGAACTTCAACTCGTACGATATCATCTGATTCTTTAGGATAATTTAAAAAGACATTAACATAATCATGGTTGGAAATAGTTGTAATTTGCATATCAACCATAACGAAAACCAGAGCGCCAATGAAAGCAACGATTCCAATTTGTTTTTTACTTGTTCCGTGAGTGTAAAGTGGTTTTGGGTGTCTCTTTTTATTGTAGAGATAAGAAAAACCGAAAATTCCCAAACAAACAAAGAAGAAGAAAAACAAAATCAGCTTTGTTGTTAGCATGAAAAGACTGTCGACCAAATGGCCGTAAGTCGAAATATCAAGAGGTGGTTTCATGGCTTCCCAAAAGCCGACTTTTGCCATTCCAGAGCTTACTGTTGGCTCAGAAGCAAAAGAAGATGTCACAAAGAGCTTCAGGTAAAGATTTAAAAGTAGAGTCATATTAGCAATCCTGTCATTGGAAAGTTAAAGAGTCGTTATTATTAATATTCGTGCTTTTATCATAATCAAAAAATCTAAATTTATCTATTTAAAAAAGATAAGCGCCATCAGCAAGAGCGGTAGATAAAATAAAGATCCATAAAAGTAATTTCTTGCCCATTGCCTTTCTCGAACCAGGTCTTTTTTTATAAAAAATCCAAGTGCCGAATAAATTAAAAAGAGTCCACTTAATGTAAGAGCAGCATTTGTATAAACTGAACTTGCGTGAGAAAAAATCGTTGGTAGCAAGGAAGTCATAAATAAAAAGGCTGTAAAAACAAAAATTCCGAGCTTGGTGACTACTATTCCTCGCTTGAGATTGGGGTAAACTTTTATATTCGCCGCACCATAATCATCTGCATGATAAAGAGAGATGGAAAGGAAGTGAGGTAATTGCCAGACAAAAAGAATCAAAAATAAAGTCACGGCCATCATATCAATTTGACCCGTAACAGCAGTCCAGCCCATAACAGGAGGGATCGCTCCGGGAATAGCCCCAACGTAAACGGCCAGTTCACTTTTTTGTTTCATCGGTGTGTAGGCATACAAGTAAAGCACTGCCGCAATTAATGCGAGAGCACCAGTGGTTAGATTAATAAAAATAGCTAGAGCTGGAACGGCAAACAAGACCATCACGAGACCAAAAATAAGGGCCACTCTTGGTTTCATTCTTTGTGCTGGTAGTGGGCGATCTTTTGTACGAAGCATTTTTGCATCAACTTCTCTTTCCATATAACAATTAAGAGCTGCGGCTCCTATAACAACCATGGTGGTAAGAAAAAAAGCGAGAAGTGCTTTGAAGAAATTAATTTTATCTGGTGCAATCAGTGAGCCAACTAAAGCTGTGACCATGACGAGAAGTGAAAGTCTTGGCTTAGTGAGATCGACCACATCTGAAAAAAATGAATGAGAATTTCCGGCAAAAAAGGTACTCTCCACATCCTTGATCATTAAATTTAATTTCCAAAGTGCAATTAAAGAAAGTGCAGCACCAGCTAAATGTAAAGTGGTTGGAACGACACTGAGATTTAACCAAACAGTAAAAATCCCAATGAGAACTTGGAGTGTAACGAAAACAAGTGGCAACAAGCTTGCGACTCTAAGAGATTTGTCACCTTTAAAAAATTTAAAAGTTCTCAAAGAAAAAATCGTGACGACGACAAAAACAAAGACACCATAAAATCGATGGATCATATGTAACTTTGAAGGACCAAGGCTCGGCCAAAGAGTTCGAGACCAGGTTGAAACATCCATGCACAACAAAGCGCTGTCGGGACCGAGTCCACAAGCAGCACCAGCGCCTGCATGACGCATAAACGCACCTAAGAGAATTTGCGAATAAAGTATGACTGTGGAAAAAACAAGTCCGTGACGAATGACTGGCTTCCAGTTCTTTTGAATGTGCTTAATGAATTCAGTAGAATAATTTTTTTCTTGAGTGTCGAGAGCGCTTGCTTTGTGATGGATGTAAACTAAGAAGCAAAAAAAGAATAAGGAAAGACCTAGGTGAGACGTTGAAACAATTGTAGGAAGTTTGTAAATAACTGTGATTCCACCGAGAGCGCCTTGAGCGATGACTAAAAAAAGTGCTAGCAAAGAAGCTTTGAATAAATGTGTGTGAGCTTCTGATTTACTTCTCTCACGCCAAGAAAAAACGACAAGTAGAATTGAAAGAAGGCCTACGAAGCTTGCGAGTAAACGATGTCCGTGCTCAATTAAAATAGCTCCCTTCATAACCGGGAAAACCTGATCATAACAAAGTGGCCAGTCTGGACATGCTAAACTTGATTGAGTGTTATGAACAACGGCACCCCACATAATCAAAATGAATGTTGTGATGACTGTGAAAAGTGCAAGATTTTTAAGTCTCATCTTAATTACTCTTTCGTTCTTTTAAGGCTGGCATTTATTGTTATTGTATACTAAATCTTTATTGCAAAGTCATATATATCTTATAGATAATTTCATTGTATAAGTAGCGTCTTGAAGGAGACATAATCATGCACAAAAACAAAGGACCAGTTTATTATGGTGACTATCTTCAGCTGCCTAAATTACTAGATTCTCAGCTTCCACTTAGTCGTAAATATGCCGATGCAAAAAATCGCGAGTGCCATGATGAAATGCTGTTCATCGTTGTTCACCAAGTGTATGAACTTTGGTTTAAACAAATTTTACACGACCTGAACTCTATACTTAGTGTCTTCCATAAAACTTACATTCCAGAAGTAGAATTGTCGTCTGTTGTACAAAAGCTTGAACGCATCAAAAAAATTCAAGGCCTTTTAATAGGACAATTTGATGTTCTTGAAACGATGACGCCTATGGATTTTCTTGAATTTAGAGATTTGCTAATACCCGCTTCTGGGTTTCAGAGTGTTCAGTTTAGAGAGATTGAAATTAAGTTAGGCCTTCACACCGGAGACCGTCAAGATGTGGATCGTGAATTTTTCATGGGACGTTTAAGTGAGAGTGATAGAAAGCATTTAGAAGAGGTTGAAAAACTTCCAACTCTTCTTCGCAGTCTAGAAACTTGGCTTGAAAGACTTCCTTTTACCTTGTCTGGCGATTTTAATTTTTGGCAGGAATATCAAAAATCAATCGATGGAATATTAAAAGATGATCAAGCCATTATTGAAGCAAACAGTGCTCATCTTTCTGAAAGACAAAAATTTATTCAATTAGAAAATCTAAAAGTGACTCGTGGTACTTTTGAGAGTTTATTTGATGAAAAAAAACATCTTGATTTAATCAATAATAATCAGAGAAAACTATCTCAGAAAGCTATTTTAAATGCTCTTTTTATTTTGCTTTATAGGCACGAATCGCTGCTCACTATTCCTTTTCAGATCATTACAAGCATGATGGATATTGATGAAAACTTTACGACGTGGAGATATCGTCATGCACTTCTTGCCCAAAGAATGCTAGGAACTAAAATTGGAACTGGGGGATCTTCTGGGCATCAATACTTAAAGCGAGCTGCAGATAACAATAGAGTCTTCTTAGACCTCTTTAATCTTTCAACTTTCCTTATTCCAAACTCCAGACTTCCTGCAATACCAAATGATGTAAAAAAGAAAATGAATTTCAATGTATAAAAAATATTATTCACGGTTCTTAACTGCGAATCCACATATTCAACATTATGCCAGTCATAGTCATCACTACTGGCCAGATGTCACCCGTGCCGCCACTCTCCAATACTGGGATGACTCGGCAAAATGGCTAGATGATAAATGGGATTATATTTTTTCTGAAAAAATTCCTTCTGTTCAAAAATTGATTGGAGATATTTTAAATTTAAGTCATCCAGAGCAAATTGTTTTTGCTCTCAATACTCATGAATTTGTTTATCGGTTACTTAAATGTCTATCTATAAAAAAAGATCACATAATAAAAATTCTTACGACTGATTCTGAGTTTTATAGTTTTGATAGACTGGTTAATCGCCTCAATGAAGAAGGAGGGCTAGAGCTTGAAAAAATTGCGACTCAGCCTTTTGATGATTTTGAAAAGCGCTTCATAGAGAAAATTAAAAATAACCATTACGATATGATTTTTTTTAGTCAGGTCTTTTTTAATTCTGGCATGGCGATTAAAAATTTAAAGACCATTATTGATAATGTCACAAATAAAAATACCATAATTGTCGTAGATGCTTATCATGGCTTTATGGCACTTCCAACCGACTTAAGTTTAATTGAAGATAGAATTTTTTATATTTCAGGTTCTTATAAATATGCTCAAGGTGGAGAAGGTTGTTGCTTTATGAGTGTTCCTAAAAATTCAGATTATAGTCCAATTTATACTGGATCGATTATGGACTTCTCAGCACTCTATCGACTTGAGGCGGTCTTAAAACTTTTTAAAACTGAGGGTATTACGGTAGAGAAAATTCACTCTATTGTTCAATTATTTCAGAAAAACTTTAGAGATCATTTACTCGAAATTGATCATCACTATTTGACTGAAAAAAATATACTAAGCGTCGATTATAATCATCACGGTCATTTCCTCACTTTTGTCATGCCTAGTATGGAGCATGCAAAAAAGGCCCGTGACGAGCTACGTGCTCTCAATATCATAAATGATTTCAGAGGGAATAAGTTGAGATTTGGGTTTGGAATTTATCAAAATGACTGTATTGATTTAACTAAGCTTCGTTAAACACTTTTAAAATTATAAAAATTAAAACACCTGTAACTGAAACATAAAGCCAAATGGGAAAAGTAATTTTTGCCAGTTTTCTATGTTTGGTAAAATTTTGAGAAGCTGCCAGATATAATGTTGAAAGGATGAGAGGTACTTGAACAATTGATAGTAAGATATGGCTAATTAAAATAAAGAAATATACCGGTCTTATAAAAC
>JAYSPR010000372.1:0-4434 GCA_043721975.1 Bacteriovoracaceae bacterium
AGAAGCATTTTGCATTCCTTCATAGGGAAAACTTAACTGATCACTAGAATCAGCTGCACCTAATGTATAAAGCAATGGATAGTAATGATCCGGTGTCGGAACAGACTCTGGTCCTCCAGGGGCCTTTGAGTAATCTTTCACTAAAGCAGCAAAATCTTTTGATTCAACTTTTTCTTTTACCCACATATCAAAACTCGCGGCCCAAGAAAAAGGTTTGGCATTTTCATTCCAATCGATTTGGCGAAGGTTGTGAACAATATTTCCACTTCCCATAATAAGCACACCTTTTTCTCGCAAAAATTTAATCTGTCTTCCGATTTCAAAGTGAGCTTCAGGTCCCTGACTCATGTCCATGCTTAGTTGTAAAACAGGTATATTTGCTTCAGGGTACATATGACGTAAAACAGACCAGGTCCCATGGTCTAAGCCCCATTCATTTAAGTCACTTTTGATCGAAGGAGCCTTGATGGCCTCAATGATAGATGCAGCTAATTTTGGGTCTCCGGGGGCTTTGTACTGAACATCAAAAAGAGCCTGTGGAAAACCACCAAAATCATGAATAGTTTTTGGTTTCTCCATGGCCGTAATGTGAGTCCCTTTTGTCATCCAGTGAGCAGAGACCATTAAAATGGCTTTCGGAGTTGCAAGGCTTGCAGCTAATTTATTTAAAACTTTAGTGTAGTCGTTATGAGCGAGGGCATTCATTGGTGAGCCATGACCGATAAAGAGGACAGGCATTTTATCTGTAGTTTCCATCGGGCTTAATTATCAGCTAAAAAAGACTAAATTAAAATAAAAAAGCCACTAATTTCTTAGTGGCTTTTTGTTAAAATAAAAACTTAATTCAAATTTATTTTTTATAAGACTTTAAAGTACATTTAAATGCAGTTTCTGGATCTTTAGTATTGCTTAAATTGATTTCAGCACCATCAACCACAGCACCAATTTTCTTTGTTTTTGCTACAACAACTTGAAAATTTACATTGGACATCTGAAGAAAAGTCAAAGCTGAGATTTGCTTTCCATTGTTGCTTACGATATCTGATTGACCGACTAATTCATAAGTCTTTTTTGTCTGCATACCAGTTGCCGCGTCTCTTCCACCGGTCTGATAAGTCGCCTTAAGAACGTATCCGTCTTCACCAGGAGCTTTTGAACTTACTGTTAGAGTTCTGGCCACATTGCCAACTTGGCCACAAGCAAATGTGTAGCTTTCTGCATATGAAGATTGAGAAATAACTGCTAAAGCTAAAAATAAAAAACCTAATTTCATGGTGTTCTCCTTAATTTAATGTTCAATAAACAGACATTAGCAAAATAAAAAAACGGGAGCCTTCTTTTTTATAATTTCTACAGGCTGTAGAAATTATGGACAGTTTTATGCAGCTATTTGGAAAATAATGCCAGAGAAATGCCTTTGTAGAATAATCCACTGAATTCAAGTAAAATCGTACCTGACTAATCTAACAAGCAGGAAGCTTCATTCATGATCAAAAATACGATCCAATCATGTGCACTTATTCTCATCGCTGGCTGTGCGAGTACAGGAACCAGAAGTCCTTCTTCTAATGAGGGTATTGGACTTTCTGCTCTCATTGATCAAGTGAGATGGGCCTCAACTCTTCATCTTGATGATACTGAAATCTGCAAGGCCAATTATGACCGTCTCTACACAAAATTATTCACCCTCGCAGGCGATAGGGCCTTTATGGAGCTCAATGACTTAAATGCGATCGATGATGACATTAAAGAATCATTTAATGCCCGTATTGCCCTTAAAGAAGCTTTTAAAAATTTCAAAAATAATAATAACTGCTTAAAAAGTGCTTCTGACGTCTTTAGAGGACTTCGTTATGTTGAAGACTACCTCATTGAAGTACGCATGGAAAAAACTCAAAACGCTCCAGCAGACTATGTAAACCTTAAAGGCGAATTTCCTTTTTTATTAGTTAATCCAAAATACGAAAATGACTTTAAATCTTATGAAGACTTAAAATCAGGAGATATCATACTTTCTCGTGGCAATGCCTTTTCATCGGCGGCCATCGCTCGAATTGGAACAAATGATTATCAATTTTCGCACTTGAGTTTTGTCTACCAAAATCCAGAGGATAAAAAGCTCATGACCACAGAGGCCCATATTGAAATTGGAAGTGTGGTAGAACCTTTAGAAGAACATATTGATTCTAAAAATGCTCGCGAAGTTGTTTTTAGATACGAAAATAGCGAAGTGGCGAATACTGCTTCGAAATATATTCACGATAGAGTTCTAGCTGCTCAGGAGAAAAAAAAGAACATCGAATATGATTTCACTATGAAATATAAAGATGACACAAGATTATTTTGTTCAGAAATTATTTCAAGTGGATTTAAAAAAGCACTACCGAATGAAGACTTTTTCCCAATGTTTAAGTCAAAGTTTTCTCCAGGTATCATTCCTTTTTTAAACACCATTGGAGTCCCCGCTACAGCAGAAAATATTAAGGACATTGAAGTATTTGCACCAGGAGATATTCAATTTGATCCGCGCTTTGAGCTTATTGCAGAGTGGAGAAATCCCAAAAAGATGGAAGAGTCGAGACTTAAGGATTTTATTTTAACAAAAATTTTTGAACGCATGGATAAAGCGAACTATAAAATGGATCCCAGCTTTTAAATGGAAGCGGCTTCAAGAGGAATTTGGCTCTTAAGAAGACTGCCTATCGTGAGAAAGCTTGTTCAAAAAAAGATCCCGGTTAATATGAACGCCGGACAAATTGAGCTTTTTATGGCCATTGATAAAGTTGGTAATAGCATTTACAAGGAATTTGAAAAGAAGTCATCGGAGTTTAATCGTCCCTTGACACCTCTTGAAATATACTCATTTTTAGATCAAATCTTTCTTCGAGACTTTGAGACTTATACAAGTTATAAAAAAGGCGAGGAAACGTCAAAACCAATCTTTCATCTACTCTTTCATCCTTAAACTCACTAGTGTTTTGACATATGTTTAGTAAAAAGAATGAGATTAAAACTATTAACTTATAACATCCACAAAGGATTTAACTGGAATAATCGACGTTATTTTATAAAAGAAATAAAAGAATTTATAAACTCAACGCAAGCCGACTTAGTTTTTTTGCAGGAAGTTGTAGGTGAAAATAGGCGACATGAAAAGTCAGGCTTAGTTCGTTCACAATTTGAATTTCTTGCAGATGAAATTTGGTCCTATTCTTCATATGCTAAAAATGCAGTCTATGATAATGGCCATCATGGCAATGTGATCTTGAGTAAGTATCCACTAGAATTTATTGAAAATATTAATTTATCAACAAATTTTTTTGAAAAGAGAGGAATGCTTCTTTGTAAAGTATCTGTAGAAAACCAAATCATAATGGCAGCCTCACTTCATTTAAATATTTTTCATAACAGTAGAAATAATCAATATCAAAAAATAATAAAATACTTTAAAACTAATAATCAATTTGATGAATTCCCTTTAATCATTGCTGGGGATTTTAATGATTATAACAAAAAATCAAATAGTATTTTTAAGAAGACTTTAGGAATGCAAGATGCATATTATTTAAAGCACAATCATCATGCTTTAACTTTTCCTGCTTTTGCCCCAATACTAAGCTTAGATCGGATTTACATTAAAAAATCTTCTGTTATTAATTCACATGTCATTCACAATAATAATATGCTTTCGGATCATCTTCCATTGTATTGCGAGTTGAATTTTCCATGAAAATAAAAAAAACTCAAATTACCGATCACAATCATGTCGTTTTTTATAAGGACAGCAAGGAGTATTATACAAAATACCTAGAGATGATTAAGAGTGCGAAGAAATCAATTCATTTGCAAACGTATATTTTTGAATTAGATCGTTTTGGAATTGAGGTTGAACAAGAATTACTGGACGCAAAGAAGAGAGGAGTAGATATTTATATTCTTGTTGATAGTGTGGGGTCGAGAGATTTACCGATTATAGTAGAGGAAAAATTAAAAGCCCTAGGTATATATTTTTATAGATTTAATACTATTACTCTAATTAGTTATATGGAATTTGCTAGAAGATTACATCATAAAATATTAATAATTGATAATCTTTTTGCAATGGTAGGAGGTATTAACATATTTTATTCTGTCATTGAATTAAATAATATTTCACGTTTAGATTTTGCCGTTTACTTGAAGGGGCCAGTTATTGAAGAGCTTTCCAATTACTGTCAAAAAATATTTAATCAAGTTAGTGGATCAATCATTAATTTCGAAAAGAGAGATTATGACTATCAACATAGTTCAGGATTCAGGGTAGGCATTTCTATTAATGATATTTTAAATAATAGAATTGTTCGTAACCCCCAATTGAACTAGACACCTCCAACCGGAGGAACTTATGCAAGCGACTGGAACTACAACAAGACAATACAGAACAAAATCTCAAAA
>JAYSPR010000373.1:0-10883 GCA_043721975.1 Bacteriovoracaceae bacterium
GTCTTTTTCTTCTTTTTCTTCTTTCTCTGGTTTAGGATCAGGTTTTAAGTCTTCACAAACCTTTTTATCCGAGTTCCAAGTAAAACGAAGACCTCTTTCTTTGCCGGAAGCTTTTTTCCATTCGTCGTTTTTCTTCACACATTCTTTTTCAGCTTTATTTTCGACTGGCTTGTTAACACATTTACCATCAACTATGATTTTTTTGTCTTTATTTTCAGGAAGAGCACAAATTTGTTCTTCAGTTAAGGCAGGCTTATCAATACACTTGCCATTAACCATAACTTTCTTATCTTTATTTTCAGGAAGAGCACACATTTGTTCTTCAGTTAGAGTAAGAGGTCTTGGAGGTGTCCCTAAGTCAAGATCACTACAATCAGGATTTTCTGTCACTGAAAAAGTAACAGGAGGCCCGCTACCTTTTTTCTGCCTCATTTCAAGTCCACGACCGAATTCATCAGAAACAAATTCTACTTTTTTACTACAATCTGCAGGTGAGAGCGCTTTTTTGTTTAATTTGCAGGTAATTTTTGACGTATCAAATTTATTATCTACGTAGGGTAAATTCCTGACGAAAATTTTCTTAGATCCACTAGGTCCAGTAATTTCAGTACAACCAATACGGTTACCTAAATTTGAAAAGGCACTATCAATTTTACTTTCTAATAGTAGCTCATCTAGAGCTGTTTCGGCTTTAGCCTGAGGGCGATTAAGAAGTCTTTCATTGGCATTAATATAATGAAGGACTGCTTGAAAACGATCGAGTTTTTCGCCTTCAAGTACGTCTAAAAATTTGTTGTAGTTACAAGACTGAACATTGGCCTGAAGAAAATTAGGGTCAGAGATAAATTTTCTACATGCGAGATTTGCCCTCATCCATTTTCCGAGTTTATCCATATGCTCAGCGATAGCAGAATCTACAGCGGTATTAGTGTCCACAATGAGGTCTGAGTCAGCAGTTAATTTTGCACCTTTGAGTGCCCCAATTAATCTATTGAGAGGAGCTTCGCGAATTTTCTTAAGATAAGGTGCAGTGAAAAGTGGGGTTCCTTTTCCTGTTTTTTCATAAGATTCAACGCTACATAAACGATCTTGGGCGTGAGTTAACAATTTTTTTAATAAATACTTATCGTCATCAGTGATGGCGAATTTTTTTGAGGCCTCATCTTTAAATTTAGCTTCGCTGGCCTTTTGTAATTGCTCTAAAACGACACCGATATTTGATTTTTCAATATAGTCACTGGTGTCTCCACCATCAACGGTCTGGAGAAATTTCACTAGCTCTGGATAGCTTTTACTCATTTCATCTTTATCATCATTACCATTTTTAGAAAACTTTGCGGACTGATAAAGTTTTCCAACTTTTTTTAAAGCATTTTGATATTGGCCGTAGACTGCGGCTTCAAAAACTTTTCCTTCGTAAGGCTTCCCTTTTTGGTGTGCTACCAAAGTGATATTTCCATTGGCATCTAGTTTTGTATCGCTACCTTCGTAATTTAAAAATTTAGCCTGTAGTTCGAGATATAGTTTTTTAAAAGTTAATTTTTCACTGGTGCAAGACTTAGCTTTTTCTTCTGCAAAAATATTTGATGAAAAAATAAATAAAACAAACACAAAGCTCAGCATGGAGATCATGTTCGAGAGGTGTAAATGAGATTTTATATGCTGTTTATTCATTTGAGGTTCTATTTTCTACCAGTCTACAAATGTTTCAAAGATTTATCGGTAAATATGTGCTAAAGCTTGAAATCTTTGATCAAATACTGATTTTTAAGGATTTAAAAGTGCCTCAAAAAATTGTCAAATGGACAAGTTATAATCTATTCATTAAGTTATGGGCATGAAAGACGTTCAAGAAAATACTGAATCCGGGTTTAATGCTCATTTCGATTCTTATAAAGAAGACATGATTATGAACCGTCTTTTTTTAAAGTTTGGGCCAGAAGTCTTTAGCCCAGGACTAGAAAGAACGAGAGTTGTCTACCACCTATTTATTGATCATTTTAAAAAACGAGGAACCAAGGTTATTACGATTGCAGGGACTAATGGCAAAGGGCAGACGGCCCACACTTTAGGTTCCTTTTTTCGAGAAGAAAAGCGGAGTTTTGCACTGTGGACTTCTCCGCATATTCTAAGTATTCGAGAGCGTTTTTATTTTTCACAGGCAGATGAAAATATTTCTCGCGATGTAAGTTATGACGAATTAGAATCGGCCATTGATGAAGCGGAAAGCTTGCTTGATTTAGAGTTAAGTGGAGTTAGGGTCTCATTTTATGAATTTCTTTTTTTAGTCTTTTTACTCCTTTCAAAAAAAATTGAAAAGTTAGATTATCTCATATTGGAAGTTGGCCTGGGAGGAAGACTCGATGCTGTTAATCATTTTGATGCAGATTGTGCTTGTATTACCTCAATCTCTCGGGATCATCAGGCCATTTTAGGAACTCGTTATGATCAAATTCTTTCAGAAAAAATAGCTGTTGCGCGAAAAAACCGCCCACTTTTTACTAATTTTAAATTGAATTACCTTAATGAACTCACTTGTGATTATACAAAAAAGTATGAAGTGCAGTGGATGCCGCTTGTAAACTCACAAGAAAAAGCGAGCTATTTTTATGAGAATCAAAGTTTGGCCTGGGAGATTTTTCGGTATTTTGAATCCAACTCAAGCCAGGTTTTTCTCCAGGCCATGAAGAAGCTACCGGCCTATAAAGGGCGCAGAGAGATAATGACTTTTCTAGGAAAGTCCCTTATCTTTATAGGTGCGCACAATATTGATGGCATCAGAAGAATGATACAAAATCTCGAAGAAGTGGGATTTAAAAACAGTAGTGCCACATCTCAATCAGTCTTAGTGAGTTTTTCACAAAGACCAGAGGGAGAAGCAGAAGTGATGCTAAAAACTTTGACTGATTATTTTAGTGCGTCAACGAATATTGTACTTACGAGCTTCGATCATCCTAAGGCCATGAGTGAAGCGGTCCTAAAAAAAGCCTGCCATAAAGTTAACAAAGGAATGTTAAATTTTGTTTCGGACTGGAAATCAGAACTTCAAAATTCAAACTCAGAAACCGTCTTGGTTTGTGGATCTTATTATTTCGTTGGAGAAGTTCAGCGCTTTATTCTTTCTTAATTTTTTTATTATGCTCTTGTTAAATCCTTCTTTTGCTCGTGAAACCTTTGAGTTTGACCTCGGCCAAAAAATAAATGTCCTTTCAGATAAAGCCTACAGACAATCATCAAAAAATGAATTTGAAGCAGTAGGGAATGTGGTTATTTCTCATTTGAAAAATACCATTTATGGAGAAAGAGCAAAAATTAATTTTAGTAGTGGTGAAGTCGAGGTTATGGGAAATGTTAGGTACATTGCTCCAGAGCTTACTTTGTATGGTACAAAATTAAAGTATAACTTTATTACAAAAAAAATTGATCTAGAAAATGCCAGGGTACTTTCAGATAACTACGCTATTACAGGCAAACGTATTATTCAATCGTCTAATGATGTGATTTATGCCGAAGAAGCGGAATACACGACTTGTAAAGATTGTCCGGAGTCTTGGAGTATTTTTGGAAAAAAAATTAAAATCACTATTGGAAAATATGTTCAACTCAATAATGCTTTTATAAAAGTGAATGGTGTCGTGGCCATGTATTTGCCCTACATCATTTTTCCTATAAAGCAAAAAAGAGAAACGGGCCTACTGTTTCCCAGTATTGGCTTTAGTTCTTCAGAAGGTTTTAAGTACCAACAACCATTTTTTTGGGTCATCGACGACTACAAAGACTTAACATTAACACCCTCGACTTTTGGAGATAGAGGTCTCGGTGGACAGTTTCAGTATAGACAAAATTTTAAAGAAAAAACGTGGATGGAAGTTAATTCACTTCTGATCAAGGATAGAATTTATGAGCCTTATAAAGTTCTTAAAACCTTAAGTGGAAAAAAAGACTCAAGAAGTTTTTCTGATATCGAAAGTCACTTTATCTACAAGCATTTTTTAAATGGGCATATGTATTTCACCGACACCTCTGACCTAGACACCATTAGGGATTTAGATTTTTTTAGTAAAGACAGAGTGAAGGGAACAGAACTGGGCGGAGGAGGATTCTTAGAAGGAAGGACCTCTCTTTTTTCTTTCGGTTTAGAAAGCTACTTTAATAAAAATCTTTTTGTCAGTGATCCGGCAAAATTTGATGATCAATATGTGCAAATTCTGCCGAAGATGACTCTGACATCAGTTCCCTATAATTTAATTCACAGTCAATACCCATTTCTTAAAAATTTATCAGTAGGGCTGACCAGTGATTACACAATCTTTAAGCAAAATAAAATTATTCAGAATTATCCCATTCGAAATGCGAGACGCTTAAATTTTGCCCCTTATATAGATTGGCAATTGGGTAATGTTGGTCCAGTGTTTTTTTCACATCAAACTAAATTAGATTTTCAATCCTATACACTTCCGACTGAAGCAGATAAAAATTTCACTAAAAAAGGTTTTATCTATGAAACGGAAGCCAAGTTTGAACTAGATCGTATTTTTGGACTTTCATATATGGAAGAAAGTCCAAGCACAATTGAAGAAAACCAGTCTAGTGGTAAAAATGATGGAGCTTTGAAAGGACTAACTGGCAAAGAGATTTCCAATACAATCGGATCACTTCCCAAGATTAAAAACACCAATATTGAGGAAAAATCGTACACCTACAATAATAGCTATCGCCACTCTCAAGAGTATAAGATTAAGCACTATTATTTAGGCGAACAAAAATATAAAGGTAATTCTCAGTTTAAATCTCAAATTGAAAATGATACAGGTCAATTTGATTACCTAGATGCGCTTCGAGATAGAGAGCACCTCTCAAATCAAACGACTTCACTTGATTCACTGCCATTATCAAATACTCTTGAATTACAGTGGAATAATAATGTTATTAAAAAAACAGCGAAAAAATTTGACCCTTATACAAATCATCAATATTTAAAAGATAATTTTACATACAGTGAAGTGCTCTTTTTTGATATTTCTCAGGGGCTCGACCTCGATGTAAAGTCTCCAAATCTTGAAGACAGACTGACTCGTTTATACGTTAACTCTGGCTTCACGATCGGTCACTACAGTCTAGGGGCCCAAGAATTCTATTCTCATAAGACAGGTGAGCATAAGTTAACTTCTACTTTTGGGATTAATTATGATGATTTTACGCTTGCAAGTAATTTCTCTTACAATTCTTTTAATTCTAAAAATACCCCTGTTACAAAATTAATTGGCTACGATTTCTCATTAAATCTTAATGACCTTATTACATTAAAAAATAAAATTGATTACAATTTAGAAAGTAAGTTAATAACTCAAAGTAAATATTCAATTCTCTATTCTCCTATTAATAATTGTTGGAAATTAGAGTTTAACTTCACTAGAGATTTAATTGAAAAGAAAGTAGGCTTATTACTTTATATTAACTATAACGCCAATAATTTTGCATCAATCAATGTTAGATAAAATATATATTATAGATTTTAATGATAGTTTTACCTATAACATTGCCAATGTGATATTTCCTTTTGAATCACAGTTACAAGTTATTTCATGTGAAGTTTTTTTTTCAATAACTATTTATTCAATATTAGAATCTCCCTATCGCCATGCTATTATTCTTGGCCCAGGGCCAGGTCACCCCGATGAATATAGTCATTTTTATCCTTCACTGACAAAGATTTTAGCTCAAAAAAATTTATATCTCATGGGGATTTGTCTCGGTCATCAGATATTAGGTAGAATGAAAGGTTATGAAGTTAGAGCTTCAAAAAGTCAGATTCATGGCCAGCAAGAACTCATTAGATTTCAGGATAAGGATTACCTTGTTCAAAGGTATAACTCACTATCAGTTTACAGAGGTCATACAGAAGAACTTATCTCAATATTTCCTCAAGGGATTTCATACCAATTCCATCCAGAATCTATAGGAACTAATGAAAAACACGTCTTCTTCAAGGAATTACTTAGCTTCATAAAATCAAGCTAGGCAATATTTAGTGTTCGAGATAATTAATTTCAAAAGAAGGTATCATAGACCATATGATACAGTCTTTTCGCATCGACGGAATTTATGACAAACGAACATTAAAACTTCTTAAAGAAAAAGGAGTGAAAGATTTTTGTTTCGATTTTTCACCTAAAAGTTTTAGTTTTGTTCAAGAGCATGTTTTTTTATCAGATTTGCTTCCACTTTTAGATGCGAGCGACCAAATCTTTTTTTATTTTGCGAGATCTAATGATCCAATGATTAAAAAATTATTATTGGACATAGGGCATTTTTCTAAAAACGCAATTATTGAATGTGCTGAGTGGCCTATTTCTCCTATCGATCTAGATTGCAATTTTTTGCTTAACAATAATAGTGAGTTTTTTGATAAAAAATTTACTTATCATCCAAAATTTCAAGGAATCATTCTTGAATATGAAACTCTAGAAAAACATTTTCGATCAGGAAATCTCGGTCCTTTTTTAAAATCAATTCATCAACAAATACCGGAATCTTCATTAGGTGTTAAAAAAATAGTTTTGAAGGCCAACTTTGGAGAAAATTTGCAAAGTGGTCTCATTGACACTATTGGATTTGAATTATTGAGTTTATCAATTAATTCTAAAATTGAAGTGTGCTACCGCAATGTTGATTTAAATAAGTTAAGCTTTGAAATTGATTTGCAAAAAAATTTATTAAATTCTTTTTAGGATATATATGTTAACGATTATTTTAACAAATGATGATGGAGTTCATGCTCCAGGCTTAAATATACTCAAGGAAACATTATCACCTATTGCTAGAGTTATTGTCGTTGCCCCAATGACAGAAAGATCGACCACGGGTCATACATTAACACTCGATACGACTCTTAGATTAGAAGAAATAGAACGGGACATCTATGCATGTAGTGGTTATCCAGCAGATTGTGCACTTATGGCCATAGGTCATTTATTTAAAAATCCCAAATCAAAATACTACGGGCAAAAAATTGATTTGCTAATTTCTGGAATTAATCGTGGAGGAAATTTAGGACAAGATCTTTTTTATTCAGGTACTGTTGCAGCGGCCAGAGAGGCTTCATTTCATGGGATTCCTTCGTTGGCCGTGAGCTCTTGCATTTCATTTAAAGATACCGACAAAAATCATCTACCTTATTATAGTGCTTCAAATTTTATTAAAACTCTTGTATTATCAAATATATCAAAACTAATGCCTCAGTTAAGTTTTTTAAATATCAATGTTCCATGGTGTATTGATTCTGAGATTAACGGTGTTGTGTTAACAAGACCTGGTTTTCGAAAATATTCAGAAGACATTGATGAAAGGTTAGATTTTAGAGGTCGTCACTATTATTGGATAGGTGGCAGTTATAAAGGTTTTGAACCCCATGCGGGCTCTGATTGTGTAGCGATAGATGAAAAAAAAATTTCTATTTCTCCTATAAATCTTTGTGAATTTAGTAATAGTAGCTCAAAGTTAATGGAATTAACTTCTGAGTTTTTACGGAATAATTGTTAATTGTATTTGGCCCTTCAAGGATGAATTTAATTTAATGACCTTTAGAAATTGGACGATCACTATTTTTATTCTTATGTTCATGACCTCATGTGCGTCTGTGAAAAGTGGTCATTATGTTATGGTCAAGCCAAACGATACAATTGAAACACTTGCTAAAGAGTTTAATGTGCCAAAAGAGAAGATAGAATCGTCTAATATAGGCAAGCCTATTAAGACGGGTGAATGGGTCTTTATCCCTCTTAAAAGGGGAATACTAGATGAGATTGAAACAAAGGCCTTTGATCCAAACGGTCTTTTGAAATCAGGTGAATTTTTATGGCCGGTTCCTTCCAGCAACAAACTTAGTTCAAATTTTGGACAAAGATGGGGGAAGAATCATGAAGGCGTAGATATTCCTGGTCGAGTGGGCTCACATATTGTTTCTGCAGCAGATGGTGTTGTGGTCTATTCCGGAGATGAGATTGGTGGTTACGGAAATATAACAGTTATTGCCCACAGAAACGGTTATTTCTCAGTCTATGCCCATGCTAAATCAAATTTTACAACGCAGGGCCAAAGAGTTTATCGAGGACAAGTTATTGCTCAAATTGGAATGACAGGTAGGACTTATGGGCCGCATTTGCATTTTGAAATTAGAAAAAATGGCCAGGCCATAGACCCAACTGATTTCTTGGCCTCAAAATAAAAAATTAATTCTTTTTTTGAAAAAGCTCTAAAAGCTTAAGGTACATAATTGCAGTATTTTTTGCGTCCTCTAAAGCAGTGTGTTTCACTTCACCCATATTGAGAAAAGACATTAACTTAGATCCCGAAGAGCATTCGGCCGGTAAGAATTTTAAATCAATTAAAGTGTTGGCCGTAGAAGATAGATCCAAATTTCTGTGGTGAAAATTTTTGCGCATGAATTCCCAACTTAAGTCACGAGTTAAAAAAGGGAGATCTATGGCGCTCATTGATTTTCCAAAAAGGATAATCTTTTCATTTCTTTCGTTTTTAAAATAATTTTTGACTTCATTACTTATGAGATAAGTTTCTAATTGATCTTTAAAACTATCCATATGAAGACCTGTAACGTGGGCCTTATGAATAAGTTTTTCATTGTGATCAATAACCCATTTATCGAGTCTGGGCTTTAAGTCTTCAAATGAAGGGCATTTAATATAAAAATTTCGGGATAGTGAATCTTCAACTTTTTTTGTTTCAGTACAAAACGGAATCATTCCAAATTCGATCATGTAGTCGTTTTCATTTAAACCAGTAGCTTCAATATCAATAGAGAGATAACGCATAAAAAACCATTGTTAAGGTAGTCTTTTATTTTAAATCAGTCTGAAATTATTGTCTACAAATAAGAAACTTTAAGCTCAATAGACTCAGTGTTATGGAAGATGTCAGAAATTTTTTTTTGACACGATAACAAAGGTTTTTCATTGATAAAGATGAGGCATTTCTGGCAAATGCCTTCCCCTCGGCAGCTAGAAGCAATATTAATATTTTGAGCATGAAGGTAATTCATAAGATTCTTTTCATAATCTTTTTCTTGAATTTTAAAAGTTGCAATAATTTTCTCTGAGGCTCCACCAAAAAGCACAATTGTTTTCATTACTGACACCACAGTCGTGAAGGACTTCTTTCATCAATTATCAGCGTTTGACTTTTTTCAGACTCGTTTTTAAATTCGGCATGGCCTGTGATATTTCCCAACGAATCGACATGATAAATAGGAAAATTCATTGATAAAAATAAGTTTAATTGTGATCTTCGCCCTCGTTTTGATTCATACAAAATTCGGTCGGGCATATTGAGGAAAAGATGTCTCGAAAAACTTAGAAGTTCATTTAAACTTTCAGCATTTTCTATTTGAGTAATGTCATAAGAAATCAAGTGCTGAAAATGTTGAATAGGATTTTTTCCATTAATGGAAAAAAGTGTGATGTTTTGATGTTGATTTCTAAAATTACATATTGGAACGGGCGTTTTGACTGGGGATTGTTTTAAAAAATGAGAAAACTCTTTGGCCGGAGCGAGTGGGTGAATAATTTGGGCAGAGCTAATGGCCATAAAAATATTATTGTTTTCACTAAAAGCGATGGGATGAGACTGTACTCTCATATTTTCTTCGGTCGCAAACTGGAGTCTTGCATCAATGTTGAGATTGAAATTACATTCTATCGTCGACTGATTTTCTTTATTTTGTTTTATATTAAAAAAAGGTTTTTCAAAGTTTTCATAGAGTGAAATATCTTGCTTTTTATTTTTATAGAATTTTTCAACAATAGATTTGAATGTCATTGAATCAAATGTGTCATATCTTGTAATAACATCATCACCTTTAAAAAAAAGAGCAGTGAACGCTTCATTTTTTCTTAACTCATTTTGATTATCTCTTAAAAATGATGCCAGTTCAGAACTGACGATGTTACTTACCGGGAGATAGTCATCAAGTTTTTCTGCAATTGAAAGAAGTGATGGGCCTTTATTAAATCGTTTGTTTAAATAATCTAGTGCCATGAGTGAGGGCATAGATGTTTCATATTGACTATTTCCAGTAGAATTTTTAGGAGTGAAATCAAAATAATAGTCTTTATCTCCAAGCTTTATATAAACTTGCAGGCGAGAATAAGGAGTCAGGAGGTCTGGTCTTCTACGCATTTCAATCAGAGTCAAGAGAATTGCTTTTTCTATAAAAGACTGAGATTTTTTATCTAAGAAATTTTTCCTTAAACTATTATGTAATTTTTGAATATTTTCATCTTCACTAGTAAATTGATAAGGAGATTTTGCTGGACAAAAATTATTTTTTTTAAAGTCATTACTAACAACTTCAGCGGATGTTTTACTATCAAATATGGTCTCTAATTTATTTGAAAAATAAGAGCAGCTTCCCAAGAAGAAAACTGTGATTAAAATGAGAATCTTAGAATTCATTCATCGGCCTGATTATCAATGTAATAAAGCCCTTCAACTTCGGTTGTATTGCTCGTTTGTGTTTTAAATTGCTCTGAAAGAAAATCAGCGACATTTAATTGTTCGGCTTCTTTAGTTGTGGCCTGGACTAAACAAATTACCCACATTCCCGAGTGTTTATCTCCGGTGGATGCTTGAGTTGTGAGGCTTTTTACTTCATAGCCTCGGTTAATAAATTCAAAGAAAAGCTTATCAAAGTGCTTTTCTCTATACCCTGTAGATCTTGCCGGTGGTGAGGGAACAAAGTAGGTAAAGGTTTGCATTTTAAAGCCAGTAGGAGGTGCTAAGAGTGCTCTGAAGGCATTGGTGAGTCGGTTTAACATAATCATTCCATTTGAAGTTTTACTTATTACTAATGATATCTCAATAATGTT
>JAYSPR010000374.1:0-11671 GCA_043721975.1 Bacteriovoracaceae bacterium
ACTCCATCGGTTCTAAAATAGCATCGTGAGCAGATTTTTTCATGTGGAGTAAGGCGAGATAATCAATCGGTTTATTGAGTTCATTACTTCCCGCTTCACGAATAACTTGCAAGAAATTCACAATCGAGCGCTTTTCTAATCTCTCTCTCATTCCATCTACATCAGGAACCTGTAAATAAGTCATACTCTCCGCTGGATGATCGCGAAGTGGATGCCTAGTTCCACCAGCTGGAACAATGACATCTGTAGTAAAATCACCATCAGTAATAATTGATGATTCTAAAAGTGGGTTTACGGCCACATCACTTTTTTCAAGGAGGATAGCAGATCCACCATCAGCAAGATTATATAAAAATCTCGTATTCGGATCTTTATAATTAACTAAATCTCCAGTTTTGTGTCCGCCACAAAGAAGGACGCGTTTTAATTTTGGATCAGTGAGCATTAAAGATTTTGCCAGGTGCAGACCAAGAATTTTATTTGAACAGCGTGCAGAAATATCAAAGGCCTTGGCATTTTTAAGATCAAGTTCTCTTTGAACATAAATTCCTGCCGTCCATACAATATAATCTTTATATTCTGATCCCGTCCAAATCACCATATCAATAGATAGTGGATCGATATCTTTCATCACTTTTTTAGCGGCCATAACGGCCATGTCACCTGGATGAGTATTTTTATCAGCACGACACTTACGAACTATTCCCATCTTCGATGAGACGACGTGTTCTGGTACACCTGATTCGCGAGCAATCAAAGCCGCATCTTCATAACCCTCGGGAAGCCAGACAGCCGCTTTTTTTAAATTAATAAAACTCATAAAACTTTTCCTTGAAAAAATTGATTCAGTTTTTCTGCAACTAATAAAGGCTTTTCTAAAAAGAAGTAGTGGTCTGTGTCTTGTATAAGCTCAACTTCGGTTTGAGGAATGGCGCTTCTAAAAAGACCTGGAAAACTTGGACTTAAAAAACGATCAGCTTCACCGGCCATCGCCAGCACCGGACATTTTATAATGCTTAAATCAAAAGGTGTTTCTAGAAAAGTAACCGCCGCTTTATTTTGACGAATTTTCTCTTCGAGATCCATAGGGTGCTCGAGCCTTAAATTAATAATCCTTTGAAATTGAGCTGGATCATTTTTTATAAGTGAGGGATGAACTGTGGCCTTTGTCATGGCCTCAGCAAAAGTGCGAGGTTCCCAAATGGCCATTTGTCTTAATTCTTCTTCAGTGAGTTTTCTTGGGTGATTAAACGTTGGAGGCCCCGAAGTCGTGCACATGAAACTTAGCGCACTCACTCTATCCAAAGCGAGCTTCATCAGCTCTTGAGCAATGAATCCCCCCATGGAAATTCCCATAAGACCAAATTGTTTAACTCCCAAGTGATCCATAACAGCTAAAGCATCTTCAGCTAAATTTTTTATCGAATAATCTTCTTTAGTGCGCGATGATTTTCCCGTAGCCCGGTTGTCAATTAAGATGACTGTAAAATTTTTTTCTAGATGTGGGACCAGGTCAATAAAATTATAATGACTGCATGTAAAACCGGAAAGGCCAAGAAGTACTGGGCCTGATCCAGTTTTATAAAAAGCCACTTCACCAAAATCTCGAGTCACTTTTGACATAATCATAGACAATTCCTAATCATAAAATAATTTGCATGAGAAAATTCGTTCACCGCAACGAAACTGTCAAGGTCACGGTCGCCATAAAAAATCTGCTATTTAGCTTTGCTAGATCTTTCCCTGAAAACCTTACTTCTTCTAACATCCTGTGCAGCTTGGCATAATTTCTTCGACACAAATGTCATTCTCCATTATAAAGTTGAATCTTGTTTAATATTATTTAAGGAGCTTCCTTGTGAAGATACAACTTATAGGCCTTTTGTTTGTTTGCCTAATGACTACAGCTAAAGCTGGAACATGGGTCACTGATAGCTACAAAGGAGTCTACGGAACAAGAACTTACAAAGTCTATGTTCCTTCTAATCTTCCAAGTGATAAAAAATCTCCTGTCGTCGTTATGCTTCATGGTTGCCAACAAGATGCTGCCGAATTTGCCAAAGGCACTCGTATTGAAAAATGGGCCGATAAAGAAAAATTCATCGCCCTTTTTCCTGAACAAAATATTATGAATAACCCTTTTAAGTGCTGGAATTGGATTATTCCAAGTAACAACAGCCGCACTGGTGAGAGTTTAATCATTGTAGAGATGCTCAATGCCGTTTTAGCTGCTCATAATGGTGACTCTAAGAACGTCTTTGCCGCTGGTATGAGTGCTGGGGCTTCAATGGTTAATATTTTAGGTAACTGCTTCCCAGAAAGATTTAAGGCCTTGGCTTCTCACGACGGAACTCAGTACTATTCATCTTATATGGGTACAGACTTCGCAGAAGTCGTCCTCACTGGAGCTTCAGTCCCGAGTGGTGTGTCGGCCGTTTACGGCAACGCTTGTTCATTGTTTGCTAAAGACAGACCTAAGGCCATGCCAATGATCATCTTCCATGGAATGAAGAGTCCTCTTATGAGCCCGATGCATGCTTTTCAAGTTGAATCTGAAATGAAGGCCTTTAATGACTATCTTGATAACGGTGTAAGAGATAATTCTTACTTCTTAGAAAAAGATGTTCAAAATATTCCTGATACTGACGTTTATGGCTACAACCTCTACACTACAACTAACACTGAACACGAAGTTTTTATCGAAAGATACATGATCAATAATCTTTCTCACGGCTGGAGTGGTGGTGTGGCGAATCTTCCATACAACGATCCAAAAGGTCCAGATGCCTCTAAATTAATCTTTGATTTTTTTAAGAGGTACGGTCTTTAAATTATAGAAAAATTCAATCATTTATGAACGCATGAAAGGCTATCTCCGGTGGTATACTGGAAATAGTAACAAGTGTTACCTTTGTTATCAGTCTGAAAAGTTAATTGAAGAGCTTGTTCGTTGGTAAAAGATGATGGGTTGCGGTTTGTAGGCTCCTTCGGTTTAACAAAGCCTAATTCTTCTATTGTTTTTCCTACTTTCACACCATCTTTGTACACAGTGTATGTTTTGCCATTATAAATAAATCCACTTTCACCTGCAAAAGTGAGACTGCAAACAAAAAATCCAATAATGAAGATAGTCTTTTTCATAAATTTTCCCCAATCCAGTTGAGTATTTTTTTCCCCCTCTAAGAAAACCAAAAGGGAGAAGTATTTAAGATATCTATCGTTTTTTTTATTTAAAACTTTAGGAGTATTTTTGGCCTATGAAGTATTGCAGGATTTGATGAATACTAAAAAACTACGAAAAAAATAAGCACTTGTTCAAAATTGAATGAGTGCTTATTAAATAACTCAACTACAGATATATGAGAAATTAATCCATTTTATAAAGTTTACCATCACCAGAAATAAAGAAAGCTTCGTTCGTGGTATTAACACGCGACCAATTCTTTACTGTATAAGAAATTTCAACGGTCGCACCTGCCACGACAGCTTTTGAAGTACCAATATTAGATATCTGAACGAGCTGTGAGCTGGCATCTAAATCAAATCCCCAATTCACGACAATATTTCTAGCTGAAGCTCTGATGCCAGTTAAATATTTTCCAAGTCCCAAATATTTTCCACCGTATTGGTAACTGATACTATAAACAAACGACACGACCTCTCCACCATAACCATTTGAGTAAGCAATTTTGTAATGCTTAGACATTGGAATAGACCAACCTTCCATATCGTGAAGAACTGGATCTTTCGAATCAAATCTTGGAATAACTGAAATAGCCGCCATTGGATTATTTGTCACAATAGGTCTGCCCTTTTCAATAAGTGGCATAATCTTTTGACCAATGGCCGCCACCTTATCTGTCACCATGATGATATTATCAAGTATGCCACCGATACCGGCTCCAGTTGTTGATGTTCCACCGCCACCTGCTGCAACAATGTCAGTTCCGCCTTTATTAATTTCTGATTTCGTTTCAGTACTAGTGTCTATATCTGTAATAGGAGTATTCGTTTCAGGCGGTCTTGGTGGAATGCGAGGAATTCTGTTGGCCTTTAACTGACCTTCAAACGAAGTAGCTTGTGTTGTCTCGCTAAGCCCCGGCAGGTCCCCAATAAATTCTAATTCTTCTTCTGGAGTTAATTCTCTTATGCTAGCTGATTGAATTTCATAATAAGGATCTGAGAGTCTTTCACTTTTAATTATTGATGGTCTGACTTTTGAAATTGTGTGAGCAAAAGCTTGAGGGACAGATAAATTAAAAACCAGTAATGCCAGAGTTGCTTTAGATGCTAAATTAAACTTCTTCATTATGTTCCCCCCAGGTGCAAAATTCACTTCAAGAAAGAAGTAACAACAACATCATGGAATAACAATCTGTCCCACCAACCAGTGGTAAATTTTACATAGGAAATACTTAGGATTTACAAGATAAAGCGCTGTCATTAAATAGATAAACTATAATTATGGCAAAAAAACTTATTATTAGAAAAGACGGTCTCTTTTATCACCCTACCTTCATTAAGAAGGTAGAGAAGGATGCCATTATCAATTGGATTAAGACTCTCTATCCTATTTGGGAGTATCGCTATTCTGAAAACAACCCTCCTCCAGAGGGAGACACTCAAAGAAAATTACTCCGCCCTGTTTATTGGTTGGGAAATTGGCAGTTTGCCTGCTTGAATTATTACCATCCACCTAAAGGAATTTATAATCGCTGTGTCCGGGGTGAAGCTTACCCAAAAGAATTAAAAAAAATTATTGAAACCATTGAAGGCATTACTAAAATGCACTTTAAAAAATCCGAAGTCCCCAAAGGTTGGAAGCTCAATACATGCCTGATTAATTTCTATGGAACTTCTCTCGATGAAAATGGCAAAAAAATTGATACTGCCCGTGTTGGAGACCATAAAGACTTCGAACTAGGTCCTGTGGCCTCTATTTCATTTGGAGAGCGGGCCTTCTTTCAATTCGTTCAAGGAAAAAAAGATTTAAAAAATAATATATTATTTGAGCAATGGTTAGAAGATAGTTCACTGCAAATATTTGGCGGTGAGCTTTATAAAGAAAAAGCTTTTCACCGAGTTCAGCGCGTAGAAAATAAAACCAAAGAAATCTTCGAACTCAATGTAGAGAATTTTTTCACGAGACGAATTAATTTCACTTTTCGATATGTCCCTGAAGAACATATAATTTCTTATAAAGAACTTCCAAGTCCCGCTAAAAGTGATGTGAAAGTTTATATGGAAGCCCTGGCCTTGCATTCAGAACATTTCAAAAAAAATTTAGAGAACGCTTGACTTACGCAAAAACTACGCTTAAAATTTTTTTATGGCGATTACAAAAAAACAAAAAGAATTTTATGACTACATTGTGGCCTACAACCAAGAGTTTGGTCATTCCCCCACTCAAAAAGAAATTAAAGATCATTTTGGTCTTAAGTCTTTTGGTTCAGTTCAAAAATACCTTCAGTATTTAAATAAAGAAGGTCTTATTGAAACTCAACTCAATCAAAGACGAAGCTTAGAAATTAAGACACCCAAAGATCAAGATAACGATTCAGAACATATTCCTCTTTTAGGACACGTGGCAGCCGGTAATCCAATTGAGGCCATTGAAAATCCAACCAACACAATCTCAGTTCCACGCTATTTTTTAAAAGGTGGCTTCAAATATTTTGCTCTTACTGTAAAGGGTGATTCTATGGTTGACGCTGGCATTCTCGAAGGAGATGTCATTGTTTGTCGCTCTACTAAAGAAGCGAGAAATGGACAAATTGTTGTAGCCGTCATTGGTGGGGAAGCCACAGTCAAAACATTTAGTCATCAAAAGAAAATTATTGAACTTCTTCCGGCAAATAAAAGTTATAAGCCGATTGTGGTAGATGAAACAGTTGATGATTTTAAGATTGTTGGAAATTTAGTTGGGCTACTTCGCTCATATTAATTTAAAAATAAATTTATGCGAAAAATTATCCATGTTGATATGGACTGCTTCTACGCGCAAGTTGAAACACTCGAGCGTCCTGAGCTTAAAAATGTCCCCCTGGCCATTGGTGGTTTGCCTGGAACGAGAAGTGTTCTCTGTACAAGCAACTATCCTGCTCGAACCTTTGGAGTGAAATCGGCCATGCCAACGAATTATGCCATGAGGCTTTGCCCTCACTTAGTGGTTATCCCCCCTAATTTTACTAAATATGTTCAGGCCTCTGAAATAATTCAAAATATTTTTCTAAAATATTCATCCCAAGTTGAAACGGTATCATTAGACGAAGCCTACCTTGATGTCAGTGATTCACCCAATGCGACGCTAATAGGACAGCAAATAAAAAACGAGATCTTTATAAAGACCGGGCTCACTGCTTCAGTGGGAGTTGCTCCTAATAAATTTTTAGCAAAAGTGGCCAGTGATTGGAAAAAACCCAATGGTTTTTTTATTATTAAGCCTCATGAAATAGAATCATTTGTCACTCAATTACCCGTCAAACTGATCCCTGGTGTTGGCAAAAAAGGCCAACAAATACTAGAGAGTCTAGGTGTGAAGACATGCCTTGATTTGCGCCGAATCCCTCCAGAAGTGCTGGCCCTTAGTTTTGGAAAATTCAGCTTAGACCTCTTTTATTTTTCAAAGGGAATAGACACAAGAGAAGTCATTAGTCATTGGGAGAGAAAATCTTTAAGTGTTGAAAATACTTTTATAAAAGACTTAAGTTCCGCTCATGAGCTCCGAGAATCCCTTGAAGTCATATATATTGAAATGAAAGAGAGACTTCTTCGCCATCTCAAAGAAGAACCTACAAAAAAATTAAAAAAGATTTTTATTAAAATCAAGTACTCCAATTTTAAGCAGTCAACTTGTGAAGAAACTCAAATTCCCTTTTTGTATAATGATGAGATTTTTGAAAAACGGGCCTCTTTTGAAAGATTTTTTGAGCTCCTCATGAGTACTTTAAATAAGGAGAATGATGCCAAGAAAAATACCAATGAAAGTTACTCTGTACGTCTTATTGGGCTTGGAGTAAGATTTCTAACAAGCGATGAAGGTGTTTCGGAGCAATTAAGCTTCCTCGATCTTTGCGCTTAATATGGCGTCGTGAATTTAAATCAATATATTGATTCTCTTCGAAATAACCATGAGACTCTTCACTCTTTTTTTTATAAAGACCAAAATAATCATTACACTTATCAAAACTTCTTAGAACTTGTAGACTCCTTAGAAGTAAAAGAGATAATCACTGATGAATCTCCTTTGATGGCCTTTGCCTATTTAATAAAATCCTTACTCATGAAAAAAGCACCTCTGGTGATTTCACCTGCACAATTAGCAAATAATTTTATATTCCCTCAAGAAAATACTTCAATAGAGACTTCACATTTTTATCTCATGAGCTCTGGTTCAACAGGATCTCCTAAAAAAATAGCTCTGACTTTTGATAATATTTTTATTTCTGCTCAAAACACTATTTTAAAATTTGAGATGAAACCCAATGATAAATCACTTCTGAATCTCTCTCATTTTCATGTGGGCGGAATCATGTTGATGTGGAGATCATTTTTGAGTGCCGGTTGTCTCCTAGAAAAATCTCTAGAAAATGAAATGTATCAATTTACCTCACTCGTTCCACTTCAACTTAAACGCTTTTTAGAAATCCCCTCAGCTCTTTTAAAATTAAAAAATTGCAAGGCCATTTTGATTGGTGGTGGTGTAGTCGATTTGCCTCTCTTACAAATGGCCGCGCAGCATAATCTTTCTCTTTTTGAAACATATGGCATGACAGAAACGGCTTCCATGGTTCTTTGTAATGGAAGGCCAATGAAAAATATGACAGTAGAAATTGACGACAAGACTAAGCTTATTAAAATCAAAGGGCCTACACTCTCACCAAGTGTCCCGGTAGGTGAAGAAGGCTTTTACTTCACAAAAGACTTAGGAGAAAAAACACCTGATGGCCGCATTCTATTTGTCTCTAGGTCAGATTTTTTATTTAAAAGTGCCGGTGTTCTCATTAATCCTCTTGAAATTGAAAAAATTATTGCCAATAACACTGGTCATGAAAAAATCTACTCACTTTCAATCCCTCACTATACCTGGGATGAAGCTCATATCCTTTTATCGCTAGAAGATTCTGGTTTTGACTGCGATAAAGAACTCTCTCGTATTAAGAAAATTCTTCCTCCTAAAATGGCACCTAAATTTTTTTGGCAATGTCCACCTGAGCTAACCCAATCTGGCATTAAGCCTAGTCGCTATTTAATGAAAAAATGGGCATCTGAAAAATGGCTTTCAAGTTTGCTTCATTTTAAAAAGATTGAAGCCTCACAAAAAAGCACGAAGCTCCTTGTTGTTTTCCATGGCTTCATGGAAGATTTGAACGACTGGATTTTTCTCAAAGATCATATCAAAGATTATCATTTTTTATTTATCGATCTTCCAGGACACGGCCAGAGTCACACAAGTCATTTTGCAAATTCTGAAGAAATTTATTTCTATCTCAATGCACTCATAAAAAATAGCCTAAGCTCTTTATCTGAGCTCACTTTATTTGGCTATTCAATGGGTGGACGTGTGGCCTTAGAGCTTTTAAATCGAGGTTTGAAGGTTGACCATCTCATTTTAGACTCTGCCTCTCTGGGGCTCAAATCACAGACTGAAAAAGACCTAAGGCTTAACCAAGACAAAGACCTCTTTAAGGATTATAAAAAGGAACCCAAAGATTTTTTTGACAGTTGGTACAGTCAAGCACTCTTCCATGATTATAAAAATGATTCACACTTTGCTCGTGAAGTTGAGAAAAAAATTAATTTTGGAAATTTTAAGGAGTGGAAAAAATCTTTAGAATTTTTTTCTCCAGGAAAAAGTCTATTTGATCAAAAACATAGTTTAGAAATTTTTAAAAAGACTTCCCATATGAAGATTGATCTTATTGTTGGCTCTGAGGATAAAAAATATCTAGAGCAATATGAATCGCTAAAATTAAATAAGGTTGATGTCCATAAAATAACAGGGGCAGGTCATAAACTTCATGTCACTCATCGAAATTTATTTTGCCAATTACTTAAGCAACTTCTAGTAGATCAGTCTTAAGTTGTCTGAGATCGTCACGAATAATTCCTATTTCGTTTACTAAAATAACAAATAGATCGTGTGCGGCTTTAAAATTTTGTCTTAGACCCAGCAGTTCTAACTCGTAAGAAATTTTACTAGCAGATTCAGCGGCTAAATTCTTTAAAATACCTTTCATTGTGTGAGCGTGTAGCTTTAAATTTTTTCCATTTTCAAAAGCGATCGCTTTTGAAATATCATCAATAAGATTTTGGGAATATTCAATGAATAAATCAATTAAGTCGTGCAGAATATCTTCATCTCCACGAAATTGTTTTTTTAATTCAAAAGCATTTACTTTTCTATAGGGCATAATACATTTAACTCCAGAAACTGCAGCCTCTCTAAGCTCAATTATACAATAAATTTTAATTAGATAAAAGTTTTTTTTACTTCCTTATTTCCTACCATAGAAAATAAGGTGATAAGTATTCTCACTTCCAACTACTCATTTTTATGAGTATTAAAGTATTTCAATTAACCTTCCGATATAGTCAAGTATGTCTGATTCAATCAAAAAAATTCAAGTCATGCGCGCCTACTACAAAACTCAGGAAGCTGGGTCCAGTTCTGAAGTCGTTCGTGAATTAAAGCAAATTAAAAATGAAATTAGAATGTCTAATGACCTAAATGCAGAGGATGAAAAACCTATCACCAATGCCACCCATTCCCCCTATGCACCCGACCAGCCAGGCTTTAATAAAGAAGTCGTTTATAATTCGACTGAAGAAACTGATTGGAAAAAAGTAAGGTCATATGAAGAATCAAAAAGAGAGGCCTTTGTCTTTACAAATTTAAAAAGGCTCAACATACTTTAAAATAAAAAAGGGAGATCAATGATCTCCCTTTTTTATCTAAATTAAGAATGGAATTTTATTTTTTCTTTTTCTTCATTTTTACTAAAATAAACACTACTGCAGCAGCAAGCAAGAGACCAATGATAGTTTCAGTATTATCATTTCCACTTTTTGAAGTGGCTTTTTTCTGCATTCCAATATCGGCCTGTGTACCTTGATCTGGAATATATGTTCCATCTCCAATTAAATCACCTTCAGCACCTTTTGCTTTCCAGTTGTCACCCGAAGCAGCTTTTTGGTCGAAAACTTTTAAAGTCGCAATAATTTTTTCAAAAATATCTTGGTAAGAATCGTAGTGATCTTTGGCAACTGAAAAAGTAACCGCGATTCCTAATGAATCTTTAACGGTCGCTAAGTAGCGTGTGTAAAAACCTGGCACTTCGCTAGCAAGGTGAAGAGCATCTACCCATTTTTGACCGTTGATTTCTCTAACAGTCACTGACTTTGCCTCTGAAATTTGAGTCTTTCCACCCGGTAGAGTAAAAGACTTGGCCGCTTTTAAGTAGGCCTGGTATTGATCAAGTGAATCTTGCTCACCTCTATATTTTGCTGCCAAAATAATAATGGCCTCTTTCTTTCTATCTTTGTTATCACTTTGACAAACCCACTCAGATCCTTCGAGAGCACAATCCCAACCGTTTGGTAATTCAAATTCTGAAAACTGACTCGAGAACGTTTTAGAAAACGCGCTTTGTGAAAAAAAGACTAATAAAATTAAAAAAACAAAATGCAAATTTTTCATGCCAATTCCTCATTAATGAGAATTAAATAAATAATATCTTAATTTTACACGAAGACTCATTAATGAAAACAGATAAATTCTACCTAGGAGATATTAATATCCTCTCGCTGCAAATCCTGGCTTGATTTCAATTTCGGTGTAGCGCTTAGTAAGTTTAATAACAGACCAGTCCACTCCGACATCGAAAATAATTCCCGAACCTACTAAGACGTTACCACCAAAATAATCTGTTTGATAAATATCAAACTTCATACCTTTTTCCACATCCGTAGAGAGTCCTTGATCAATCCTAATAAAATTTCCTCGAGCTGAAACTTTTAATACAGAGCCATCGACAATATATTCCTTAAAGCTGTCAATCTTGACGGATTCGTTAGTCACTCCTTGAGATCTCCAAGAAAGACCGATGACGACAGAGTTTCCTTTATCCGTGGATTTTCCAGCAATGACAGTTTGCCCTTTAATAGTAAAAAGAATTTTATCATAGCTAATATTAAGACCTAAATAGGGCGAGAGATTTTCACGATTCATACTATTAAAAAGTTTCGTCACTCCAGTGGCCTGATAAGGCTTTAGTGTTGGTAGATCGGTAAATTCATCTTTCTTTAAAGATGAAATTCCTTCTGCTCCAGCAAATAATCCAGCTTTACTAAAAAGATACATCATTTGGGCCTGGTAATGAATTTCACTACTCAAATTATTAGCTGGTGAAGAGTATCCAAATTTGAAATCCCATTTAAGTGAAGATGAATTATTTGTGACAAAAAGATCGATACCGTATTCACTTCCCGAATCACCTAAAACTAAAGTGTCAGCTGGCACCTGAACAGAAGTGTCAAAAGAAGCTGAGGTGTGAAGGGTTTGTCTGTAGTGAAGACCTAAAGCATAACTGGTATTTTGAACCCTGGGAAAAGCGTATTTCACCTCAATTCCTAATGACTCCGGCCCAGAATTATTTAAGGCCACATCATC
>JAYSPR010000375.1:0-5540 GCA_043721975.1 Bacteriovoracaceae bacterium
CACCTTACTATGGTGTCAATACTGATTGTGCAGATACTGCCTATGCTCTTCGTGCTATCTTTGCTTTTGAAAATAAACTTCCTTTTGCTATCACTAATCCTTCTGGCTCAAGAGAAGCCAGTAAAACTCTTAATAACCGAACAAATAAATTTGATAGCGCAGGTCCAGAAAATATGAGAGTTGTCGCCCTCATCACAGAAATCGGCGATAGTGTTGGAACAGAAAATTTGACTATCTTTGACACTTTTCCTGTGGCCATTAAAAAAATCACTCCGGGCTCTCTTTTTACTTACAAAATAAAAGCGCGCTTCAGAAAATTTATTCGCCACGCTTACAATATTAAAAATATTAATCCCGTCGGAACATTTGATGTCCTCTATTCCACACAGGCCAATAAAGAAAAACATGGAGAATTACTTCGTCGCCGCGACCGCGAATTTGAAAATGCACCTACTGATCCTTGGGGATTTAGAAAATTCAGATGGCCTGAGCATTTAGGCGCAGACCTTTCAGTTATTCCTGTAGGCCTTGGTGCTTCAAATGAACAGTTTGATTTAGCTAAATCACTAGGAGAAACAGAGTTTTTTAAATTTGTGAGAAAAACTGTTGCGACTTCAAGTGAATCGGCAGGAGAGCGCTTTTTGAGATTATATAAATCTCTCTGTTTTGAAGCACAGGCCAGAGTCACTTATGTTAATGAAGCTCTATTATATTTAAGTAAAACTGAAAATGCTTGTATGGACTACGAAAGGTTTGATGCTTTTTCTACACCGGCCAGAGATAAAGTCTTAAGTGAATTATTTGAGAAATTTAAAGAGTCTTTCATTGATGCTAAAAATGAAAAAAGTGGTGACCCCGCCACACTTGCCTTTGCAGAACTTATCTTCAATGAAAGAGGCAATAGATCTGAGCTTTTAAATTCATGCCCTATAAATTATCGTGAGGGTGTGACGATCGACCTCGGCACTTTATGGACGCGTATTAAAAAAGATAAATTATCAAGTCATCCAAACGACATTGTCGAAGTTCGCTGGGGTGAAGTTTCTAAGCCTGAAACAAAATGTAAGCGTTGGTATTAGTTTTTGAAAAAAAATAAGCCCAAATATTACATTCTCTTTGCACTTACCCTTCTCCTTGCAGTGAGATTTTATGTGCACTTTCAAAATAATAAAGAGGATTTTCCTGGGGCCATTAGGCTAGTTGAAGATAATAGTCTTCCAAAGGATAATAATGCCTTACTTATAGATGCCAAGAAACCACTTGAGACGTCTTCGAATTTATGTCACCTTACCTTTGAACCTTACACAAAAAAATCCTTCATAAAAAAAGACAAATCGGCCAGTAGCCGCTTTGTTAATATTCATAAAAAAATGGATGGCCTTATTTATCGATTACGTTTTTTTTACAAAGAAACTAGTGAAAATGAAATTCCTCAATATCTTCTTTATCAAGAAGACAACCAAGAAGAAGAACACCTTATTGAAGTTTCACCCTACAAAAAAGGTCCTAAGTATCAAAAGATTGAAAAACTGAGTGGTGAAGTTATTTATACTGAAGAAGGCATTAATTTAGGTGCCAATCAAGATCTCTTTTTTCACTTTGAAAATGATCAGCTAAAAAAAGTACAGGGCAATTTTAAAAATCAACATTACGATTGCACTTTTAACTAACAGCCTGAGCCTTCTGGCACTTCTGCCTGAGGGGTACAACTTAAATCATGACTTGAACACTTGAGCCTCATATGAAAATGAGTACTGTGGAGTTTTTCAATTCTCAGGCGTCTTAATGTTTCAATTGTTTCAGCATCTTTCATTAAATTATGAGTTTTAGCATAAGTACAAAAAGTTTTTTTAATGGCCTCGTCGACAAATATGCGGCTAATAGGATGATTTTTAATTAAATATTTAAAAAGCAAAAAGTTTCGTTCAATGTGAAAATTTTTTGAAACAATCCCACTCTTCACAAAATCTTCTTCCCAATAAGCGGCATCTTGAGACTGAAGTAGTCCTTTATGAGTCAAATAAACAATGTCTGCATCTAGCCCATTTTGATGGCTTGAGTGTTCCTTGCAAGCTCCCCCATCTTTATTAGCGATATCGCCAATTTGTATGAGTTCAGCACCAGGAAATTCTTGTCTCGCAAAATCAGACATATCACTGATCGTATCTTGAATTTCAATTGTTCCATAAAATCTTTTTCTGGATAAAAATAATTTATGAATTTTAGTTCCTCTTTCAATAATTGACTCAGAGGATTTTATTTTTCCATTGGAGTAATAGCCGATTGACTCTGATGCCATTAAAGGAAAAGTGAATAGACTTGAGACAAATATTATTGAAAAAATGGCAATTTTCATAAAACACCCTTAATAAGACTTTGTGTTCATCTTATTTTAAGTTGTTCTTTGAAAAATTCTTCCCCAGGCAAATTGTGTTTTTACTTCACTATTTAAGTTGTGTATTCACCAGTAAAAGCCCAGAAGAAGGCGCCAGCCACTTCACAAAAGCATCATCAGAAGACTCAAGTGATCTCTCTAGCTCCAAATAAGTCATCTCATGAAGGCCAAGTCGTAAAAGTGAGCCCATCATTAATCGCATTTGCCCTCTCAAGAATCCTTTGGAAGTTACCTGAAAAATATAGGCTTCTGGAGGAGCATAAACAAAAAGGGAGTGATGTTTAATTAAATCGACATTGAGTATTTCACGCTCAAATTGCCACGTTTCTTTGGCCTTATAAGAATAATTTTTAAAATTATGTGTCCCTAAAAATAGTTTCGCCCCTTTTTCCATCAGTGAAATATCAAGCTTTTCAACAAAGTGGGCCATATGAGGGGCCATGAAAGGATGCATGATCTCCTCTCCACAACTAAAAGTGTAATGATAGGTTTTAGAAAGAATATTTTTTTGAAGTGAAAATTGGGATTCAACTGCGTTTATATCTAAGATCTTTATGTCAGCTGGCAATTTTAAGAAAGCTATTTTTAACTTTTCTAATTCTAAAGGATTTTCACACATAACAAGAGCATAACTTTCCAAGCTTGAAACGAGAGCATCAGTGCGACTAGAAAAGCGCGTTTTAAATTGGTCTTTCTCCAAGATACTTTCAATCGCTTTTTCGAATTGACCTTGAATACTGTTATAATTTGGTTGCTTTTGAACTCCGTGATAACGAAATCCTAGGTACATTAATTTAACTAAAAATCTCTTTGAACTTATTTTTTTTTGCATTTTAAAGAAGCACTCAGGTTATAATTTATGTATGAATTCAATCATAGTCTTTCTTTTAGCACTTTTATACCTTGTTTTACTGGTGTTCTTCTCTCTTTTTAAAAAAACAACGACTGGCATTGAATCTCCCTGGCTTAATCTAATAAAACCACTTATTCCTTCTTGGAAATTTTATGATGATTTCGAAGAAAGCAGGCTGTTTTTTTATCGAATTAAAAAATCTGAAGACGATGTCTTTGGTGCATGGACAGCGCTTTACCAAGTTCCTAAATCAAGCTTGACAAATTTTTTTATCAATCCCCAAGGAAACTTAATACTAGCCGCTCAGTCTCATATTCATGCCCTGCTTGATGACATTGAACATCATGATGCCCATAAACCTTTTTATGAGATACTGAGTTACAAAATTACTAAAAATTTTATTCATTACGCTCTTCATTTGAAATATCCTAAAGAAAGTACCTATCAATTTAAACTAGCGAGTGTGAACTTAAAGGCCGAGCCTATTGATGATATTATTCTTTCTCCACTCTATCTTTTAAATGAGCCGGAGGAAAATAAGTGAACACTGAAGCATCTTCCGCTCTCCTACTCATTGCAAGATTTATAGGCTTCAGTCTATTTCTTCAAACAATAGAATTTTTTAAAATTAAAGAAAGCTTTTTTAATCACGGTGTTTGGAGATGGAACGAAATCAGAGTTGAGCTTTTTTATTTGCCCAATATTTTAAAAAAAGCTTTAGACTTTATCATGTCCCCTGTGCATTTTTTAGAAATGATGAAGATTAGATTGGCCTTTAGCTTTCTACTCATTATTTTTCCTTCATGGCCGCTATTTCAAATTATTTTTTGCTTCACACTTTTTTCTATTTCTTTTCTTCTGACCATTCGCTTTAGAGGATCATTTAATGGAGGAAGTGATTATTTAAGCTTGATTATATTATTATGCTTAAGTGTTGGATTTCTGCATCCCACACTGGCCAAGGGAGCCTTGTGGTACATAGCACTTCAAGTCATGAGTTCTTATTTTCTCGCTGGCCTGGTAAAGATTAAGCAGCAAAAATGGCGTGATGGTTCTGCCATTTACGGCTTTATCTCCTCCCCAAGCTACCAAGCACCTATCCAACTCATTCATCTGACTCACAATCAATCGACTGCTAAAATTTTAAGTTTTGCCCTTATATTCTTTGAGTTAAGTTTTCCACTTGTCCTTACTCACCCTAGTTTAACTGTGCTTTATTTAACAGCTGGAATCATCTTTCATTTTGTAAATTTCATCATGTTCGGTCTTAACCGATTCTTTTTTGTTTGGTGTGCAAGTTATCCTGCCCTTTATTATTGTAGTCATAACATTTAATTTTATTTAAAATTCGAAAATAAATTTCACCCAAGGATAAAAAATGATCACACTTTATGGCCCTGCGCGCTCTAGTGCTGGAAGATGTCTCTGGTGTCTAGAAGAAGCTGGAGTTCCTTACGAAAATAAGAACATTGACATGAGAACAAAAGAACACAAGTCTGAATCGTTCTTAGCAATCAATCCCAATGGCAAAGTTCCTGCTTTGGTTGATGGAAAAGTAAAACTTTTTGAATCAATGGCCATTAATTTTTACATCGCTGATAAATATATGCCAGTGCTTTTAGGAAATACTCCTGAAGAAAGGGCCCTTAGCTACCAATGGAGTTTTTGGGCCAGCTCAGAAGTTCAAGATCCTCTTATCCAAGTTCTTATTCAAAAAATGTTCATGCCTGATGAGAAAAGATCACAAGCCGTCATCGATGAAAATATGAAAAAACTCCCAGCTTATTTCAAAACTTTAAATGAAGCTCTAAATGGGAAAGCTTATTTAAATGGTAGAGATTTCTCATTAGCTGATCTGAACACGGCTTCCGTCATGAGCATTGCACCTATGTTAGGTATCAACCTCAGCGAATATAAAAATATTGAAAGCTGGCTTAAGGCCCTGAGTGATAGACCTGCTTTTCAAAAATACAGTGAACTTCGAAAATCGTAAATAGTTTAACTCCACTTTAAAGTCATAACTTGCCTTCAAAACTCTTAGGCTCGGTAAAACTTTTTAGTGGAGATTGATCTAATTCGTTTCTATATGTCCTATCATCAAAATCGCTATAGAAACCGCTGTGATAGCTACTCTCCGGTAAGTCAGTGCTCCAGGAAGATTCATCACTTTGTCTTTTGATTCTCTTAGCTTTCCGAGATGATTTCCTAGATGATTTGGTTTCTGACTTTTTTGCATTTTCATTTCCATGTAAATATTGATTGAATCTTTCTATTAATTTCTTCATGAAAAAC
>JAYSPR010000376.1:0-13951 GCA_043721975.1 Bacteriovoracaceae bacterium
ATTGCATTCTTCACTTGGTTATATGAGTCCGAAAGAGTATGCTGAACAAAACCGTTATGCTGCTTAAAAGGGACTCCGTTAAAGTAGGTAAAGATCAAAGTCTCAAAAATGCAGCAAGGTAAAGTGGACAGAGGCTAAAGCCTAGACTTGAAGCTTGAGATACGATTGCTTGATATGAGCACGGATTACTCATATTAAAATCAGAAGGCTTTATTTTAACCAGTTGTACTTTTGCAATTTTACCAGCAGGAGAAAACGAGGGATGCTCAAAAAGAGTATCGGCATATCTATTAAATTGAATACCAGCTTCAACTAATTGCTCAAGCAATTGATTTTTACTTAATCCACCAATAGAAATTTCTTTAAACGTTTGTATATTAGTCATGTTTGAACATAATAATGTAATTTATATCATACGTATAGATTTGGTGCGACTGAAGCAGAGGTGATTGCAAAATTTTCGAAATAATCTTTATGTCTTTTTTATTAGTTGCGGACAGTGCACTTAAGAATTCCAACGAAAGGCTTTTCAAGATCAGAAGTTCCGATTGAGGCTTTACCAATTATAGTTTTATACTCCCCTGAGAGTGCTTTTGCGATGGCATCATTACTAAAAGTAATGGCATACATATTGTCGCATTCATTTGAAAAAGACATTGTTGTTGTCTTATCATTTTTATCAAATTCTAAAAGACCACCGTCAATATCGGCTTCAGGTTCAGTCGATGAGTATTTTTCGATATTAAAAGGTGAAACTTCTTCAACCAGTACTCCATTCACGAAAAGTTTGCAGTCAATAAGGCTTTCAGCATGAGCAGGAAGAGTGAGTACGAGTGCTAATGTTATTACTAAAGTTTTCATAGTTTCCCCTTGGGTTTTAATTAATTTTAGGGACCGTATAACAAGTTAGCCTATTTTGAACGTATAAAAAATGTATGTAGGCTATATAACAATGTATTAATCTTAGTAAGACCATAAGACTGATTTGCCACAACTGATTTAGGGCTTGAGGAAATATTACAATATAATATTTTTAATTAATTCGACAATTAGCACTAATTTCAGAGCCATCAGACTTTATAGAGAAATTCATTCCCATATTTTCAACATTAAATTTACCCAATTGAAGTGAATTTTCTGTAACTTGACCGCCATGGCCACTCCATATACTTATTTTAAGTGTTCCGGGGACGGTCTCTCCATTCATGTGGAAATCTTAATAAGCAGGGAACGATCCAAAAAAATTATTTATAGGTGCAATTGAGACGTTTGGTTTGATTTTTAAATTTAGAGTTTATTGGCTTTAAGTTTGAGTGAATTTTTAAAAACTGCAGGATTTTCGATCATATTAAAATTATGGTCAGATGGTAAACAGTCACTTTCTATAAAATTTGCGAACTCGAGATCAAAGTCACAAAAGAGAATGTCTAGGGCAAATCGATTCATTCCATATAAACCACGATGAATCATGTTTGCAGAGAATACTAATAAATCACCGCTTTCTAGCTTAATGATCTTGCCTGATGAAATGTCTTCGCTATTTTTTTTACCATTTTTTTCTAATCTAATCTCGAGCTCTTCATCAGTATCCCATTTTATGTGCGAGCCAGGGACAAGTTCAATGCCAGGTTCATTCATTAAAGGAATGCGAAAATGAAGGACTGAGGATTTTTTTAAGGCTTCTTTCTGCTCTTCTAAAGATAAAAGATATTGAGGGTCTCTGTGCCAATAATTTTTCTGATCCTTGTTAACAGGATTAAAAAACAATTGTGTATTCATGAACACAGGATCTTTTGAAATAATAGAGGTCAGTATTTCCATTATTTTAGAAGAACCTATCAAACGAAAAATCTTATGCCTATGATTAGCATCTAGATATTTTGTGCCAGTAATGTATGCACTATTGATTGCTTTTTGTGAGTAAAACTCAAAATTATCTTTTTTCCATGCATCATGAAAAATATCTAATGTTAAGCGAAGATCTCTGAGTTCATCATGATTAAGAAAATTTTTAATAATGATGTAACCATTCTCTTTATAGCTAATTTAATATCTCCTAGTGGACTGCGATTATTCACGCAACCAGATTTTTTGATGAATATACTTATCCTTACCTAAAGCAATCAAGCCAAGTGCAATTGTATCAAGAAAACCATGAGCAAAAAGAGCTACCCATACATTAAAATCACTCAACACAAATACACATCCAAATAATGTCCCTATTAATCCTGTACTCAATATGCCGCAACGATTTTGATAACTGTGAGAAAAACCAAATACAAGGGATGCAAATACCACATTGAGGATTGTGGCATCTAGGTGAGTGCCAATAACTTTTGAAACTTCTGTCATTAGGAAACCGCGATATAATCCTTCTTCAATTGTCGCAACAAATATCCAGACCATCACGAGCAACTGTAAATAGGCCTTCCAGTTTCCTTTAATATTATTAAATGCACTATGGTCGTGGGTTGTTTTAGTTAATTTTTCGCTTAGAGGATCGATTAATAGAGCAGATAATAAATATACTACAAATCCATAGGCAAGCCCTAACAGAATTGTTGCTCCCCAATTTGTCGGTAAACTAAACCCTAGAGCATTAAGATTATCGCTTCGAAACCAGAGAGTTATTGAAATGATAATAATAGTTCCAAGAATACCAATTCCTGGTCGTTTCTTAAGACCCGTAAAGATAAGTAATGCTGAAGTTATGAGGATAATAATTATTGAAATAATGTTAGGCGAATTAGTCATCACTACCTGCATTCAAATGGAGTATAAGAGGAGCAATAAAATCATAATTTAGAGTCTATGTATAGAGATGGTGTATCAGGCAAGACTCGAACTGTGCAATTCGTTAGGTTTTATTTTTTTAGTAGTAATAAAGAAATACATTGAGACAAGTGGTCCAAATGTCATGGACCGCTTTGGTCCAAAAATTTTGACTTTAATTTATATCTATCATAAAACTTCGTTTATGAATCAAGAACTTTTGAAGCAACAAATTGTTGGAAGTTTTCTTTCCGCTAAGGCGACTAACAGTCGCTACTCTAAACGTGCTTATGCCAAGAGGCTAGGGATTGCTCACGGCCCTTTAGTTGAGATTATGAACGGCAAAAGAAATGTCTCACCAAAAATGGCTTTAAGACTTTGTGAAAGGCTCGATCTATCACCAAAACAAGTTGGTCTAATCACCAAGCCTGAGGCTTTTAAAGAATTGCAGGATGAATACGAATTAAAAGAAGATCAATTTTTTTTAATTGCTGATGTTAATCACTTTGCGCTTTTAAATTTAATCAAGATCAAAAAACAATCCCATGAAACAGGTAAGCTTGCAAAAAGGCTTGAGCTTAGCGAAGAGAAAGTTGATTCCATTCTTGAGAGGCTTCTGCGACTAAAACTCATTGAAGTAGGTGGAAATGGGAATTACTTTAGAACAAAAAATAGTATAACAACCTCTGATGAAGTACTCAGCCTTTCAATTAAGGCGTCTCATAAAACTATTTTGGAGATGGCAGCCAATAAGCTCGACAGCACTCCGATCGATCTTCGTGACTTTACATCAATCGTAATGCCAATCAATACTAAAAAAATGAAAGCAGCTAAAGAGTTAATTAGAAAATTTCAAGATGATCTTGAAAGTCTGCTTGAAGACTCAAAAGCAGATGAAGTTTACTCATTTAATATGCAACTTATACCTCTTACAAAAAAAGGTGAACAACCATGAAAGTTTTCTTAATCGTTTTATTATCTTCTTTTATTTCTAACTTTTCTTTCTCTGGGGACAAAATACAAAATGGTGGTAACGTCATTATTTGTCCTAATAGCATCGAGCTTCTTGACTACTATGAAGCACGATTAAGTGGTAAATCACTCCAATTGGATACTGGTCACACAACTTATTTTGAAAAATTATCCACTTTATTCAAAAGATGGGAGCCAGTAGCACCTCAGCGCATGGCCTTGTATAAGGAGTGGCTTAAAGAGTTTAATGATGACGCTGGCATTTATTCAGGCGTAGAAATACCGGCTATCCCAGATACTGGAAGTATTGTGATCCCTAGTGGCTGTAAAGTAATTCCAGCTGCGTTTCAAAGAAGAGACGGGGATATTTTTCCTGGTGAAAAAAGATATGTTGTCAGCAAAGATCTTTGGGATCTGATGGATGAAAATCAAAAAGCAGGCTTGGTTCTTCACGAATTAATTTATCGAGAGGCGATCAAGTCCCAGCACGCGACTTCACTTCCTACGAGATATCTTAATGCTTTTTTATCAACGGAAGAAAATGTAGTGGCAGAAAAATATTTCTCTGTCGTTGCTAAAATGCCTCTTGCTTGGGCAGAGTTCGGTGGCGGCTTAATTGTAGACTTTACCCAGTCGCGCATTAGTGGAGATGAGTATCGTCTCGTTATTTCGGAAGTCATAGGCGACGTAAAAACAAAAAATCTCTCAATTGAGTTTCATAGTTTGGAGCCTTACTCTCGTTGCTCAGCAAGAGTTCTCAATGTTAATAATTATAGTGACACTTTTTATCTTGGAGAACTGTGCTATCCAATTAAGCGTTTATTAGTCCCTGGAAAGTTTAGCTTCTCAATTCCTGCTCCAACAAAAGTTGCATCGATTAAGTACAGCGGATGGATGCAAATATCTTTTTATAATGGATCTGACGGGAAACTTCTTTTAGATCCAGCTGAATCATGGCATATATCGCCTACTGGCAAAAGGCTCTCAAATCTTATTTCTCATGATGCCAGAGATTATAGCACCTTCACAACCGAAGACCTCAGAGAGTGGAGTTATAAATCTTCGATAGATTCATCATCTGAATATGTTGAAAAAGTTTATTCATTTAATTTTTTATCTACTGAATTAAAATGCACACGCATTCAGACAGACAGACCTAACGAATACCGCTGTCCGGACTTGCCTCAAAAAGTTAAATGCTTCGTTCCTGTACGTAATTCTAAAGGAGATTATGTTGGTAAAGAGTCTGCACAGATTGAAATATTACAAAAAACTATCTTCGACGATAAACTCGAAAACGGTGTTAACAGCACTTACATGATTGATCTTCCGAAGGATCAAATCATTGGGTACAGAAAAAAGATCACTGGAAAACTAGAGGCTGAGCGAGCAGCTAAAGCTGGATGGCAGAAGGTCAACTCATACGATGATAGTTGTTACTTTGATTACTAAGATTAGTGGCATGAGAGTTTTTTAGAACTAGGAACGAGAAGGGGACGATAAGGTGGTTTTAGGTCGCTGATCTTCGAACTGAAATTTCTCTTTTCATAAAAAAGGGGAGAATTTCTCTCCCCCAAAATCAACCTAACTCTTAAATAACTTGAAAATCATTGCTAGTGATTTCAGAATTTTAAGAATTAATCAATCGGTTTACTAGACTGTCGAGAGAGACTTTGATTGCCTTAAAAACCCTCTACATGAGGGTTTTTTTATATTTGAATTGTACTGAAATATCATGAAGAATTTATTTCATTTTTGAATTATAAAGAACCACTTGTTCGGTTGTCGGTCTAATGCACTTATATTAATCTTTATGGATGAATATAGATTTAATGCAGAAGACATTTGGTAGATTCTCTTTCAACCTCGTTCACATGACTCCTGAGAAGCAGACAGACGAAGTGATCTTTATTTTTCCAGGAGCAGGATACAGTCATCTCGGGCCAATTCTTTACTATCCAACTCAGTGGCTGCTTGAAAAAAATAAAGCAGTGATTATTGCAGATTATGATTTCCGCTTATTTAATGAGGGCGAAGATTTAAATCGAATTGATGTTCTAAATTTTTGTATCAAAGAGTGCTTATTATTTGCGCAAGAAAAATACCCTAATGGAAATTTTTCTTTTTTAGGTAAATCTATAGGTACTCAAGCACTTTGTTTAATATCAGCTGAAGCTTCAAAAATTAGTTTTGACTTTGATAAATCCAAGTTTGTTTGGCTTACTCCTATTTGGAAGCGAGAAGAATATCTTCAAGAGATGAAAATTTTTAAACACAAATCACTTTTTATAATTGGGGATAATGATTCTCATTATTCAGACTCATCTCACCAAAAAATAAAAACTAATCCAAATGCTGAAGTGCTTGTAATAGCTGGTGCAGATCATTCAATGGATAATGATTCAAGCGTTGAAGAAACTTTCAAAATTCATCGTGAAGTTTTTGATCGAATTTGTGATTTTTTGAGATAGTTTACATTATACTTATAGATTGTGCACCGGCGTTGGCGAATATCGAATTGAGATTATTCAATTCAAACTAAAATCACTAGATTCTTTGGACTCAAAACGAATTGCTGTTAGTTGTTCATCTTGGAAGTAAGGATTTAAGATCGTCGCAAGTTGGGGCCATCGACAGTGTGGAACTTGAGGAAATAAATGATGCTCTAAATGGTAGAGATGATCAAGAGCGACGATTCTAAAAAAAAATCCCCTAAAAATTTTAGTTTGCCTTATGGCACCAGATTCTTGAGGTATATGAACTAGATATGATGTAATTAAAGGAATAATCCAAGAGCCTAAGGTAACAATAATTTGATAAATTATTAAGGCAGAAAATGTTTTCATTATCAGAAGTCCTAAAATCCAAAATGTCATTATGAAAAAAATTTCAATTAAAACAGAAAATCTTATTATTGAGTCACCGTTTTTCAATGTCCATAGAATTAGCTTTGGGTGAAACACGGGACCTTCGAGCAATGTGCGAAAAAGGGTGTAGTAAGATGCTCTACCCTCAGGATCTTTATCAAAATCAGGATAAAATTGATGGTGATTAAGATGGGTGACCCTATATGTAGTTCCACTCCTCATTAACAATATTTCGATAAAGCTCAACCAGAAATTGCAAAGTTTGCGTGACATCCCAAAGTTTGCATGGACTAAATCATGACAGCATGATCCATAAGTTACAAATGATAAATAACACAGGCTTAAAAAAGCTAGTGAGTACCATTTTAGCCAGCAAAATATGAAATACAAACTGATCGTTAGTAATGGATTTATGACAACCATCCATTTCTCGATTGGCGAAATAGGTTTCAGCTGAGATTTAATAATCTTAATAGATGGAAGATTTTTTGTAGAATCCATCTCTGTATTATACACTTTCATTAAAAAAGATGTGAAGGTGAACTTTGATAAAAAATTGGTTAATAAAAATATTTTGGAATCCATTTGAAGAATTCTGTCTTTTGTTTCCTTTGATACCAATACAATTTCAAATTGTTGCTGTTGCACCTGGCGTTCAAGTTATTATACTTAATAACGCTGCAACTAAATTTTTGTCAAGATTCGGAGGAGGATTTGATTACGCCGTCATTTATCTAATCGATGAAGAATTATTTTTTGACACAGGTTATTCGTGGGCAAGGCGAACATTAAAGAATCGTGTTTTTAAAATGATAAATACGAAAAAAATAAAATATATTGTGAATTCTCATGATCATGAAGACCATACTGGAAATAATAGTCTATTTTCTCAGAATTTTCAGAATGCAAAAATTTATACTCATCCTCTCGCTAAAATGAATATTATTTTTCCTCCAGTAAAGCCATGGTATCGACGTTTTCTTTTTGGGCCCGAAAAAGCATGCGCTGTTGAGGTGTTACCAGCAAAATTTTTACTTGCAAGTAACAGAGTCGTGGAAGTGATCCATACACCTGGACACACTGATGGCCATGTATGCTTATATGATCCTATTAACAAAATTCTATTAACTGGAGATCTTTTCATTTCTGAATCACTTGATACTCAACTTGAAGAAGCCAATGGACCCGAGTGGATTAAGTCTTTAAAAAAAATCTTGATGCTAGATATTGATCTTATCTTGGATGGACACGGAGTCATTATAAAAGATGAGAAATGCAAGGAACGATTAAAAGCTAAACTAGATTTTTTAATATTATTAAGAAGCAAAGTCCATGAGGTGGCTTCAAGAGGTCCTGTTACTCAAGCAGAGCTTATTAAACAGATAAATAACACTCCTGGCATTATTAATTATCTTTCTCTTGGAGAAGGGTGGATGAGTATGATTACTTCTGGAAATTTTAGCAGAACCAATTTAATTCATGGATTTTTAGAAGAGTATTTGAACTTAGAGAATGAGAAGTAAATAGTAGTGCACTGTAGTTGACGAATATTGAACTTGTATCAATGAACTTCACAATTCACTGATAACCTGGGTCCACTAGGTATATTAAGATCAGTAAACACTTCTGGATGATTAGTGGTAGGAATGCGAGCTGTTGTGAATAAAATATTTTTTCCATCCATTTTTATAAATGTATAGAGAGTTGTTAATTCATAATTCCAATTAACTTCAAATTCGAAACCTTGAAAAAGTGTTGAAAATTTGCGTTCGCGTTCTGTTGACAAAACCAATTGCATTGATTGCTTTTGAAGGACATTACCTTTTTCTTGATACCAAGCTTCGCAAACTAATTCTTCAGCAAAGGCGTTGAATGAAAGTGTGGCAATAAAAATGATGATTAATTTTTTCATACAATTTTTATAGCAACAAAATCTAAAGTAAACAAGTTTTACGATCTAGTTCGAGGGTAATGTTTGATATTCGTAATAGATTTTTAAATTTGTAAAAATTAATTTCTATTTCGGCGGTACTGGCCATTCTTGTAGTTTCTAGCGGGCTGCTACCAAGAGCTTTAAATTTCTTGAGGATTGCCCTACTGAAGCTAATTAAGGATTCTCAGATTTCTAAATGGGGTACGGCGATGCTTCTTCCTAGTAGATAAAAAAAGGCCAGAGATTTTTAAGGTCTCAGGCCCATGGATAATTTTTTGAAGTCTTTGTCTTTAAAAACTAAGAGTGAAATTCATCCTAGGGATTTTAAGGCCACATACAACTTATTTTTCAATTAATTTTTTTGTTTTCCTTAAGAGCCTGCCTTCAGATCCCAATTCTGACACAATCGTTTGAATTGCATTTGCTTTTGAGCAGGGCTTATTTTCTTTATCTATAAATAAGATTTCAATACTGATGATTGCAACAATTTCATCTGCGTCCCTTAGGTCCTCGGTTTCAGTACCATTTTTAAAAAAGACAAATTTTTCTTTATCCGACATATGCAGAGTTGGCAAAGTTCCCCATTCTCCCTCAGGGACTTCTACAAAGCGAACTTCACTAGGATATGATGGTAAATTGATTAAAGAAGACATTTCTTCATGACCCCTGGATTTTTTTACTTTATTTGTCTTGCAACTTGCGGCACTAAAAGTAAAGACTAAGCCAATTGCAAGAAACACGACTTTATTGAACATCACACATATTTGCATTTACTCTCAATTAATTCAAATATAAATGCTTGAGGTGAATTTAATTTTAATGGTTGGGATGATCCTGAAATTACATTAAATCTTTGTTAATTGAACTTTATCCGACAAAAAAGGGTCGTTGAAATATGTTCAAGTTTTGATATACTTAAAAAAACTGGTGGACGAAGACAGAAAACTTGCAGGAATGCTTTCTTTATCCACCAGAAAACTTTTCAAATTCTTGATAAGCCTTTACAGGCCTTTTAACATCTTCCATTTATTTTCTCAAAAGAATGTCTGATTTTCCTCTTGGATTTTTCAGAAAGGAATTAAAAATTTATTGTAGTTTAATAAAATATTGCATGCGAGCTAATCTAATGATTTGTTATCTGCACGAATATATTTAACCTTCGCCTTAGACAACACTGCTGGGCCAAGCCATTGAATCCCTTAAGGCCTATTTACACAAGAAAAATGGCGGCGAAATTAATTTTAGAATTATTTAATGAGCAAGAAAAAAAATCTCATGGTCAGTATGTACAAAGGATTGATCCAGGAAGAAGCTGGAAAGCTTACTACTCCCTCTTGGTTGAGTCGAGCTATGTGACGTAATATTTCTCGTTCATAATTGAAAGCTAGAATCATATACTGAATTAGTGACATAAATTAATAATTTTATTGTAGGGAACTTTGGATTTTGATGGACTTTTCTCTGAATCTTTATCAAAGCATTTCACTTTCGCACTACATTTGGAATCCGTAATACTTGTGACATGGCATTCGCTGGATTCGCTTACGCATCCATGTTGAAATGCGGCCTTTTTTAATTTGGTATCGAAGATGACAACACCGTTACAAAATTCACCGGCCTCATACGTAAGCGCGATAAATCGATCAGTTTTTTTCTCAAAAATAAGATCACTAATTCTGCCAACTGTGAGGGAGATTTTCGTCTCACTGTGAGCAATGACTGAGCCAGCTTTTTTTAAGACAATCAAGTCTTTCTGAAAGTCTTCATGAATTTCATTTTTAATTTTTTCAGGTAAATAACAAATATCCACAGTGTATACCGAATTCGGGATTTGTATGTCTGCGACCTTTGGCATGTGCGCTTTTTCTGGAGGCAGGCATGAGAAGTCGGCAAGAATAGGTTGAGAAAAAAACAAAAAAATTAAGAAGAAATATTTCAACTAAACCTCTCAATAATTATTTTTTTCGATTGATGAGTTTATCGTATTTCGGAAAATTTATTACTTTTTTAGTCTCGATAGTGTAGTTGTAAACCTCTTCTAGATTTATGGCCGCTCTTTCAAGATCATATGTCCAAATGTCATCTTCAGCAGTGGCGGTGCCTAAAGCATAGAGCTCTTTCATTTTGGTCAATTCATGATCGATAGTTCGGATGGCCATGGCCATTGTTTGTAGGGTGATTGTTGGAGTTTCTTCTATTATCATAAATATGAAAGTGGTTTGATTTTTGAAAATTGGTGCCTCGGGCGAGACTCGAACTCGCACACCCTTTCGAGCGGCGGATTTTGAATCCGCTGCGTCTACCATTCCACCACCAAGGCACGTTGGATCTATCTTAGGAAAAATGGCCTTAAACGTCAACGATTTCTAATTGAGTTTTAATAACTCAAGTGCTTCCTTCGCTGTAAAGCGAAAGCTATCAGGCGCTAAATTTTTTTTGAGTTCACTGTGATCAAGTGTTGCAGGGAACTTAACATAATCGATGAGATATAGAGGAAACTTCCACACAGGAGTGAGGAATTTTGCTAGTTGCTCAACAGCAATAATGGGAACTCTTACTTTTTTGACTCCGATGATTTCAGCGGCTTCATGGAGGCTTACAATGTCATCGCTGCTAACATTATAGATTCCAGTTTTGAGGTGACTTAAGGCCTGAACAATAACTGTGGCCATGTCGAACTCATGAATAAATTGAAACATGGGATTGTAGTCAATAGGAATGGGAGCATAAGGTGTTTTTAAGTATTGAGTGATCGCGTTTTTTATTTGTGGGCCAATGATATTCGCCGGTCTTAAAACAATCGTTTCGATTTGATTTTGATTTTTCCACATCCAGTTCGTGCACATCTGATCCATTTCAACCACATCTCTAAGCTCGGGATATTTAAAACTAGCGCGAAGTGGAGCGTCTTCTTTTAAGAACATTGGGTTGTCTGGAAGGGCGCCGTAAACATGATGAGTCGAGAGAATCACAACTTTTTTTGTGTTAAATTTTTGGGCCAACTCTAAAATAGTGTTTGTCCCAACTAAATTGATATCAATTCGTTTGTGAATATTTCCCATAGCAGGAGAGTGTCCCAGGCGACCTAAATGGAGGACGCTGTCGAATTGATGTTCGCGAAAAAGTTTTTCGAAATTAGTACGACTGTATTTAATTTGTTCGAAAATCATTTGAGGATAATGAGAAGATTTTTCAACAGCGCGAGAGTCGACACCGTGAATTTGAATATCGGGATTGGCCTTGATCATGAGCTCAGCGGTTATTTTGGCAAGGGCACCTTGAATTCCAATGATCAGTATCTTTTTTGTGCTCATAAAAATTAGCCTTTGATCAATCTATTTTTAATAGTTCGTTTTTTTGCAAGTCCTTCTTGAGTCAGTCTTGCAATTTCTTTTTCGATAGCTAATAAATGAGGCTCTAATTCATCATCTAAAGCTTCAGCACTTAATTCCTTTGGAAGTGTATAAGGAGCACCAACATAAATATCTACAGGTGAAGGAAGGGGAAGTAGGTTCAGTGAAAGTGGCAGTGCCGGTAGTTTGAATAATTTTGCCAATTTTCTCAGATGAAATACATAGGGATAAAATTCCTCAGCACCAACAACTGCAATAGGTAAAATTTCTACCTTAGAGGCGATGGCCATTCTTAAAAAACCCTTCGTAAAACGTTGTTGGCGGTATTGATCTTTTCGATCTTTGGCAATTCCTTTTACTCCTTCCGGAAAAACCAAAATAGATTCGCCCCTTTTAAGTAGGTTAAGACAATTCGTTCTATCACCTAAAACGGCTCCACCTTCACTTGACCAACGGCCAAGAAAGGGGAGTGAAGTTAGGAATCTTTCAACGAGAGGTCTAAGGACAATTGGATGATCGAGCTCAGAAGCAAAAGCAGTACAAATCAGTAGGCCATCAATGGGAATTTGGCCGGTATGATTGGATACAACCATATAAGCTGTTTGTTCTTGAACATTTTCTTTGCCATGAAATTTAACATCAAAATAATACTTATAAAAAGGATAGATAATTTTGTAATCACTAATGGCTCGCGCAGGATCGAGTCCCCAGGGATCACGAGCTGCTTTAAAGCGTTCTTCTAGTACTTTTTCTAATTTAGAAAAGCTGTTTTGGAAAATATCCAAGGAATCCTCTCGGGTATGAAATGGTCATCTTATTAATGCTATCAAATTATTCATTCTTCACAAGCATTCTTATAGTGGTAAACTCATTAGGCAGGAGTTCCTTAAATGAAAGAAAGAAAGAGCTTTAGAGTAAAAATTAATTTTTGGTTTCATCACGTACAAAATGAAATTAGAAAAACCAGTGCGATTGGCAAAAAAATGCTGACTGCTTCACGCACGAATGCTCATTTAAAAGATACCTATGAAGAGCTTGGTAAACTTTTAGAAAAAGGTGTTGATAATGGTGAAGTTGATTGGGACTCGGCAAAACTTCGAGCACTTCTTCATACTGTTAAAGCATGTAAGAAAGACTTGGAAGAGATAGAACAAAAAATGAATACAATTAAATTTCCTTCGATTGATATTAAAAAAGACGATTAAAGATCATCATTTATAACACGTTCTTTTCTTAACTCTAATTCTTCAAGTAAATGAATAACGAGAGCATCTTCAACTTGAGGTATGCCTTTTTTACTTTCAGCCGATGCAAAGTACATTTGTCTGATCCACTTATAGCTTTTGGATAATTCGGGCTTGAGCTTTTCTAGAACATTTCTTTCTTTTTGTGTTTTAAGTTTATCAATTTTATTGAAAACTAAAATGGTTTTTCTAGCGAAGCCCTTGATGAAGTCATAAAACTGTCGATCCGCATCTTGATCGGGATGTCTCGCATCTTGAAGATTGAGCATGAGTAAAGATTCAGAGGCTTCAGCGAAGAATGCTCCCATGAGCTCATTCCAATTTTTCGACATTTCTTTTGAAACCTCAGCATGGCCATAACCAGGAAGATCGATAAGATAAAATGGAGGAAGCGTTGATTTCTTTCCGTTGAGATTTAATTCAAATTCGAAAATATTAATTTCTCTAGTTCGACCAGGTGTTTTAGAAACGCGTGCAGTTTTTGAACCAAAAAGTGCGTTGATCATGCTAGATTTTCCAACATTAGATCTTCCTACAAAACCAACACCAATAACGTCTTTGTGTTCATCTAACCATTTTTCAAATTGAACAATATCAGAAATCCCCATTTTAAATTGGGCGCTTTGTGGACGTATCGTGTAGCTCATAAATTGTACCTTAGAATTTGTTTGAACCTTACTTTATCTCATTTTATGCATAATTGCACTCTTGAAACACTGGCCTTGGATTTGAATAAATCCATTAGATTAACTTTATAAGGGGGGAATATGGGGGAGAAGCAGCGGTTTATATCTAAGAGCCTTGATTTAA
>JAYSPR010000377.1:0-4200 GCA_043721975.1 Bacteriovoracaceae bacterium
ATCAAGAAATGCCGAGCAGAAGTAGCGGCTCAAGGAATCTCTATTGATATATTGATTAATAATGCCGGAGTTGTTTTTGGTGGAGAGTTTGAAAAACTGTCACTTGATAAACATTTACTGACTTATAAAATCAATGTCGATGGAGTCGTTGCTATGACTCATCTCTTTTTTGATGATTTGAAAAAAAGTCCTAAAGCTAATATTGTCAATCTTGCCAGCGCTTCAGGATTTATAGGTCTTCCCTATGGAACCAGCTACGCTTCTTCCAAGTGGGCCGTTGTAGGCTTTTCAGAATCTCTTAGATTAGAAATTCTTGAGAGAAACCTCAATAACATTCACGTGACGACAGTTTGTCCGAGTTATATTTCTACGGGGATGTTTAGCGGAGTGAAGGCTCCAATGCTCTTGCCTTGGTTAAAGCCTGAGACGATTGTGAAAAAAATTATTGAAGGGATGCTAGCAAATAAAGCTTTTGTTAAAGAGCCTTTCGTTGTGAAGTGGGTTGATCTTTTAAAAGGAATTTTACCTTTGGGGATTTTTACTTTTGTAAATAAATTATTGGGAATCTCGACGAGTATGACCCATTGGAAAGGGAGAGCTTAAATGAAATTAAAAAACCTTTTAGAAAGTTTATCAGATTTAAAAGTAGATTATCTTTCATTACGCGAAGTTCACTCAAAAAGTGTTTCATTAAGCGTGAGAAATGAAATTTTTGAAGGCTTAAGTCACGGAGAAGATCACGGACTCATGATAGAAATCATGATGAATGGTCAATTTGCTTATGGTGCGACGAATTCATTTCTTCCTGAAGATGTTAGAGCTTGTGCACTAGAGACAAAAGAAGCGGCGATTAAAGCCAGCAGATTTAGTCTGTCAAAGTTTTCAGTGGATGAAAGACCAAAAACTGTCGGAGAGTATAATAGTCCAGGGAAACTCACCATCGAAGAGTTTAAACCTCATGAATGGTCAGACTTACTCATGGATCTTTCAAGCACGATGAAAATTCACGACCATGTGATTAGCCGAACGGCTTCACTTGCTGTCGTTGAAATGCAAACACATTTTATGGCCACTAATGGTTCTGATATAAAGCAAACGATTTATAGATCTTCTGTTTCAATGAGTGCAGTGGCTTCAAGTGAAAAAGGAAATCAAAGAAGAAGTTATGGCGATGATCAAAGTACTCAATTTGGCCTCGATCATTTAAATAAAACCAAACTGAAAGTGGAAGCTAAAAGAGTCGCCGAAGAAGCTTTAATTTTACTTGAAGCAGAAGAATGTCCAACTGAAACGATGGATCTTCTCTTAGCCCCCGATCAACTTTACTTGCAGATTCATGAAAGTATAGGTCATCCCCTTGAGCTTGACCGGATTTTAGGTGATGAAAGAAATTATGCTGGCTGGAGTTTTGTGAAGCCTCATGATTTTGGAACACTTAAATATGGATCACCTTTAATGAACGTCACCTTTGATCCGACAGTTGTTGGTCAATACGCTAGTTACTTTGCTGACGATATCGGGAACCCGGCTACGAGAGAATTTCTCATTAAAGATGGGGTTCTCCTCCGAGGACTTGGTAGTTTGGAATCACAAAAGCGACTTGGACTTCCGGGTGTCGCAAGTCAGCGGGCCACTTCATGGAACCGTGCTCCTATTGACCGCATGGCCAATATCAATCTTGAGCCAGGAACTTCGAGTTTGAGTGAAATGATTAAATCAGTGAAACGCGGAATTTTCATGCATACAAATAGATCTTGGTCTATTGATGATTACCGCAATAAATTTCAATTTGGATGTGAGTTCGCTCAATTAATTGAAGATGGAAAGCTCACAAAAATTGTTAAAAATCCTAATTACAGAGGAATTACAGCTCCTTTTTGGAATCAATTAAAAATGATTGGTGATAAGTCGACGTTTGAAATTGGAGGCCTAGGTTCTTGCGGTAAAGGTGAACCCAATCAAGTGATCTTCGTTGGTCACGCTAGCCCAGTTTGTTTATTTTCTAATATTGAAGTTTTTGGCGGGGGTAAATAATGAAGGCCTTAGAATCAACTCACTTTGAAGCATTCGCCCAAAAAATATTAAATGAACTTAAAGCAGATGAAGAATTAACACTTAACTTTTCAGGTGAAAAAACACTTTTTTCAAGATTCTCAAAAGCGAAAGTGAGACAAGTCACAAATCTCGAGCAGGCCAATATCGATTTTAATTTTATTAAGGGTAATCGCACGCTTAGTTTTTCTATGCCTTACCAAGCTTCGGAGTTAGACTTTTCATTGGCCTTAAAAAAACTTATCCAATCTCGCGATTGGATAGACTCTCTTCCTGAAGATCCCTACCTCGTAAGACCTAAGCATTACGGAGTAACTAAAGAAGAAAATCTTCACACGCTCCCACATAATGATGACATGATCGGCATGGTCTTAGATCTTGCTTCTCACGTTGATTTAGCCGGTGTCTTTTCAAGTGGTGATATCGCCAAGGCGACGATAAACAGCAAAGGGCAATCACATTGGTTTAAGACGAGAAATTTTTATTTAGATTACTCTCTATATAACGAAAAACAAAAAGCTGTTAAATCTCTTTACGCAGGCAATACTTTTGACTCAAACGAGCTTAAAAGAAATATCACCGATGCTGAGTACAAACTAAGTTTAATGAGCCGTGACTCTAAAAAAGTCGCGAGAGGGGATTATAGAGTTTACCTTGCTCCTTCGGCTGTAAATGAATTAGTCGGAACTCTTTCTTGGGGAGGAGTTTCAATGTCTGCTCACAAACAAGGCCATGGTTCACTTAAAGATTTGTGGCAACAAAAGAAAAAACTTTCCCCGAAATTTACTCTTGAAGAAGATTTTTCATTAGGCCTTACTCCACGCTTTAATGAAGCCGGTGAAGTGAGCCCATCGAGACTTCCTTTAATTGAGCAAGGTGAATTTAAAAATTTCTTAGTTTGTTCCAGAACAGCTAACGAATACAAACTTGAATCAAATTTCGCCAGCGACTGGGAATCCATGCGATCTCCAGTCATTCATACTGGAGATTTATCTCGCTCCGACATTTTAAAAGAATTAAAAACAGGTCTTTTTGTTTCAGACCTTCATTACTTAAACTGGTCAGACAGAGAAACTGCCCGCATTACGGGGATGACTCGTTATGCTTGTTTTTGGGTAGAAAACGGTGAGATCCAAGCACCAATCGAAGACTTACGTTTTGATGAAAGTTACTATTCTATATTTGGTGAAAATCTTGAGCGTGTGACTGATTTTTCTGAAATGAATCCTGCCACGGGGTCTTATTTTCAAAGAGACGTTGGTGGGAGTAAAACGCCGGGAGTTCTTCTTTCGAATTTTAAATTTACACTCTAATAGCTATCACATTGCTGGATAAATAAATGGCAATCCGAATTTTTATATTATCCAGTTTCTAAATTAAATTGCAAAGTTGACGGCCTTAAATCGTAGCTTGATATTACCACTTCAACATATACTAGACGCAAGCTTAGATTTTTTTTATAAATTTTAATTCTCCCCTCCTTATTGTTTGTAATCTCCTTTCTAATAGTCAGAATTAACTGAATGAGACTTATGATTGTTTAAAGTTTAGACAAAAAATTGATTATTTATTAATCAATCATTTCTTAAAAGTCGTATTTATATTTCATGAAGTTCTGAACCCAATTTGTAAATATGGGTTATAATGATCATATCTATGTTCAAAAGAATTATCGTTCAGTTTTTAATTTTTAATATGATCCTGACGAACAGCTCCTACAGTCAAAGTGCAACTGCGCCGATTAGTTTAAATTCAGGTGGAAAAGAAATTAATGAATTTTCGACGGACTCGAGTGTTCTGGACAACAAGCCACTAAATTCTCACCTCATGGGACAAATTCTAAAGCAGTTAGGTGAGCCAGGATTTTATTTCTCTAAATTTCTAAACTATCGTCGGCAGGTCTCAAATCCAACTTGTTATTTGTCCCAAAAAATTAACAAACTTTCAGTTATGACAGCGCTCGCTGGTGAGGTGACAACACATGCATTCTTTTATTATGAAACAAAAAAACTTAAGAAAAAATATGAAGCTAAAATAGAAAAAATAGAAAAGTATCGAGCAGAGCTTGACTCTAAAAATAAATTAGTTCTTGAATATGACCAAGATGCTCCCGATATCCAATATGAAAGCTTATTTATGGTCAAAGAG
>JAYSPR010000378.1:0-1756 GCA_043721975.1 Bacteriovoracaceae bacterium
TAATTTGTAGAAAAACAAGTCGTGATAAGTTTTTAAATAAATATATTTACTCCTTAGGTGGAACAAGTATTTCTGAAGACCAAAAAAGACTTTTTTGTAATGATTTTAGAAATGCAGATTATTTGCCAAAAGAAAATGATCCAAGATTAGCGCAGATAATGAATCAAAGAACATTTGATGAAGAGAATTTAATTAATTCACAATTCATTGCCTTAATTACGGGAATACCAGATTTTTTTGTCAGGGCCAATAATTTTCTCCAAGGTGAAGATATTTTACGATCAGGGGTCGATTATATTTGGACGAAATGGGCCCGTGATAATTCCGAAAATCTTTCCAAAGAACTTTTTTTTGAAGAACCTTTGACACTAGAATTAGTTGATCAAAATCAATATTATGATTTTAGGGCCAATCAATTGCGCCTAGCTTTTGATGTTAATTTAGGTGAGTTTGATAAAAATTCTCAAAGAATGGGTAAAATCAAAATTAATTTTAAGATTCACGTGCAAACGGCATTTTTAAATTACTATAGAGATGCCATAAAAAATGTAGGCTATAAAGACACTGCCGAAAAAGCACGTCTAAAAAATCGCTTTAAAACTCAATTCACCAATGAAGTTAAGCTCGCCAAAGAAAAATTACTCATACCACCTTGGAAAGGAGATTTAGATGAACTTATTGTCACTGAACTCACTTCTCAGATCCTTGACACACCAGAAAAATATCTACCACTTAAATCAAAAGGATTAACGGCAATTGATATTGAAATTAATTACGGAGTCTTTGCTCTCAAGTATTTGACCCACCAATATCAAGTTCAAAAAAAGCGAGAAAAATCTGAAAGTTTAAGAAAGCTCCAGGAAAATAAGCAAAAATAAACAATTCGAGATAAATGACAATGATCTTTTTTTCAACTACTATGCCTTATGACAAAAAAAGAAAAAGTGACTAAGACAAAAGATCTAAAAACTGTCAAAACTAAAACAGTAACTAAAGGCTTAACAAGGCTTCCTGCGGTGGTCACTGAAGAAAATACTGATCATCTTAGTCTTGTGACAAATACAAGTGAGCTAGAAGTTGTAAAATCTATTTTAAGCCACAACCGCCTTGATAACCTTCCTATTTCAACCGATCCACTCACTCAATATGTGCGAGAAATTAGTCGCTACAAACTTTTATCGATTGATGAAGAAGAAGCGCTTTTAAATGAACTCCACGACACAGGAGATATCGAAGTCGCCAAAAAATTAGTGCTCGCGAACCTTCGTTTAGTCGTCAAGATTGCGATTGAATACCGATCAGCTTGGCAAAATGTTATGGACCTTATTCAAGAAGGAAATATTGGACTCATGAAAGCGGTCTCTAAATATGACGGCACTAAAGGGGCGAAACTTTCCTATTACGCTAGTTGGTGGATACGTTCTTATATTTTAAAATTTATTCTCGATAATTTCAGACTAGTTAAAATTGGAACAACCAACGAACAAAAAAAGCTTTTTTTTAATCTCATGAAAGAAAAAGAACGTTTGATTGGCCTGGGTTTTAGTCCCGACAATAAAATGATCTCGGAGAGTTTAGGGGTTTCGGAAAAAGCGGTAGCCGTCATGGATCGCAGGCTTTCTTCAGGGGGGAATGAATTATCTCTCGAAGCCAAGCTCGATGAAAATGGGCCTAGTCTAGGAGATATTTTAGTTGATCCAGACGAGCTTTCCATAGATGACCGTCTTGGAGAACTTCAAGGTGTGGAAATATTAAG
>JAYSPR010000379.1:0-5951 GCA_043721975.1 Bacteriovoracaceae bacterium
CTATGAGGCAGCTTGAGCCGGCATTAAGGGCCGATTGAGTCACTGTTGTGGTCTTTTGACAGCCTACCAAAGAGAGAATGAATGTGAGTGTTAAAATCACCTGTTTCATTCCACTATTATCGGGGCTTATCGTCATAAAATGAGGAGAAAACGGCAAAATCTTCCCCAAAATTCTATAAATCTATAATTACTTAGAGTTGGCTTTCTTGTGATCTGCCAAAAATGCCTCAAGTCCATTGGTCGTAAGTGGATGTTTATAGAGAGATTTGATAACAGAAAGTGGCATAGTTCCTACATCTGCACCGATCAATGCAACTTCACGTACATGGGAAGCGTGACGAATAGAAGCTGCCAGAATTTTCGTGGTGAAACCATAGTTGTCATACATAGTACGGATTTCAGCAATCAGGTCATTTCCATTGTGGCCGATATCATCCAGGCGTCCGATGAATGGAGAAATATAGGTTGCTCCGGCTTTAGCGGCTAAGAGGGCCTGGTTCATAGAAAAGCAAAGAGTCACATTGGTTTTGATGTTCTTCTTTGAGAAGTAAGCACAAGCCGCAATTCCCGCTTCTGTGAGTGGTAGTTTAATAACGACATTTTTATGAATTTTTGAGAGTTCTTCGCCTTCTTTAATCATGCCTTCAAGATCTAGAGCGATAACTTCAGCAGAAATAGGTCCATCGATAATTTCAGAAATTTCGCGGATAACATCTTCTTGCTTTCTGCCAGTTTTAGCAATCAAAGAAGGGTTAGTGGTCACGCCGTCAATAATACCCAATAAAACTGCTTCTTTAATTTCTGCAATGATCCCTGTATCTAAAAAAAATTCCATAGGCACCTCTATAATTAAGTTAAATTATTTATTCCAAAAGAGAGTACGATATCAGTAGATTGTTCATCAAGTTTTTCCCACTATAAACTTAAAAAAAGTAGGTTATAATCTTATGTATGAAGTCAATTTTACTATTGTGTTTAAGCTGCTATTTTGCTGGTGCCTTCGGGGCCACATCAAAAGTTATGGAAGCTATTACTCTTAAAGAAACCAGCCATAATAATAATGGTAATTCCTTAAAAAAAGAATCTCTGCTAGTGGGCACGGACTCTTTTTACGATCCTACTTTTGATTACACAACATTTTCTGGCAGAGTCACTGACCGAGATGCCACCACTTCTATTGTCAAAGTTTCTAGCGAAACTAAAAATGTAAAATTTTTTAGGGCCGGAGACTTAATTGAATTTAAAATTCAAAAGATGGAAGGAAGTGGATTTTGCCAAGGTTACGTTCGCAGTATAGAAGATCATTATTTCATTATGTATGCGAGAGAATTAGGCCCTTGTTTTCCTAAAGAAGAATATTTTAGACGAGGCACCGCTCTTATTTTACGTTCAGAAAAATTGGCCCAAAGAGTTCGGGAAGCTTCTGTTTATAGGGCCAGTCTCTTGAATAAAAAAAATGATTTCATGTCGCAACTTAATGGTATCAACAACGGAATTTGGAACTTCGAAGAAAGAAAAGTTCAAGTGGCAGCTGAATATGATAGAAAAATTGCAGAAATCGAACGAGAAAAATTAAAGGCCTTAGAAAATTTATTATCAAGAAAAAATGATGAGATCACACTTCAAAGAGAATTAGCGTTTAGACTTGATAGCATCGATAAAGAAATAGATTTTTACCGCATTGATAAAAATGAGCCTTTGGTTGATCGTTGGCATTTGGATCATGATTTAGGCTATCCTGTTTATGAACGACCTGAGGAGCTTCGTCCAAGAAGGGCCAGCGGTGAAAAGACGGTGGATTAGTTACTGTTCATTTGTAAATGATTTGATTGATCTTTAAAATTATCTTTGAAAAAATAAGATGTGTTGAAGTCAGATACAGCCAGCTTTTCTTTTTTAAGCTGATTGATTTTTTAAAATAAAAGGCAGGTCCATAAACAATGAGATCGTCTTGGGTAATTTCTTTGGGAATACTGACTACGTGCCTGTACATATTATGAACGTAGTGAAAATAGAGAGACATTGCAAAAAACAGAGCTCCCATCAGACCGCTAGTATATTGGTGTTCAAAGACAAAAGGAACAATCAAGTCAGTACCAATACTAAGTATTATTGCAGTGATAAAAAAATCTTCACTAAGTTTTTTTGCTTTCGTTTTCACAAGATTATTTTACCATTTTAAAATAAATTTCGTATATGTTTTTTAGGCATCATTATTGCTTAATGAGAACTTAGGCAATGAAGCCTGGTTCTTAAAATTTAAATAATGAATAAGTTAAAACGTGTTCTTAGACTTCCTATGCTGACTTTTTATGGAATAGGAATGATTTTAGGTGCAGGTATCTATACGGTTATTGGGAAAGCCGCAGGAATAGCTGGCCCAAGTGTTTGGATGAGTTTCATTCTTGCTTCGTTAACTACTGTACTGGCAGCACTTTCTTATGCAGAATGTGCTTCAATGTTTCCCAAAGCAGGAGGAGAGTATGTTTATCTTCGAAAGGCATTTCCTCAGTTGAGTTGGGTGGCCAATTCTGGAGGTTTGTTAATGACTGTTGCCGGAATAACGACGGCCTCCGCAGTTGCTCTGTCTTTTGCGGGATATTTTCAAGACTTTTTTCCCCTTTCAACAATGCTCATTTCACTTTTTGCCCTAATCTTTTTTACGCTCGTTAATATTTGGGGAATTAAAGAATCAAGTTGGATGAATGTTACTTTTACTTTGATAGAAATAGTTGGACTTTTAATTTTCATTTATTATGGAATGACTTCTTCGAAATTTAGTGATGCTGTTTTTGCCCAACCCTCATTGAATACCATTTCAGCAAGCTCGCTTGTCATTTTTGCATTTTTTGGATTTGAAAACTTAGTTAATTTTGTTGAAGAAACGAAAGAGCCTAAAAAAACTCTTCCAAGGGCCATCTTGCTAAGTTTGATTATTTCAACTTTTCTCTACGTTCTAGTGGCCCTCTCGGTAGTGAGTTTGCTTTCCATCGATGAGCTTCAAAAAAGCAGAGCTCCATTGGCAGATGCCCTTCGTTTAATCTCTCCGAAAGCAGCGTTGATTTTAGCGAGTATTGCTTTATTTTCTACTGCGAACACAATCCTCATTTCAACAATAGCAACCAGTCGAATCGTTTATGGAATGGCACGAGAAAAGGCACTTCCAAAAATTTTATCGAAATTACAATCCAAGAGAAAAACTCCATGGATAGCGGCAGCTATCGTAGGTTTTTTTGCAAGTGTTCTCTTAATAACAAACAATGTAGAGTTACTTGCAAATATATCGTCATTTATTACGATCCTTGCCTTCATTGCAGTTCATATAACATTAATTACACTAAGAATAAATCAGCCTGAATTAAAAAGAGTCTTTCGAATTCCACTTAGTTATAAAGAAATTCCGCTCATTCCACTGTTTGGAATTTTAATTTCAATTGGATTACTCTTTCAGTTTAAAACAGAGGTTTATATAATAAGTGGAGTTTTAATCGCATTAATTATTATTTCGCAATTACTCAAGAAACAAAAAAGCTAAAAAAATGCCTACAAGTTTGCAGGCATTTTTATTAGTGTTTTCTAAAGTTTGAATAAATGTCTTCAAGAATATCTTCGTTATAAAGAAAATTAGGAGCGTGTTCAAGATACAATTTTAAATCGTAAGATGGAGCTAAACCTAACCATTCTTTAATCAAAGTCACACTCTTTTCTTGTTGAATCCATTTAAAGATACAAGCTTGTCTCAGAGACTTAGGAGTTAGGGTGATCATGAGTTTGTTTCTGTAGTCTTCGAAAATAATTTCAACGCCACGTGGGCTTAATCCACCAGAAATAATTCTATAAGGATTAGCGTAGAATAAAAGTTTATCAAATGTAATTTGAGATTTTAATTTCATTTCTTCAAGAACGATTAAGTATTCAGCGTAAACGCGGTTAAAAATTGTTGGAAGGGCAACAGTATAGGCGTCTCTTTTTGGGTGGTGAATAAGAACTCTTGCTTCTCCATCGATAATTGTAATATCGCTGATTTTTAGTTCTGAAAGATCAGAAACTTTTAACCCAGCACCAAAAATAAGTAAAAAGAGAATCTGGTTTCTTTTACTTAAAAGCTCTTGAATCTTATCTTGAGAATGAGTTTCCTCAACAAGATAAGTCCAAAGAGTTTTCACATCAATAAATGGAGTTGGTCTTGGAATGTCTAAAAACTTTGGTGAAGTTGGAAGTTTTCTCACGGGGTTTGAAGCCACGAGAGACTTATTTAAAAGAAAATCAAAAAATATACGCAAAGCTTGAACTCGTCTTCTACGAGAGTTGTCAGAAGAGTATTTGTTTTCAAGATACTTTCCATAATTTGTCACAAGAGATTGATCGAAATTTTTAACGGCTACAGAGGCATACTCTGTATTGAGGTAAAAATTAAAGCAATCAAGATCAGTTTTGTAGTTTTTTAAAGTGTTTTGGCTTTTGCCTTGAGTTCTCAAGTTTCTATAGAATTCTTGTTGAAGCTCAAATAATTCGGGAGACGGGGTACTTGTGATAACGGGGCTTACAGAGTCAGTCGTGATAGGTGTTGTACTCATAATGGCTTTGTCTCTCTCTAAAAGGTCATGTGTTGTGTGTGTGAGGACTAATTTCAAAGTGTTAGGGGGGCATAGTATCAAAGCTTATAAATATTAACAACCAAAAAAGTCACCCTTGATAAGCTAATTAAGAAGTGATAAAACGCACCGAGACGTAAAACATTCAAATAAGTAGTGGGCGAAAGCAGTGCAAGAGACGACCTTTAATTCAGCAATTCAGGCAGATGGCTTTGTCCAATTTCCTAATTCAAGTGAATGGCTGCACCAGTTATATACCGAAGCGTCACTAAAAAAAATCGATCAATCACAAATCAATCATCTTATTTCTAAAGAAATTTCTTTTGAAATTTTAGAAAAAAATATCTTTTACACATTTAATAATAAAAATTACCTCATTAACTCACTCACTCAATCCACATTTTGTTATGAAATGGGATTAACACCGACAAGTTCTAATGAACGATTAGAATTCATGGGAGATTCACTCGTGAATCTCATTGTTGGAAAAAATCTTTTTTTACATTTTACCGACGTCGCTGAAGGGGACCTCTCTAAGTTAAGAGGGGCTTTAGTCAATGAAGAAAGACTTTCAGATTTGGCCCGCTCAGTAGATCTTGGTGCGTTTATGCTTTTAGGAAAAGGAGAGTTTAAATCTTCAGGAAGTGAAAAAGATTCTTTGCTTGCCGATACTTTCGAAGCTCTCATCGCTGCAATTTATCTTGATTCCAACGAAGATTTAAAAACGTGCGAGACCGTTTTTTCCAATATGGTTACTCACTATGAGCAATCGGCGAAAACAATTTTTTATAGTCTTATGCATCTCGATTTATTTGATCCTAAATCAGCACTTCAAGAACTCACGATGTCTCATCATGGGATTTTACCGACCTATGATGCCCTTGAACTTCCATCAAATGGTGGGTTTGTTGTGACAATGAAATTGGGAAATAAAATTTTAGGTGAAATGTCAGGGCCTTCAAAGAAAAAAGTTGAAAAGGCATTGGCCCGAAAAATGATACAAGAAAAACGATACTTATAAAAAAAACTTATAGGTAGTGACGATAAACGCAAAAAAAGATAGGAGACGAGAATGTTAATTGAAGATCAGCACCCCTTAAACAAATCAATCATGGTAGCCGTTTTAGGTGCACCAAACGTGGGGAAAAGCTCACTGATTAATTGTTTGCTTGGAACAGACTTAACGGTCGTGACAAGTAAGCCACAAACCACAAGAAATAAATTTCACTGTGTTTTTACTGTTGATAGGACAGAAGTCGTTATGGTGGACACTCCGGGCCTTCATAAATCAAATCATGAATTTAATAAGCGCTTAAATGAGCAGGCCCGTGAAGGAACAGAAGGGGCGGATTTAAA
>JAYSPR010000380.1:0-6807 GCA_043721975.1 Bacteriovoracaceae bacterium
ATTCAAATTGGCACAGTGGAAATTAAGCAAAGTCATGGTACAGAAGCGGCGGCAGCTGCTAAGGATTCATTAGATCTCGATTTGGTTTTTAAGAGCCCTAGTCAAGTTGTAATCAATCTTAAAAAAAGCGGTAAGCAAGTTAAGTCATTTGAAGTGAAGTCTGATTCAACCGCGGCTATGCTAACTAAACTTAATGAAACTTTAAAGTCTCAAGTGGTTGATGCAAAAATGGTCATTGCCACAGCAACAGTGACTCCCAAGACTGGTGTAAACTACGGGGAAATGATTTCAGCTCTGGATATTTTAAGAAAAAATAAAATCGTCAATATTGGTGTATTGACCGAGAGAGGTCAATAATGAGACTCAATCAAAGTTTAGTCACAGCTAATCAATTCGAGAAACATTTAGTTAACCGCAGAAGACGTAAAAATGGTGGAGCGAAGTCTATTGGATTTGCTTTGATGCTTACATCGATGGTTGATATGTTTTCCATGCTTGTAATCTTTTTACTTCAGACATTTTCTGGTTCGCCAGAAATTCTCGTTTTAAAAGGGATGGAATTACCTAATTCCTTAACACCTTCGGTAGTTAAAGAAGCGACTGTTTTAGCAATAGCGAAAGATGGAAATCTTTATCTTGATCAAAAACTAGTTGGGCGGGTAGCTGATGTAACTAAAAAACCTGATGAGCTTTTAAATAAATTAAATCTTATCAAGAAACAATGGGCTGCCTCACACGAAACTCCATTTTCTGGCGAGATGAATTTTCAAGCCGATAAAGATGTAGATAGCACTTCGGTCTCTATGGTTATGGCAATTTTGACGAGCTCTCAATTTCAGGCCATTCAATTGGCGGTAGTTGGACAGCAATGAAGACAGCATTACTTCTTAGTTTAATTTTAACTGTAGCTTCGCCCTCATGGGCCAATGACTCTCAATATCTGATTCATGAGATGGAGTCTTTGAGAGATTCATTAAAAATTGATGACCCTGCTCGCATGGACCTTACGGTAAGATTGGCCGACTTGTATTTTGATGTTTCAATTCAAGAGGCAAGCACTGACGGAAATAAAAATGATCTTGAAGTCGCTAAAAAAAATCGACTTAAAGCTTTAGATCTTTACAAGCAATCTTTAGCTGATCAAAGTGCACCAAAAAAATCGGATAAATTAAGCGATTTAACAAGAGTTAAAATTCAATTTCAAATGGCGCGACTCCTTACTCGTCTAGATGAACAAAAATTGGCTGAAAGTTATTACTTTGAAGTCATTGGAAATAAAAATTCACCCAAGAAATTCATTGAGCAATCAGCACTTTCTCTCGCTGAATGGTATGAAGATGAAGCTAGGTTTGTTGAAGCAAAAAAATATTACGATCAAGCTATTTCAAACTGTGAAGATTTAAATTCATGCAACTATGCTAACTATAGGAAAGCCTGGCTTCTTTATAAAGACACAAAGTTAGATGAAGCCATTGCGACAATGGAAAAATCACTATGGTCTAAAGAAGGAACAGTTCGTGAGAACTCTCTTAATGACCTTCTCCTTTTTATGTCAAATAGTGATACTAATGGACAAAAAGAGTTAGAGAAAATTAAAAAATTAGCAGAAAAAACGAAGAGACCAGAGCTTTTAAGGCTTTTGGTTGAAGGCTTTTATGTTGCTGGTAATCGCCTTGCAGGCTCGACTCTTTTAGTTGAACTCAATAGCACTGAACCTAATCTTTACTATGAAGTGCGCTTATTAGAAGAATTTTACGGTTTTAGAAAATGGGACAAAGTTGAAAAATACATTACAGTCCTAGAAAAAAGAAAGCTGGCTGACATTCCTAAAAAGGCTGAAGAGGCAAAAGAAGTTCTCGCAATTATGAGACGATTTGTTGTTCAGGTTGATGCTGAAATGCAAGTGGTGGAAAATCTCAATATTTTCTTAAAACGTTCGATTGATATTTACTTAAATCTTTATCCTAATGATGAATTAAGAGGAAAGATGCAAGCTGGTTGGTTAAGTGTTGAAACTGACCCAGTGAAAAAAGTGGTTAAGCTTGCTAGCTGGATAAAAGAAGATGTTGCTTTTGGGACAAATCCACTTGAAGTGAGAAAACTACGTCAAACTAGACTGGCACTTGCTCAAGGACAAAAAAATGTTCAAGCAGTTTTAGATGAATCTCTCGCACTTTCAATTCTACTTAAGGGAGCGAAAGAAGCTGATGAGTTTACTTACGTAGCAGCTAGAGAATATTATGCTCAGAAAAATTATGCTGCAGCATTGCCACTCTTTAATGAAGTTCTCGCTCGAGCACATGCTAATAAAGACGTGAGTAACTGGGCGGTCTTATCCCAAAATTTAATTCTTGATATTTATAACAATACTAAGAATTACGACGGTATTATTGCCCAAGTTGGATCTTGGAAAGAATTAGTAAGTGGTGTAGCAGTTTCTGAAGAAATTAAAAAAGAAACAAAATCAATTGATCAAATCCTAGTTCAAGTTCAATTTTTAAAAGCGATGGAAATGAAAGAAAGTCCTGAAGCTCTAGAGAGTTTTGCTGCCATTTGTTTAAGTGGAAATTACACAGAGAAATCTTGCGCCAATGCTAAAATTTTAGCTGCTAAATTTAAAAATCAAGAGAAGCTCGTTCTTGTCCTTGAAAAAATGGGAGATGAAGCTGCTCTCATTACTGAATATGAACTGATGGGGCGATTTAGTGATGCTGCTCGTTTGAAAGAAAAATTAGAACTTAATGGAAAGCCGATTTTGGAATCTTACCTAAAGACGGCCCTTCTCTATGAACTTGATCAAGAATTTGGTGAGCGCGATAGAGTATTGGGTAAAATGATCGATGTACTTAAGACTTTAAAAAGTATTCCTGCCGATCAAGAAAAAGTCATTTATTTAAGTTTAGATGAAGCTAACCTAATTAATGAAAGAGTTTTGGCCCTTCCATGGTCTATTAATCAAAAGATTAAAGTAGCTGCGCGCTTGGGTGTTGAAAAGCCAAGTGAAGTCGCACTTAAAATTCTTTTATCGAGTCGTGAAAGTTTAGGGCCTACGTGGTCTCGTGGTATTCTTTCAACTTTAGAGCAGGAATACAATAATACCAATAAGATTAAGTTTTACGGTGCTCAAAGCCAGTTGCTCTTTAAAAAGAGAACAAAGGCCATTCTAAAATTTGCAAGTCTTTCTAAACCACTTCTTGATGGGGCAGACTTAGATACAAGAATTTATATTCTTCACATGTTGAAAATGACTTATAAGAACCTCGCTAATGAAATTTTAAATACACCTATTCCAGATGGCCTTGATGAAAAGACAATGGCCGCCGTCACAACTCAAATTTCAACTATGGCCGATCCTTTTGACAGGGCCAATGAAGATTATGATCAATTACTTCAAGAGCAAATTGCTACTGTCGTAGATCCAGTGTTGAAAGAAGCAGTCGTGAAGAATTTGACTGGCGAAGTGAAAAGCTACGCGAGCTTTATTAAAGGTGAAGAAAAATCAAAAGTCACAAGTGATATTTCGGTGAAAGAACTTAATAAAAAGTTGTACACAGATCCAGATGATAAAGTTGCCTTAAATCAATTAAAAGAATTTTATACACAAAAACAAAGCCCTCGATTATCTGCTTATTATGCAGGCCGAGTTGATAGCTTAAAACAGGTAGAGTGAGCATGAAGCACATAATCTTATTTGTTATTCTGGTTCTTCCACTCGTGGTTAACGGCCAAGAAGTGAAGGAAGAAGTCAAAGAAGTACCAAAAACTCAAAAAATTAAATACAAAGAATCTGGCCGTATCGACTTTGAATCTTTACTGATTGAAGGAGAGAGGAAAAAACCAGAAATGTCAGTCGTTACCGGAAATATCGGAGAGAAGGACAATGGACTTATGGTCTTTAGAACTAACTTTCAAGATATGATGGCCAATGATTTCGGAGAGGTCGTCGAATGATTTCAATACAAGCTGAAAATGGTGAGTTGGTAAAAGTCTTAAAAGACGTTCTTGATGGAGAGTTTGGTTTCCACCGCTCGTTTGGAATTATTAGTCGCAGACAAGCCGACAAGCGTGTCGTCACTAGAAAACGTCAGTACTATGATTTCACTAAAGATGAATGGCTTTGCTCTTTTAAAATTGTCAAAGAAGACAATGCTTTCAAAATTGCAGCACTTAATGGTTGTGAAGCCTCAAAATCAGATAATGGTTGGAAGTTAGTTACACCTCTTGGTGTATTTAATATTTCTGATACGATTACGGCCACAATCCCACAACTCATTGAAGAGCATACAGATAATAGCAGCTGGCTTAACAAATTAGCTGTAGCCGCTATTGGAATTAGTTTTTTTGTTTTGCCAGTTTATTATTTCATTCAATATAAGCCGATGGAAGTCGTTATAGTCCCAGAAGAAAAACTTATCGAACCGGTGACTGTTCAAATTAAAGAAGATCTTCCTAACGAAGTTCGCACTGTAAAAATTGAGCAAACATATAATCCTGTAATGGGATCAAAACTGGCCATCGATTTAAAAGGCAAAAGTGCGACAACGAAAAGAGCTGTTGAAAGAGACTTAGGGTTTCTTGGAATGGTCGGATCAAAAGATGTCACTGGCGCCATTGGTGGTGTTCCTCAACATTTAAAAGTGGCGACTGCTGGAGCTGGTCCTGGTGGAACAGGTGGATCTGGAGGAGAAACTTTAACTGGTTTAGGTAAAGGACTTCGCCGAACGACAGTTGGAAATACCGGAGTGCAAGGTCTCGGTGGTATTGCTACAAAAGGTGGTGGTGCTGGTGGAGGACTCGGTGGTTATGGAAATACTTTAGTGGCTTCTGGTGAAGGAAAAGGAATTTCGGCCATTGCTGTTTCTAACAGTGACATGGTTTTAGAGGGTGGGATTAGCAAGTACGCCATCAATGCGACGATTGCAAAATACTTAAATCAAGTTCGCCGTTGTTATGAGACAGAATTAAAAAATAAACCTGAGCTTCAAGGCCTAGTTGAAATGAGTTTTGAAATTAATGCTTCTGGAAAACTTAATTTCGCGAAAGTGAACAAGACGACTTTAGAGAGTCCTCCTGTTGAATCTTGTATCAGTACAAAAATGATGGACTGGCAATTTCCTCAGCCAAAAGGTGGGGTCAATGTTCCAGTTAAATATCCCTTTATGTTAAGACCGGTAGGTGCCTAATGAAATGTAGTCAAAAACTTTTTCTTCCTCTTATATTGTTAGTTTCGGCAAGCACTTTGTGGTCTTGCAAGCAAGATCCCTATCCAGCAGAAGGACAAATCAAGGTTACTCAAGGACAAGAAGAAAAACCAGTTGAACCACCTCTGGCCATAGCGGTTGAAGACGTTATCGAATATAAAGAAGGACGTTACCGTGAATATAAAATACGTGTATCAGTTAAAGATCCAGGTAAGCCTATTGTCACAATCGATAATTTACCTCCTGGGGTTGAGTATGATCCAGAAACATTTCTCTTAAAGTGGCGCCCTAGTTACTTCGATGGAAATGATCCTACTGATCCTGCCATTAAAAGTCGCATCTATCCAATTACGATTTGGTTAAGAAACAGTGACGACACTGTTAGAGCTTTAAGGAAGACTATTAACCTCGTTGTTGTGGATACTCCACAAATGATAGATATTACGCCGAATCGAACAACGACTGTCGACGAAGGGCAAAAATTTTCTAATACTTTCACAATAGCAAATGCAGATTTTCCAAAAGGACCTTTTAGAATTAACACTTCTGGTTTACCAGCGAACACAGAATTAATTAAGGTTGATGAAAATACGTATAAGTTAGAATTTACACCAGATTATTTTCACGTTAATCGCCGTACAACTGGACCGAACAAAACGTATCAAGGAAAAATCATCGTTGCTAATCCAGCGAACCATACCATGAGTAAGGACTTGGATATCACTGTTAATGATAAACGTTTAGAATCAAAAATCGTGGCACCTGCAAATCTTATTCAAGGTCTAGATGTAAGCTTCCAAGTTGTAGGTTATGACCTCAATAAAGAAATGTCTCCTCTGGTCACGATGGTGTCGAGCAAACCAGGATTTGGAAAATTTTCTTTTTCTGAAATTAAAAATGAAGAAAGTAGTTCAACTGTTTTAAATGTTTCTTGGAGTGATATTCCTCCAACTCATAATGGTGAAGAGTTTCCACTGACTTTTAGGTCATGTGTTCAGGGCAGCAGCACTTCAATAAATAATTGTAAAGATTCAGTTACAAAAGTAAAAATTGTCTTAAAAGATAGAATCGCTCCAAAAATTGCAAGAAATATTTGGCCAGCTGGTGAAATTATTTACTTAAATCATTCAGAAGTAATCACTAAAAAAATCGTAATTGTGGATGGAGAAGATCCAGGATTAAAACCCAAAGTTGAAATTTTTCCAGAAGAAATGAGAAAATATGTTTCATGGAGTGGCGATAATCTTAAAATGAATTTCACTGAACCAGGTGTTTTTCAATTTAATATTAAAGCCACATCTGATTACAACGTTTCATCGTCGGAGAGTTTCTTGGTCGATGTCTTTCCAAAAGACAGAAATAAAATTCTTTTCTTTGCTGATTCAACGAGAGACCCTGAAGTTATTTTCTATCGCTCAACTTTTAAAAATGTCGATATCATGAATCCAGCGATTCAGGAAATTAACACGAGAAATTTATCCGGCAGAGATACTTTAGTTGTTGGAACAAGCTCACTAATGGATAATGAAATCTCTCCAATGATCTTAAAGGCCATTGAAAAAATTAAGAATGTTGTTGTCGCTTCACCACTAATAGATAAATTACC
>JAYSPR010000381.1:0-10579 GCA_043721975.1 Bacteriovoracaceae bacterium
TGATGGTAGGTGATATAAGAAATGAGAAAAAGCGCCGAAGTAAAAGTAGCTGCCAACATAAAATTGCGATGAAGAATAATATTATTTTTTTTAATTAAGACATAACCGATCACAAGAAAAGTCGCAGTTATAGAATTTAATAGTGCGTTTAGGGCTGGTAAGTAACTGACCCAACTAAAAGCTTCAACGCCTGCACCTGTTTTAAAATAAATCAGCCAAAATAAAAAACCTATAACCACGGCACTTAAGAGACCGATCACTATAAAGATGTTTTTTTCTGACTTCATTTTTTAGGAAGCTCTGAATTATTGATATTTTTAAATTTAGCGAATGTTTTAAAAAGATAAAACATTGGAAAATAGATAATGAGAATGAAGATGCCGACAACCCAAAGATAGTATTTATCGTTAGGGCTATTTCCCATACACATCGGGCAGGCTATAGCCTGGCCCGAAGTGATAAGAATGAATGTCGCTATAAAGAGAAATTTTCTTTTCATTTTTTATTACAACAAATACACGAAAGTAAAAACGAGAATCCAAACTAAGTCGACAAAGTGCCAGAAAAGACCAGCAATCTCTAATTGATTGTAGTCTCCATTATCAAAATCACCACGGTAAGCATGAACAAACATCGTAATCAAATAAATGACCCCCGATAAAACGTGAAGACCGTGAAAGCCGGTAATGGCAAAAAATGTCGATGAAAAAAGTGAGTCACCATGTGCGTAAGCATTAAATGACATTCCCATCGCATGGTGAAGATGGTTGTACTCATAAGCTTGGATGCTTAGGAAAGCTACACCACCAACAATCGTCGCAAAAAGCCAGTTAAGCATTCCTTGTCTATTTTTTCTCTTACAAGCATCAATGGCCAAAACCATTGATACAGATGAACAGATAAGTAAAAATGTCATGAAGCCCGAAAGCTCAACACCACCAAGGGCCACTGAAGGATTCGGCCATGCACGTGAAGATCGAAGCACAGCATAAGAAATAAGAAATCCTGAAAAAGACATTCCGTCCGTCGCAAGAAAGAGCCACATTCCAATTTTCCCTGGGCTTGCCTTTGCAAACTGTTGGTCTACTGGGTATTCGTGGTAAGGCTGTGGTCCGTCATTAGAATGAGCATGTCCCATTTTAAAAGCTCCTTATTTTTGTCCTAATTCAATTACATATTTTGTTAATGCTGATATTTGCTTATCTGCATCTCCACCGAAGTATCCAGTTTCAATTGGAGTTTTTCCATCATCTCCCCAGAAACTAGGCATAGATGTTCCCGGAAGAATCCATTGAGGATTTGTGATCCATTTCTTAATCCAAGTCGGTCTCAATCTCTGCCTTGCATTATGAAGATTTGGAGCGAGAGCCGTCTCTTTCGTAAATCCACCAGCGTGACAAGAAACACAGTTCAGAGCTGTCCAAAGTTTTACGACTTCTTCTTTTTCACCCGGAAGCCATTCAACTGTTTCTTGAGGCTCAGTAAAAATTGGCTGACTTGCTCCACTTTGAAATCCAGCAACGATTCTATTTTTTTCTTCTGTAGAAAGATTGAATGATGGCATTCTAATTTGTAACCAAGGTCTTATAGGTTGAACATTTCCTAAGAAATGATAAAACCAATCTGTTTGAACACGATGTCCTTCGTTTACAAGTCTCGGTGGTCCTTGATTAATGTCATCCAAGTAGTTATTTAAAATATTTCCACGAAGCCCATCAATTTGGTGACAACCAACACATCCGTATTTATTAACGACCTTCATACCATCGTGATAAGTGGCTTCACTTGCCGTTAATCTCTTAACACCTGAAAGTGGAACAACATCTGTGACTTGACCTAAAAGAGCGACAACAATTTTCTTTGCTTCTGTTTCACTCATATAAAAGTTTGGCATCTTATTTAAGTCTTTAAAGACTTTATCAATTCCATCATCCCACATAGCTGGTCTTTGCAAGTGAGCAGTGATCCAAGCATCTCTTCTATGAGGTATTTCATGATGAATACCAAATCCAAATTGAGTCACTGGTTTAGAGCCAACTTTAGTTAACTCTGGACCAATACCTGCCTGCCCATCAAAGCCTTCGACATTGTGACAGCTATAACATCCATATTTTCCAATTGAACGACGACCGAGCTCAAGAGTTTTTTCTCTAGTATCCATCTTTGAGATTTTCTCTTTAGCAGAGACTTCAGTATCAAATGTTGTATAATAATCGAGAAGGACTCTATCTTGATCAGCTAAATTTAATTTTGTAAATGTGAGTTCTTCGAATTGTTTATTTCTTAAACTTAATAAATATGAAGCGATGTCATTTGCTTCTTGGTCAGTTAAACGCATTGAAGGCATGATGGTATCCTCTTGGTAATGCCATGGTTTTTTAAGCCATGAAACTAACCAATCAGGTTTAACTTTTGATCCCAATCCAGATAGCCAAGGTCCAGCGTAAGCTTTTACTTTATTAGATGAATCTTCTAAGCCATCCACACCGTGACATCCAAGACATCCGACTTGAGAAATTAATTCTTTACCTTTTTCAGGTGATCCACCTTTATACTTTTCATTTGGTTCATATGGTTTTGATTTGTCCCACACGTATTCGGCGATGGCATTAACTTCAGCCATATTTAATTTTGCAAATTCTGGTTTTGAATTATTTGATTGCATGAAGAATGCAGGCATCTTCGTGTGCTTATTGAAAGCTTTTGGTTCCCAAACCCATGACTTGAACCATTCTTTATCAACCTTTCCTGCAATCTTTAAAAGAGAAGGGCCCATTTTTCTTTTATGTTCCCATCCATCAATTTTATGACAACCATTACAACCATATTTTTCAATGGCCATGCGACCTTCATTAAGTACAGTTGCCCCTGGAATAAGCTCAACACCTTGGTGACACTTTACACAGCTAGCTTCTGATTGTGATCTTGTAAGCATTGGACTTTGAATGTGGTGAGGAGCTTTCCAATCATATTTTTTAACCCATTCTAATTCTTGTTTTGGACTATCTGGCATATGAGCAATTGATGTGAAGTCATTGACTCTGTGACCTTCACCACCGTGACAAGAAGTACATCCAACTTGCTTCATTGGGTGTTTTGATTCCAAACCAACCATTTCATTTAAACGTGGGTGAGTCTTGTGGGGATTGGCTTCTTTTTCATATCCTGGTTGATCAATAAATGTGTGACAAGTAATACAACGATCAACCTTAGGAACCTGCCGAAAATATCTATCGTCAGTCACGTTGTTTACAACAATTTGATGAATTTTAATTGTTGGATCAAGAAAGTCGATGAATGGCAAATTTCTAAGAGCAAAAACTGGACTGATATCAGTAGCACTTTTAGCGAGTTCTAGAAGATTTAATTTATTAGTAATATCTTTTATTTCTTTTTCTGTATCAGTAACTTCTTTTTTATAGCCATCAATTTTAGCGACAATCACTTTTTCTTGACCTTGATAGGCCTTGAGATCATCTTTACCCTTTACGAATGCTGCTTTTAATTCTGTTAATCCCTTGTAAGCTTTCTCTGTTTCTTTTTTAGGAAGTTCATTGGCCTGTGATGATTCATAGGTAAAGTTAATTGCACCAACTTTTCCGTTTAAAACCCCGTTAATAATTGTTTGGGATTTTACTTTAGCGATAACTAACTTTCGTTCTGACTCAGCTTTTTCAATATCAGACTTTCTTGAAGCGACAATTTCTTCAGCTTTTGTTAGACGTTCTTTTAATTGAGCTAATTTCGGTGCATCGATTTCTTTAACCGCAGCCTTCATTTGCTCTTCTAAATGCTGTCTTTTAATTTTTAGAGCTTCAACTTGATAGGCTTTCCATGGTCTCATGTAGTCATCGAGAAAAACCCATAGTGTCGTTACCAAAAATATAAAGGACAAGATCGCCATGACCTTGTGGAGTTTTGGCATATTATATGCCATTCCGGGTTCCTTATTATTCTCACTCATCTCATTATCCTTAAAAAAATAAACCTAACTTTTTTAAATAAAAAACTAATGCCACTTCCCAACTATAAGTTTAACTCCCACTCTGGTAGGGCAACAATATACTTTAGGCTGAACAACCATCTGAGAACCATCTTTATAGGTAGACTCATCATTGTAATAAAAAGAAACATAAAGATGTAGTACCTAATAGCTCCCAAACCTTCATAAAACTCTCTACCAAGCCTAGTTGCCTTATGAACCCATAGAGGAATAAGGACGATATAACCTAAAGTAAGAATAATTCCTAAAGACTCTCTCACTAGAAGATTTTTTGGCATGGCCACGCCAAGACCTTTGATCCATAAAAATTCTGATAAGTTGATGTTGTATTCTGCTACAACCTTGTGAAGATCCCAAAACTCAAATGGACCATAGAATGTCCAATTAGGACCTCTAAAGAATACTCCTACAATGATGAGATAAATCCAAAGAACAAGCCATCCGTATAAGAAAGAAATGATCGCCCACTTTCTTTCTTTGAAACAAAAATAACCATTTCCTTTTGGGTTTGTATCAATATAAGGAATTGAGATCAGACCACCAACGACTAATCCTGGAAGAACAACTCCGGCCATCCAAGGGTCAAAGTAAACTAACATTTCTTGTAAACCAAGAAAGTACCAAGGAGCTTTCGCTGGGTTTGGTGCCCAAGTCGGGTTAGCTGGTTCTTCAAGTGGAGCTTTAAAAACAATTGCCCATACAACTAAGAAAGCCGTACATGCAATAATTGCGAAAAGTTCTGTGTAAACTAAATTAGGCCAAGACCAAACTTTTTCTCTTTCTTCAGGCGTCGCTTCGACAGGACCTAAGCCTTGCTCAATTCGAATATCGTTTTCAGCTGCTTTATGTAAAGAAAACCAAGTGAAGAATGCCACCATTATAAGAAGGATACCGATAGGAACGTTATCAGGTGTCTTAATAATTAGGTAAAAGTTTGGATCAGCAAAAAACCAAGCGATTATTGGCAATGATACAAGCGTTGCTGTTTTAGCAAATTTTTTTGTTCCAAAAGTTCTATAATGCTTAATCATGAGATAAAACAAAAATGTAGCGATTGGAAACGAAACAATTGGTTCAGCTAATCGGTTAATGAGTTCTTTGAGCATATCTATTTTCCTTAATAGTTTTCTTATCCTTCAATGATTAAAGTGGAGCCGAAATCCCACCGTCTTTTCTTACTCTCCAAAAGTGAACTGCAATTAAAACCCCTACAACAAGTGGAATGAAAACACAGTGAAGAATATAAAAACGTAATAAAGCAGGCTCGCCAACAAAACGACCACCTAGTAATTGGAAACGCACGTCGTTTTTATCAGAGACCATAACGAAGTCACCAATTCTAGCTAGCATTGCTCCAGGTCCACCGTTACCAGCAAATGGAGTAGCTTTCGCCATATTCGATCCTACGGTAATCGCCCAAATTGCCAGCTGATCCCAAGGAAGTAAGTAACCTGTGAATGAAAGTAGAAGTGTAAGCACTAGAAGGATAACACCGATCCCCCAGTTGAATTCGCGAGGTGGTTTGTATGAACCAGTCATGAAAACGCGAAACATATGTATCCACACAGTGATAACCATAGCGTGAGCACCCCAACGATGAATCTCTCGCATGATTCCCAAAGGAACGTGTTCGCGAAGTGCGATGATGTCGTTGAAAGCGTATTCCGCAGTTGGGCGGTAGTAGAACATTAAAAGAAGACCAGTGACTGTAAGAGCAAGGAAGATAAAAAATGTTAATCCTCCCATACACCAAGTATAACCTAACTGAACCCCAGACTTTTTTAACTTAATTGGGTGAAGGTGAAGAAAGACGTTACCTGCAATAACTGCAGCTCTATTTCTTGCATTGTCTGGTGGACCATGTCTGAAGATAGACTTCCAAACTTGGGTGTCGCGTACTTTTTTTGCTAATCCATTTCCTGCCATTTTAAAAACCTTGTTGCGATATTTTTTTTATTTTTTTAATTACACAGTTAAGTAAGCGTCGACATTGTCCCACTCACCTTTTTCCTGACGGAATGATTTTGTTTTATCAACTTTAATTTTTCCATCTGGCTGAAGAGAAATTTTGTATCTTTCTAGTGGACGAGGAGCAGGGCCCTCGAAATTAATTCCACTCATGTAGTAACCAGATCCATGACATGGACATTTGAATTTTAATTCAGCTGGAAGCCAAGTTGGAATACAACCTAAATGTGTACAGATGTTTGAAAGAGCAACAAGTCTTCCTTCTTGCTTAACCATCCACACACCGAATGCATTTTTATATCTCTCATCAACTCCGCCAGCGTAATCAGCAGGTGTTCCAGCTAAAAATTCCATCTCTGGATCGAAGTTAACGTTGGGATAAGAAAAGCGGAATGCCATAGCGCCAAGACCCGCACAGGCGGCACTAAACATTACCCAGCCAACAGTTAGGTAACTAAAAAACTCACGACGATTCAAACTTTGTTTTGTGTCACTCATGACCAAATTCCTCGTTATATAGACAATAGACGCAAATAAGCCTAACCATGAATATCAATTTGTGAAAGTCTTGGTTAAGCGAAAATTATTAAAAATTCAATACTTTAGATTATGCGAAGGATCGTCTATTTTTTCAATAGATTTAATACTTCTTTCGCCTTTGTTGCGACAGAATTATTTTCATCCTTATCAGCCACCTCTAAAATAACATTGTTTAAAACAGCCCAGTTATATTTTTGTAGAGTGTTTAGGGCACTCAACTTCAAGTCGGTCATTTGCTTTACATCCAACGCAGGAGGTAAAACTCGCGCATCTGCATTAGGATATTTGAGCAATAAAATTTCCTGTAAAGTCTTCGTTGCTTCTTCATTTTTGTAGGCAACTAAAGAGATCGCCGCAGCGTACCTAACTACCAAACTTGAATCATTTAAAAGTTTGCGAATCCCCTCTTCTGCCTCTGGAATTTGGTGAGTTGCAAGGGCCATGAGGCTTGCTTGCCTTAGAATAGCTTCAGGCGAAACGAGCATTGCAATTGTAGAATCCCAATTAAAAGATATTCCTTTGGGCATATTAGCAAGGGCTACGATTGTATGAAATTTAACGTCTGTATCAAGATCATTCAATGACTGAGACAGTAGTGGTAAAGCTAGTTCTGTTCTTAACGCACCTATTGCTGCAATTATGAATCCTCTCGTTCTTGGGTCGATTGAATCTTTGTAAGCGATTCCTAAATTTTCAATTAGCCACGGATAATCTTCGACAGGAATCTGGGAACTGTTAATTTGCTTTGAAAGTTCGTAAGCTGCAACCCATTTATTTCCAAAAGACTTGGATTGAATTTCATTGACCAAATCTTTATAGGATCTTTCCGCAGAGAGCATTTTGGTGACACCAAAAATAATGAGGGAACCAAAGAGCACAATAGCAATGGGAACAATGAGGCTTCCAACAAAAGGATTCTCGAGAATTTTCTTTTGCGTACTTGGAGAGACTTTAGAATCGCTGGATTCAGTCGACATTTTTTTTAATCACCAATAAAAGCCGATACGGCTTTTTTTTGTTACTTTTACTTTCACTAAAATATTGTTAATGATAAATAGCAAATCTACTTTACCATGACAATTAAGTTTTCACTTCTACGAGATAAAATATGGCCTTTTTACTGCGCACTTTAATCCTCATCATGATTGCTAGTATCATTCTCACAGCACTGCTTGCGTTAAACATAGTTCACTTACAATTCAGCCACATTCAACTCGCAATCCCTGCTTTTCTTTATACTATATTTGCCCAAGCATTTGTTATGTTTTATTTCATTGGAGTGGCCAGGCTCACAAACAATGTTTATGCAATCGTTTCCACCAAAACAAACCTTAATGAACTCTTTGACAATCCTCCTACAGATTTAACTCCTTACATTGAAAAAACAAAAAAATTTGTTGAAGAGGCTGACAGGTCAAAACGCCAAACAATTCCTTGGACAATTTTAATGCTCATTTTAGGAATGATTGCTTTTTTACTCGGTGGTGCTCACGACACAGGACTTGTTCAAAAGACAACTCACTCTGGAGTCGTCTTAGGATTTTTTATTGCCATGGCCATTGGATTTTTCAGGCAATGGTATTACTTGGGAAAATCTCATGTCCTTTTAAGAAAATTAAAAGGGCTCTATATGATGTCTGATTCACAAATGTAATTTTTTTAAATTGATTTAACCATAATAAAAACTCTAGTTTTACCTGGAACATTTTTAACGTTGGAAGTGTTACTTTCAAATAGCTTCGATTGATTCACTTTCATCACTTCGCTCATAAAATCTTTAAACTCAGCTCTTGGAATATGTAAGTTGAAATAGACTCCGCCAGGTACATCATTTCCTGGCTTGGATTCACCAACAGGTTCCGCGCCGTATTTTTTCACTAGCTCATTAATTTGATCGCGAGAAGCATACGAGTTAGTCGAGGTCATCATGAGACGATAAATCTTAGTTGTCCCACCTTTTGTTTCTCGTAGGCCGTTGGGATTTTCGGCATCACCTTCATACTGAGAAGCTTCTTTATCAGCTTTATTAAAATCGCGAGGAATATTTTCAAAATTTGTCAGAGTCACTTCCGTTTCTTCTTCATATTTCTCAGGGTCAAAAAATTCGTTGATCTCTTCACTTTTTGAAATATCTTTAATTCCATCAAAATCTAATTTAAATGTTTGGGCTGGTTTATTTTCTGCCGCCTTAAAAAAACCACTTTTATTCAGCCAAGAAAACTGTGGTTCATAAATACTAACTTTATTAGAAAGATGTTTTTCATACCAAACATTACCTTGTCTCACTCCAAAGATAGTGAGAGTAAAAAGCAATAAAAGTAAACTTACATCTTGAATAATTCGCACTTGCTTTAAAAAAGTAGACCGCTCTTTAATTTTGCTGAGGTCAAAAACTTTTGAAGAAAAATCTGCTTTCATTTTTTTTAGAAACAAGCCCCACTCATCAAATAATGTAACTTCCATGGAAGGCATGATTTCATCTTCTCTTGATCCACTCGTCGGAGACTGAATATTGATATCCATTTTAATTTTATAAAATGAAGTGGAAAGATTAGGACTCAATATATTTCCAACTTGAAAAACTTGACTAAAATATTGATCAAGGTGAGGATACTCATCGAGTAAAAAACTTCTCAAAATCGTCGCTATCAAAGGCGGTGGTAACTCTGCTTCTGAAGCCAATTGTCCAATGGATTTATTTTTAAAAATAAAAATGTAATTTAGAAATCTGTCTCGAAGCCACAAAAACCATGACGAAAGGGCGCCAATTCTTACTTGGGAATAAGCATATTCAAAACGTACCATTAATGTTTTGAGTGTTAGGCTTTCTTCAAAAAATGTGTCCCAAAACGATTCAAATTCTTTTTTAAATCGGCCTTGCCAGGTCAAGCCTTCTAGATTGAGATTCAACCAACTTCGGAATTCCAGATAATCATTTTTTGTAAAAATTAACTCATTCATGAATCTTTTTTCCGTTTATACGCTCTTGAGTAAAATCGCAATTCCTTGTCCACCACCTATGCAGGCAGAAGCGATTCCATATGTTTTTTTATAGTGCTTAAGCTGTCTGGCAAGCGTGTGAGAAATTCTCACTCCTGAAGCTGCAAGCGGGTGACCCAAGGCCACAGCCCCACCCCAAAGATTTATTTTCTCTGGTGAAATATTGACATCTTTCATACAAGAAAGTGTTTGCCCTGCAAATGCTTCATTAATTTCAAAAAGATCAATTTGATCTAAGCTCATTTTATTTTTTGCGAGAAGTCCCTTAATAGCCGGGCTTGGACCGATTCCCATAATTTTAGGATCGACTCCGATGACAAATCCATCAATAATTTCTGCTAATGGAGTGAGCCCTTCTTTTTTTACAAATGATTCTGAAGCGACAATAACGGCTGCTGCTCCATCGACAATCCCAGAAGCCGAAGCCGCAGTAACAACCCCATCAGTTTTAAAAGTTGATTTTAAGCTTTTCATTTCATTAACTGATGCATCCTCTCTCATATGCTCATCTTTTTCACAGCTTCCTTTTTTAAGTGGAATTGCTGTAATCTCACCTTGCATAAATCCATCTTTATAAGCTTTTGCAGCTCTAGCATGAGATTCATAAGAAAAAATATCACATTGCTCTCTTGTGACATTAAATTTTTCTGCTAAATTTTCTGCAGTAATTCCCATTGGAGTTTGGGCATATTGATCAGTGAGTGCATCTAAGAGCATATCGACTGTTTTAAGTGCGCCGTACTTTGTTCCAAAACGAGATCCATAAACAAGGTGTGGAACCATTGACATATTTTCAGTTCCAGCAGCGAGAACACAATTCGCTTCACCTGCCTTTATTAATCTTGCTGCCGATAAAATGGCCTCAATTCCAGAACCACAAAGTCTATTTAAAACTAAACCTGGAGTTTCTTGCCTACATCCTAATTTCAAAGCCAAATGACGTCCACCATACATGGTATCTGTAGATGAAGAGACAACACTTCCAAGAATCACTTGATCAATTTTTGTTGCATCTAAATTTAATTCAGAAATCAAAGCTTTAGATGCATATACGGCAAGATCTACCGG
>JAYSPR010000382.1:0-4089 GCA_043721975.1 Bacteriovoracaceae bacterium
CGTATTACCATAATTTTGGATGGTATTGAAAACTTTACTTTCAGGTATCGATAAAATTTCTGCCACTTTAGAGTTAATTCTTAAATTAGCTTGGTGGAATAAAAAAACATCGATATCTGTCAATTCAACTCCGGCCTCTTTACAAGAGTGTATTAGACATTCGGCCATTTTTTTGGTGGCATGAACAAAAACAGCTTTTCCATTCATCTGTGGGAAATGTAATCCCTCTTCGAGCATATTCTTATTTATTCTTTCTTTGCCAAGGGCATTACCTGGAGCCGCTATCCATAATTCTTTAGCAAAACTCCCATCAGCATAAAGATGAGTCGTCATAATTCTTGAATCAGTCTTTTCATTTAATAATTCTTTTTGTGAAACAACCACGGCACCGGCTCCATCTCCAAATAAGACCGCCACATTTCTTCCATTGGGCGTTTTATCTAAACCTTTAGAGTGAACTTCTGCTCCTACAACCAAAATATTTTTATGGGTCCCACTTTGAATAAATTTATCCGCAATAGATAGTCCGTAAATAAAACCAGTGCACTGCTGGCGAATATCTAAAACGGCTATTTCAGGAAGATCAAGTTTTGCCTGCAAAAAGCAACCTGTGCCTGGAAAATCATGATCTGGGCTTAGAGTAGCAAAGATAATCATATCGATTTGAGATTTATCAAGGCCTGCATTTTTAATCGCCTTTTCTGAAGCAATAAGGGCTAAATCGGAAGTCGAAGTCTCAGCATCGACCCAGTGTCTTTGTTCAATCCCAGTTCTTTGAACGATCCAATCATTAGTAGTGTCCATCATTTTTTCAATATCAAAATTAGTAAAAACTTGGGGAGGCACATAAGATCCGACACCAGTAATCTCACTTCTATATTTTTTCATCATTATCTATTTCCTTTTTAAAACTTTTATAGATTTTCTATTCTATAGAAATCTCAAAATTATTCAATCTTTTTGCCTGAGTGTGGGAGTCGATTACTACCTCAAGAAAACCTTTATACTAGAGTGTTTCTCTCCAATGAAAAATCATTGCCAGAAGCATAGGCCTTTGGTCAAAATATTAATGTCTGATTCATTTTTAAAAGGAAGTAGAAATATGAGGACCTCTTTATCGATTTTATTCGCTTTATTGTCCTTAAATCTCTACTCACAAGAATTTGTCGATTCATCACACTACTACAGTGAAAGCTTTTTACAAAAAATTAATGACATTAATGAAAGTTCTGATGACCTGAAAAATGAAATATTTAATCTTTCATCGAAAAATCAAACGAGAGTCTTAAGTTACGATGAAGCCCGAAAAGTTTTATTTGGAAATTTGTTCTTAGAAGATTTAGGCAATAAAAAATATGAAGTTAAAGATGTTTACTGCAATATTCGCATCAATCAAGTTTCTGGTGCAGGCCCTGGAAATATTCCCAATCAAAAATTAATGAACTGCGAACACACATGGCCACAAAGTAAGTTCACAAAAGAATTTCCAGCAGGAACTCAAAAATCTGATCTTCATCACCTCTTTCCAGTTGATATGAAAGCCAATTCAACGAGAGGAAATAATCCTTTTGCCGAAGTTAATGGCACCTCTACTCACAGTCAATGTAACGATTCTCAAGTTGGGCAATCCACAATAAATAATGCTCGTTCTTTTGAACCTCCACCTGAGCACCGTGGAAATGTTGCAAGGGCCATTTATTATTTTTCAACTCGCTATAAAATGCCACTTGATTCTGCTCAGGCACACTTTCTCAAAAAGTGGAATAATGATGATCCCGTCGATAACGAAGAGATTATAAGAAACGATAAAATCATGAGCATTCAAGGAAATCGCAATCCCTTTGTAGATCACCCTGAATTAATTGATAAACTCTAATCTTTAAATATTTATGAAAATAAATCGATTTTTACTTTTTTTACTTTTTTTTATTATGTCTTGTTCAACTCATAACGTGACTCCGGAAGTCCTAGTAGAAAAGAATTATTCTCAAGAAACTAATCGTGCTTTTAGTATGATAGAAAATAACGGAAGTTATAGAACAAAAAAAACATTATCCCCTGTGGATAAAACTTTGCCAAAACCTAAGCTTGAATTAAATCAAAGAAAAAATACAAGTCATGCACTCATTGAAATTAATCAGAATCTTACTTTTCATTGTATGAAACATCGAAAAGATAAACGTTTTGGTGGCAGTGAAAAAAAATGTCTAGATCATGTTAATCTCATACTAGAAAAATGCCAAAAATTTTATTCGCATTCCAATCAAAGATTATTAAAATGCTTAAAAACAAAAATTAAAACATAGGTTATTAAAATGGAAAATTTACACAGTCCAATTGAATACTCTTTTACCAATGAAAGCCGTGCTTTTTGTTCGGAATGTGATTTTTTAAAATCCAGGTGTCTTTGTGAAACAATACGTCTCATAAATAATCATTTGCATCTTATTATTTTGCAACATCCAAGCGAGCAAAAGCATCCCCTCAATACTGTGCGGATTATGAAAAAAAGCTTTAACAAAATGAGCTTACTTGTTGGAGAAGATTTTTCTAATGACATAAGACTCAATACACTCTTAAATGATCCTCAAAACAAGTGTGCTCTCCTCTATCCAGAGACTGGTGCTTTGACTTTAAACACCGATTCAAAAAACGCTGCTCTCACCCATCTTATTATCTTGGATGGAACCTGGAGAAAAGCCAAGAAAATGTATCTGCTCTCAAAAAATGTGCAAACCCTTCCAAAGTTGCGCTTAATTCCTGAAGATCATTCTGACTATCGTATTCGTAAATCTCCCAATGAAAATGCTCTTTCAACACTTGAAGCAACAGTAGAGGCTTTAAAATTATTAGAGCCAAAACTACAAACTGACTCACTAATAGAATCTTTTAAAGTGATGATTGATTATCAAATAAAAAAAATGGGGAGAGAAATTTACCAGGCGAACTATTTAGATAAAAAAAAGGAGTAGCCTAAACTACTCCTTTTTTCTTTGAGATATTTTATGCTTTCGCAAGATAAGACTTACACCATCCACAATTTGTCACATACTTCATACCCATCATAGTACATGGAGCATATCCACCTTCCGCTTTTTTATCGTTAAAATACTTGCAGTTTCCACAGTGAGATCCCGCTTTAAACTTTGCATTTTTAGAAGTAGCTGCAACATCAACATATTCTAAACCTTTGGCCATTCCTTCTCCAACTTTTGCCACTTGCTTTCCGGCCGGTGGAGTCGTTGGACAAGCTTCAGCAGCTTTTACGTTTTTAGAATTTAAAGCAAAAGGAACTACGGCAACAGCACTAAGTGCCAGTGTAAAAAACGAGCGACGATTAAGATTTTTAGCCATCATATAATTCTCCAAAAAGGTTAAAATGTTAGATTAATTTAACATGACAGAAAGTCTGAGTACACTGATACAAATCATGAAAACTTAATATAATTAAGTACTTGCCTTCAAACTCCTGTTTTGGCCTTCAAACCTATTATGAAATACTGCTTTTAGAATCGATTCAACTTTGCTAAAAAAATACTCCTGAGATTTTTAGAGGGAAGCATGGATCAAACAGTAAGTTTAATTGAGCCGGTAGAATATTATTTTGAAAGTACTCAAGATATTTTAGTCGAAGTATTTCCTAAATTTGTCCCAGAGCGCTCTGCACCTGCAGAAAAGCAATATTTTTATGCTTACACTGTTCGCATCACTAACCATTCAGAAGTTTCTTGCAGAGTTATTCATCGCCATTGGAAAATAAAAGATGGCAATGGAAAGACCTATGATATCCAAGGCTCTGGTGTTGTAGGTGAACAACCTATGCTCGCTCCAAAGGAGTCATACGAATACACTAGTTTTTGTCCACTTCACTCACCTTACGGAAATATGCGCGGCAAGTACCAAATGATCGATGAATTTGGAAATCGTTTTTGGATAGCTGTCCCACTTTTCTTTTTTAGGCCACCGACATCCTTAAAAGATTCTGAGGCTAACAACCCAGGACCTGAACTTATCCAATAAGTGCTTTTCAAGCTGGATCTTTCTTAGTTAACATTATTTAGTTTATAAACTTTTGGAGACCTCGCAATA
>JAYSPR010000383.1:0-22842 GCA_043721975.1 Bacteriovoracaceae bacterium
GATGGATGATGTGCTCAAGAGGCACCTCCGCGCCGCACTTCCATGTGAACAATTGTTGCTCGTCCGAAACAAAACCCAACAGTACCCTTCGGATCGTAGCATGAGTGATTGACATGAACTTTTTCACTGGCGGCGTCTTTGTAAATTAAATCTAATTCTGCTTTAGTTGCATAATTTGTAAAGCCAGCAGGCGTATCGGTGCGCAGTGGCGCTTTCAATAGTTCACGAGTTTTTGTATTTATTTCTAAAATTTTTTTATTTTCAAGAAAGGCCTGTGTTTCGAGAAATGAAGCATTTCCATAGAGCGACTCTAATTCATCGAGATCTTTTGCCGTAGAAAAATTGAGACCTGCTTTTATAGGAAGTGGTCTTTCGAACATCGTTTCCATGATTTTAAAACAATCTTGAAAATTTGCGATATCGCGAATCGGATTAGACTTTTCACCCATTTCAAAGCGTGGTGTTGCACAAGATGAGATGATAAATAAGAGCAGCAAAAGGGATGAATGTAACTCTAATTTATAAGTAGGATTTTTCATGTATTGCTCATCGGAAAGCGAGCACTACGCTTTAGTTTTTTTGGTGAACAACTAATTGATTAAAAGGGATACTCAGCTTGAGTTCATTGGAGACAGTGAGCATTATCTTATGCAAATCTCGCTGAATTTTCATCCTCAAGGCGGCATATTCCCCACTGAAACTGACCATTGTGTAAAGATTCAATGAGCTAGCACCAGCACTGTGAAAATCTAATTCGTAGTTTTTAGAAGGAGTATTATAATTCTTCAGGTGTGAACCAAAATGCTCGGCTATTTTAGCTAATAGCCCACTGGCAAGTTGATCTTGGATACTGTAATCAAGGCCCCACGTAAAATCGATTGTGAAGCCGTGGCTTAAATTAGTTGGTCTTAAGTTTAAGTAATCAGCAGTCGTATAATATTTTCTTTCAAACGTATGGAGTTCAATGATGACTTGCTCGACGGTTTGAAGTTTTATTTGTCCATAAGTATTATCAGAGAGAATGACCCAGTCATTTGTTCTTGTGGGAAACCATTGTTCATTAGCTAATATTTTTCGAGAGTGCATATGAAAAATTTGGGCAATCTCGATTCTAATAATTGATGAATCGAGATACTCATTTTCAAAAATAGTGACAAAATTTATATTTTTGACTTTCCAAGGAATACCTCTAAAGATGATGAGTTCACCTTCTTTAATTGTTCCTAAATTTAAGATGAGTCTTCCTTCAGCCAAGTATTTATGAAGATAGTTTTTTGATCCCCACAAAATCGCACTGATGAGAAGAATTGTAATAGTGACTAGGACCCAATCTCCCATAATATAAAGGCTTAAAATTGAAAAAGTGAGTGCAATGACAAAAGTGATAATTCCGTAGAGAGCACTGATGGGTTTATAGATCCATTCTACTTTGCTTTTACTTAGGATATTTAAAACGACTTTGTTTTTTAAAATAGTCAGCGACCATAACATGAATAAAAAAACGACAAATGAAATGCTTAAATGCTTTCCTTTATTTGAAAAGAATTCTTTGGTCAGTGAAGTGGCAGCACCGAAGAGAGTTTGATCATCTTTTGTAAGCTCATTTAATTCGCGGTTGAGTCTGTCAATTTTAAGGGTGAATTCTTGTATAAGATCGTTAACATTATAAGTCGAATCACTTAAAAATTCTTCTATATCAGGTAAAATGACCTTGAAGTCTGGTGAAGATTTCACTAGGTCGATATTTCTTAAGGCCATTTGGGTGATGGCCAGTTTTTCTTGATTCATCTGCAACTCTTTTCGGAGTGCTTCTATTTTTCTTGGTCTCTCGCTAATTCTTTGAATGGTATCAAAGGCCGGCCCCAAAAGTTCTTGGGCCTCTTGGAGGTAGTCACGTTTTTTATTTAAATCATTTTTTTGAAGTTCATCGATTTTTATATTGGTGATGATGGAAATTAAATTCAGCTTAACCTTGTCGTATCTTTCTTGTTGTCTTTTAACTTCATGGTCTATTAATAGTTTTTTTTGTGGATCTTTTTCTTGTGATTGAAAGGCCTGCGAAGCTAAGAGTCTATTTTTTGCTTGAATGAGATTTTTTTTAATGAGTTCAATTGATTCAATTTTTTCTTGATTGAAACTTGTGAGTTTATTATCAACTTCGGTTTCTGCGTGGACTGAATTAAATGAGAAATTTGAGATAAGTGCGAGAATTAATAGAGTCATTTTACTTTGAGTCATGTAAATCCATTCTGTGTTAGTTATTGTAAGTGTTAATTTGCCTTATTACTTTGACAAAGAAAATGTAAGTTCCATAAGATTTCCTCCTATTATTAGTCTGGAGGCATCTTTTGAAAAGTAGTATTTGGAATAAATCCTTTTGTGTCGCAATATTGTTTGTAAGCTTGAATGTAGAGGCGAGACCGAAATTAGATTCAGAAGTCAGTCAATTTTTAAAAAATTCGACGGCCTCACAAAAAAGTCTTCAATCACTTCCGGTCATTGTTTCTTTCTATGAAAAGCATAATTTATTTGAAGCTCCCCACCACCCATCGTTTCATGCAAACGTGCAAAAGCAAATGATGGAAGACAATCAAAAAAACATTGAAATGTTGATAAATCCAAAAAATAAAAATGATGTTTTTAATCTTTGGATCGCCGGCAGTGCCCTAGTTAGTGTTAATCAAGCAGAACTGGGAGAGCTAAGTCAAAATAATTTTATTGCTTCAATTTCATATGCAAAAAAATCAATTAAATTAAATCCAGAAATTTTAAAAAAGAATCAGACAAAGGCCATAAAATACACATACGGTTTAACGAATTTACAAATTCCAGCACTACTAGCTAAATATCCAGAGCTCACAGGCAAAGGAATGAGAATCGGGATTTTAGACACCGGTATTACTCCCACTCATCCAGACCTCAAAGGAAAAATTTTGACTTACAAAAATTTTTCACCGACTCCTGACAACACTCCTAAAGATGAGTTTGGTCACGGCACTCATGTCGCAGGAACAATTAGTGGAGGAGCTGCTTCAGGACTTGCTATTGGAGTTGCCCCTGAATCAAAATTAATTGTAGGAAGAATTTTTGACGGCAATGGGGATTCAACTAAAGAAGATATTTTAAGGGCCATGCAATGGATGGCCGATCCAGACGGCAATCCTAATACTAATGATTTTCCAGTCGTTGTTAATAACTCATGGGGTGATGACGAAGTTTATCGCTCGAGAGATCCACAAGATGATCCTTTTTGTGCAGTTATTGATTCATGGATAAAACTAGGAATGGTTCCAGTTTTCACAGCTGGAAACACTGGACCTAGAGATGAAACGATTAATGTTCCTGGAGCATGTCCTAATTCAGTGACAGTGGGGGCAACAGAACAATACGACCGCGCTCCTCATTTTAGTTCTTCAGGACCAACATCATGGAAGACTGTTCGAATCATTAAGCCGGATGTTTCTGCTCCCGGTGTTGATGTGAAATCAGCAAATCAGAATGGAAGTTACGAAAATATGTCGGGAACTTCTATGGCCGCTCCTCACGTTACAGGGGCCATAGCGCTTATCCTCCAAGCAAAACCTGAACTCACGGTAGAAGAAGCGAAGGAAGTTCTTTTTAAAGGAGCTAAGGAGCTTGGGAAGCCAGGAAAAGATAATACATTTGGCTTTGGAAGAATTGACGTTTTAAAATCAGTTGAACTCACCAAGCAAGCAACATTTAAAAAATAGAAGACAGTTTTGGTCAGACATTTGCCGGTTTTCATGACCGGCAATTTTTTCTCACTTTTTTACGATTTTACTCAACTTTATTTTTAGATACCCGACTGGTTCATTACAACAAGTGGGGTGTTTATGAAAAAGTTGATCATCGCGATCGGACTGTCTATGGTGACCTTGGTGGCTACAGTTCACGCATCAGATATTGTGAGAATGCCAATGAATGATATTGTTTCAACAGATATGGATTACGTCTTCGAAGTTAAAACCAACAAATTTGATAAAGTGATTTTGGATTGTCAGAGTTTTATTACTGGAATGAATTTTTCAAATGCTGGAGTTCTGGATAGTGATATTTATTTAGACATGTTCCAGTGTGAAGAGATGGTGAATTTCTTAAAAGATTCTAAAAGTGACAATTTACCAGTCTGTATTGGTTTAGATCGTGACAATCAAGAACTCCTTATTACTCGCGAAAAAGATTGTGATTAGGAAAAATTGAAAATGAAAATCCTTTTTTATTTATCTATGAATTTAGTGTTTATAACGTCGACTTACGCTTTTTCTTGTGATGATGGAAATTATTGTGATGTGAAAAAAGATAAAGATGGACTTAAAGTGGGTGTTGAAACTTGTAAAGATTCAAAAGGAATTATTCGAAGAAAAATCTCTTACAAAAAGAATGTCATGGATGGATTGTGGGAATGTTTTAGTGAGCAATCAAAATTGATTGAATCTCGTGAATATAAAAACGATAAACTTAGCGGACTGACCAAAAGATATAAAGATGACATTGATAAGTACGAAGAAGTTCGTTACTTAGACGATGAATTAGATGGCGAGAACTTAGTGTATCAATCCCAGTTTAGTTCTGGAAAGTCGACCATGACTGGATACTCTAAGACTAGTTATAAGAAAGGTAATAAAGACGGCTTTATGATCACCTATGATCAAGACGGAAAAGAACTTAAAAAAATTTGTTTTAAAGATGATCAAATGAAATCGGATAAGCCTGAGCTTTGTGGTGGGGCACCTTTAGCGAAGGAAGTTTCAACTGAGCCTAAAGAAAATCCTCACAAAGGATGGAAAACCAGAGAATTCAAAAGTGGAAAACTGAAAGTAAAATATTTACTCGTGGCCTATAACGATATCGAAGAAGCTGAATTGTATTTTGAAAATGAAAAGATTAAAGCGAGTTTTAAAAGAAAATCCAAAGGTGAATTAATGAAATCATCGGATGTTTATGGTTATAAACAGTTCGATTCAAAAGGGAATCTTTTAGGTGAAGGGGATTGTCTTATAGCTGGTGATGATAATATTGATCTTGAATATGGTTATTGCTCGCGCTTATCTGGGACACGTTATGATTTTGATCAAAAAGGTGGACTCCTTTCTAAAAAATCATATAAGAATGGTAGTTATGATGGAGTGTCATATTATTATGATAAAACCGCCGATATAGAAACTCAGATTACTTATAAAGATGATGTGAAGACTAAGCTAGTTGATAAAAAGATGTCGACTCAAGCCGTTTTAAAAACCGAAGAATACTACGAAGATGGATCAACTAAATAGAATTTTTTAGAGCTTCAAGAACATCTTTAATTTGGCTGGTTTCACTAATTTCAATGAAGATATCTTCTTCACCAGATTGTCCTAAGACTTGATTTATTTTTTGAAAAATCTCAAATTGCACTTCTGGAGAGTCTTCCATTTTTGAGTGCATATCGGAGCGAAGTTCGTTAGTGACTTCAGTGTATTTTGTGTTCCTGGCGACTGTTGGGTCTCCATGAATAAATGGAATAATACCTTCACCGAAAAAATTTAAATTACTTTTCACATTGACTGGAATAATTGTTTTATTCATTCCTACTGCATCGATCGAAACAAGTAAATCAACGGCCCTAAATCCATTTTTGGCAGAGTTTAATTCATTAGCGACCTCAATAGCAGTATCTCCTCCAAAGCTGTGTCCAACGAGAACGACAGGTTCATTGGGAGCATGTTTTTTTATTTCACTGATAATTTCTTTGTGGTCAGTCCAATCAAATTTCTTAGCACCTGGAAAATTTTCGGCCATGTCTCTAATCCCATCTCCATTTGAGATGCCAAGGGCACTAAAACCTTCGATGAAAATCACGACAGGTTTTTTAATGAAGTGAATAGAGGCTTCTTTAATTGTTTCTTTTGATTCTTTGGTATCAAGTATTTTTGTATTTTTCGGTGCGATTAAAGGAAGCACAGGTACCGTAGCTAATTTTTTTGCCAAACTTGCTGCTTTTTCTAAAGCTTCGGGAGTTTCTATTGATTTATTGTCTGCAGTCAGTTGATTAAGCGATTTCGCTTGTTCGGTAATTTCTGATTTAAGTTCTTTGGGGGGTTCAGTTTTTTCGGCTTTTAAAGGAACAACTTCCTTGCTGCCTCGAAAAGGTTTTAAATTTTTAAGATTACTATTTGCAAGGGGAGCACCCTTTTCTTGGACCTTCGTCATCCTTTAATGATAATCGAATCCATACTTTTATGAAGGCCGGGTAATAGTCACCGCTTGATGTGATAGTTGAGCTTAATCTTCAGCTTTAAAGTCTGTTTTGAAGTCTTTAAGTAAACTTCCAAGGGTCTGCTTTAATTCTTGTGGAGCTTTACTTTTTTGAGGAATTACAGGAGCAGGTGGAGTAGGAGTAGGTGACATTATTTTTTCACCTTCTTCTATATAAGCCGTAAAGCTTGGTAAGCTCGATTTGTAAACGATGCGATCCAGATGTTTCACAAAACCACTCCAGTGCCCAACACTTGAATCGTTCTTTTTGACTTGTTCGAGTGAACTCATCTTTGAGTCCATATAGTCAATCAGGTGAACTAAATAAGCTTCAGATGTGCTAGGTGTTTTTGGTGAACCATATTCATATTCGCCGTGGTGTGAGAGTAAAATGTGCTTGAGGTGAAGTTTGACGTTATAAGGAAAGCTTTTCATCTTTGCAGCGAAATGATCGACGATTTCAAGCCCTTTAACCAAGTGACCAACAAGTTTTCCTTCATCAGTGTAATCAACAGCAGGCCCTTCAGTAAGTTCATAAATTTTACACAGGTCATGTAAAATACATCCCGCAATGACATATGAACGATTAGCTTTATAGTGAGGTGAGAGTATCAGGGCCAAGTTGGTGCAAGAAAGTATGTGCTCAAGTAAACCAGATTGATAAGCATGATGAATAGATTTTCCTGCCTGCCATAATTTAAGTCTGCGAGCAATTTCTGGATCATGAAGAATATTGAGCAATAGATCTTTGATATAAATTTCTTCTAGCTTTTCAACAATTGTGATGAGTTCAAGATACATGGCCTCAGGGGCACTTCCAGATTTTTGAATATAATCTTCTCTACTGATTTGATCTTCATTAAGTTTAGAAAGTTCACTGACAATCATTTGTAAGCGACCTTGAAACTGATTCATTTTACCGTTAACGATAACGACATCTCCTGAGCGAATTTGTCCGATGATCGCTTCAGCTCCATGCCATTTTCTCGCCTCTATTTCACCGGTGTTGTCGGCTAAAATTATATTGAGATAGCTCTTTCCATCTTTGCCTTCGGAGCTCGTAATATACTTGACTAAAAAAGGTGAGAGAACATCGTCTTTGGCACCTAATTGACTGACAAATTGCTTTTTATTCAAAGGACTCACTCCTAAAGTAATGATCTTAAAATACCGAAAAATATTGAGGAGACTCTCAATGAAAAATAATATTTTTAGGCTTTTATTTTTATCGGTCCTTATTTGTAATTCTAAAACTTCTTTTGGGCAAGGGTTAAAAAAAGATTTAGGAGTTTGTGGAAAGGCCATGAGTGTAGCGATGAAATTCGATGGTGCTCATGAACCCATTTTAGATAGCGCTTTAATGATTGAAGGCAATGAAGAGTTTTGTGACAATGGCCGTTATGAAGATAACTCCAATTACATAATTTCACTTTATGATGAAGATAAAAAACTTGTTTATGATAAACATGTTTTTTTAAATAGCTTTTTAACTCTAGAAAAAGGTGATGAAAAAAAAGCGGGTAAATTTAAAGCCACCAAGATGATTACAGGAGCGACTTCACGTATCGTGAAATTTCCTATCAACAAAGAAATGGGTAAAATTGTGAGTTATAAAATCGAATCAGTGCTCTTGAAAGAGACAACGCAAATGAAAAAAATAAGTTGGTTATTAAAATGAAAAAAAGTGATCAATGGTTTTTAACAGTACTTATAGCTTTCTTTTTTGTTGGAAAAGCTGAAGCTTATAAATACGTCATCGTCACTGACCAAGCTGACCCAAAAAAATCTGAAGAGATTGTGGCCCTCTTAAAAGAAACATACCCATTTAATACTTACAGTGCTGAATTTGAAATCTTAAAAGTTGATTCAACCAAGTTAAAATGTGATAGCCAGTACGATATTGAACGCAATGTAGGTTGCCAAAATAGCGATGAAATTTTAACGATGGCCCAAAAAAGAGGAGCCGACCAAACCATGGTTGTAAAAGATCTCCCTAAGCACGGCGGCTCTGCTGCTGTCGGTGGAGGAATTCCCGTCATCACAAGTGGAACAGATGCAAAAGTAATGCTTCATGAATACTTACATACTTTGGGCCTATGTGATGAATACAAATTTAAAGCCTCAGAGACAAATTTGTATTGTACTGCTCCAGGTCGCCCGCCAAATGTCGCCTATTTTGAGCCTTTGAATTATTATGTTAATGATAGAGATGCGCGCAACAAGCACGTTTTTGATATACCTTGGTATAAAAGTATTTTATCGAGCACTCCGATTACAAATTCCGGTGGAAAAGTTTTAGGCACGGGAGATGTTAATGATAAAGCTCTTGCTTCAAATAACACTTCTTTAATTCCACTTGCACTTAAAGAACTTGTAGGTCTCTACAAAGCTGGTGTCTGTGACAACGCCACACCAAAAAGAACCACTTGGATTCCTGAAGGGAATGTAACAATTATGAACGACTACAAAGCAGGGCTTGGTAGTTACACTGAAAAGAAAGTTGATGAAATTTTGCTTTCAAAAGGCCTCAAGAAAAAACTTGATAATGAAGTGCCACGTGACGCAGAGATTGTCGATCATGGACTCGTTGATCCACCGCCAGCAACCGTCGTTGTTAATGCCAGGCCAGATAGAACGGTCAACGACTCTAGTCGTGGATTTTTTAAATCATTTTTTTCATGGGTAAGTGATTTCATTCGTTCTATTGGTAACGCCATTACCCGCTAAGCTTTGCGCGCCGTGCCTCTCTCGAGGCACGATACTCTCATTTTCCCCTAAGAAAACTTCTATGAAAAGTCTCATTGACCTTTTACACTACTGTCTCTAAAAGTATTAAAAAATCATCTTGTTTAACTTAACTTTTTAAGTCCACCATAATTGGGAGTTTGTATGAGTAAAATTAAAGTCGGTATCAATGGCATGGGTCGCATCGGTAGAACAGTTTTGCGCGAATTTTTTAATCGCTCTGAAGCAGACTTCGAAGTTGTAGCTGTTAATAACCCAGGCTCTCCCGCTGAATACCTTCATCTTTTTAAATATGATTCTGTTCACGGTCGATTTAACGGTGAAGCGAAATTAGACGGTGATCTATTAAATATAAACGGGAAAGCTATAAAATTTTTCACACAAAAAGATCCTACAGAAATTCCTTGGTCAGACTTAGGTGTACAAGTTGTCATCGATGCAACAGGAATTTTTAAAGATAAGCCAGGACTAGGTAAGCATATGAGAGGGACTGTTAAAAAAGTCATTATGTGTGCACCTGGAAAAGACCTAGACGGAACTTTCGTTATTGGAGTTAACGACAATACTTACGATGCTTCAAAACACCACATTATTTCAAATGCAAGCTGTACAACAAATTGTCTTGCTCCAGTCGTAAAAGTTCTTCACGAGAAATTTGGAGTAGTTAATGGTTTCATGACAACTGTTCACTCTTATACTTCTGATCAAGTTCTCTTAGATGCCTCTCACTCTGATCCTCGTCGTGCAAGAGCTGCTGCACTGTCAATGATCCCAACAACTACAGGTGCAGCTAAAACAGTTGGAGAAATCATTCCCGAACTCAAGGGAAAACTTGACGGCTTTTCAGTGCGTGTACCAACTCCCAATGTTTCATTAACTGACTTCACTGCAACATTAGCTAAGACTGCGACAAAAGCAGAAATCAATGCAGTGTTAAAAGAAGCTTCAGAAACTTATTTAAAAGGGATTTTAAAATTTGAAACGGATGAACTTGTTTCAGTTGATTACATGGGCATGAGATACTCATCATGTGTTGATGCCTCACTTACAAATGTTATTGGAAATACTGTTAAAGTCGTTACATGGTATGACAACGAAACAGGATTTTCTAACCGTGTTTTAGACCTTGTAAATCTCATTGGAAAAAAAGGACTCTAAAAAATGGCCATTAAATATATCACTGATGAGAGCTTTAAAACCTTAGCAAAAGATAAGCGTGTACTGGCCCGTTTTGATTTCAATGTACCTATGGATAAAAATGATCCAACGCTGATTTCAGACACAACACGAATCGATGAAGCTCTTTTAACGATTCAAGCTATTTTAGAAAGTGGTGCTAAGAAAGTTATTTTAATGAGTCACTTTGGTAGGCCCAAAGGCAAGATTGATTTGAATTATTCATTAGAGCCTGTTGCAAAATATTTAGCTGAAAAACTAGGTATGGAAGTGACAATGACTGAAACAGCTCTTGATAGAGGAATTAAAACTCTTCTGGGCTTGAATGAATCAAAGATTGTCCTGCTTCAAAACTTACGTTTTCACCCAGAAGAAGAAGCGAACGATCGCGATTTTGCGAGAACACTCTCAACTTATGGTGATGTTTTTGTGTTCGACGCTTTTGGAGCCGCTCACAGAAAACACGCTTCGACTTATGAAGTGAATGCCTTTTTTAAAAATAAAGCCTTTGGTGGACTGCTTTTAAAAAGAGAAGTGGAAGCTCTTGATAAAATCGTGAGCGCCCCCAAGAAACCTTTTATCGCTGTCGTTGGTGGTGCTAAAGTAAGTGATAAAATTAAAATCATTGAAGCCCTCCTTACTTCTGTTGATAAACTTCTGATTGGTGGTGCTATGGCCTACCCATTTTTAAAAGCACAAGGATTTACTGTTGGTAAATCACTTTGTTCTGATGAAGATGTGAGCTTAGCAAAAAGAATTTTAGGTATGCCATCAAAAAATAAAATTGTTCTTCCAAGTGACCATCTCGCTTCTCACACTTTTGGTGGAGAGCCGGTTGATGTGGGTCAGGCTAATATCGAAGGTGATTTAATTGGACTTGATATAGGTCCTTCAACTTTGGTTCACTACAACGATTATTTAAAGACTGCTAAGACTGTTTTATGGAATGGGCCGATGGGACTTTTTGAAAACAAAGTTTATTCGAAAGGAACTTTCGGGATTGCTAAAACACTTTCTGAACTCAAAGATTCTTTCACACTCATTGGCGGTGGAGACTCAGTGAGCGCTGTTAATCAGTCCGGACTCGCATCAAAAATGTCTCACATCTCTACAGGTGGGGGAGCTTCACTTGAGTATATTGAAAATGGAACTCTGCCGGGTATTCAGGCCCTTAAATTTGGAATTGATTAGTTGGCCGTAAAAATGTCCATAGGACATTTTTACTTTGTATAAATAGTAGAAATAGGAAAATTTTTTTTATGAGTTCGGACAACAAAAAAAGAGAAATTCATATTGTTGGTAATTGGAAAATGAATCAATCTCTTCACGAGATTAGTCAGTTTTTTATTGAAATGACAAAGATGAAAATGGAACTTAAGTGTAAAGCTTGGATTGCTCCTCAACTTATTCATATTCCTATTTTAAAAGAAATGGCTTTCACGACTGGTGCTATTTATATAGGTGCTCAAAACTGTTCGGACCAAGACAGTGGGGCTTTAACTGGTGAGACTTCACCGGCAAGTCTAGCCGACTTAGGTGTTGAGTTTGTCATTATCGGACACTCAGAAAGGCGAATAATTTTTAATGAGGGCAACGCTCTTTTAAATAAAAAAGTTTTGGCTGCTTTAAAAAATAATTTAAAAGTTATTTATTGTGTTGGTGAAACACTTGCTGAAAGAGAGGCCAATGCCACTTTTAAAATCATAGAAGAACAACTCGCAGTCGGTTTGAAAGATCTACCCTCTGATAAAGCTCACTTACTTCTCATTGCCTATGAACCCGTTTGGGCCATTGGAACAGGAAAAGTGGCATCGTCTGAACAAGCCGAAGAGGTTCACGCTTTCATCAGAAGCAAGTTGACTCAAGGAGCCAGTGAAACTCTTATCCTTTATGGTGGCTCAGTAAAGCCAGATAATATCGACGCGCTGCTCATAAAAGAGAATATTGATGGAGCATTGGTTGGCGGAGCGAGTCTTAAGCCGCAAGATTTTAAGCAGCTATGCAGTAGTGCTAGCGTTCTGATGTAAACTTTGTTATTTAATTAAGACATTATTTTTTTAAGGATATGATTTCATGACAACTTCACTAATGGTACTTCAAGCAGTTATTTCAGTTTTCCTCATCATCACAGTTTTACTTCAATTTGGTAAAGGTGCTGAAGCAGGACTTATGACAGCAGCTGGAAGTGAATCGATTATGTCGAGCTCTACGCGTGGAAATATCATGACAAAAATCACAGCTGTTTTAGCTGTATTGTTCTTAGGAAATTCAATTTTACTTGCTCGTTTACAAGACTCAAAATTTCAAAAATCATTACTAGATTCAGAAGCTCCAATCGCTAGACCTTTGAACTCTGATGCTGCTCAAACAGCACCAACAGCTGCTCCTACTACAAGTACAACTACAGCACCAGTTGAAGCGGCGAAAAATACAGCTCCAGCAGCTGCTCCAGCTAAAACAACAACCCCAACTACAACAAAGTAAGCACAAATGGATTCGGCCACCAAAAGTTTAGTCGAAAAAGAATACGCTCACTTAAAAACTCTTTATTTTAATTCTGCCTACTTTGGTCCTTCGCCAATTAGGTCTAAAGAAACAATCCAAGCCGCAATGAACCGCGAGCTAGATCCATCTTTTTATGCTTACGACGATTGGATGAGTATCTCTGAAAAACTGCGAACAAAATTCGCTGAGCTCATTGGCGTTTCTCCTGAAATGATCACTCATTCAACTTCATCATCAGACGTCATCAATGTTGTTGCCAATGGTTTTATTTTTGAAAAAGGTGATAGGGTCGCGGCCATTGATAGAGATTATCCTTCAAACATTCTTCCTTGGATGTTGGCCGAAAGACACGGAAAATTTATTTTTGATAAATATGAGCTCGGAGGAGAGTTACTTCCTACGGCCGAATGGTTAGAGCGCGTTTTAAAACCAAAAACTAAAATTTTTAATATGTCTTATGTGACTTTTGACACTGGAAAAAAAATGGATCTCGTATCCATTGGAAAAATGCTCAAATCAAAAAATATTCTCTTTGTGGTAGATGCGACTCAGGCCCTTGGTGGTGTCGATATTACGCCTGAAGAATTGTCGTATATCGATATTCTCACGTGCTCGTCTTACAAATGGATGCTCGGTCCATACGGCCATGCTTTCGCTTATTTTAATCAGCGGGCCCAAGACAGTATTTATCATCTCAATGCCAATTGGATTTTAAGTCCAAATTCAAAGCAAGTTTATAACCTTCTAGATTACACCACTGAGACACTTCCAGGTGCTCGCCAGTACGATCGTGGACAAGCGGCGAATCTTTTATGCTCAGGATGCTTAGAGGGAAGTTTGAGTTTTTTAAAAGATGTGGGCTTAACAACCATTCGCAAACATAATGCTGAAATTCGAGATTACTTTTTAGAAAATTTTCCGAAGAAAAAATATAGTCTTGTCACTCCTATTGAACACATGGGAAATATTGTGTGTCTTAAAGCTCTTGGGGGCGATAGTATCGCTTTAGAAGCAGAACTTAAAAAACGCAATATCGATGTCTCTGTTCGCCAGGGAAATATCAGACTTTCTTTTCATGTTTTTAATACGAAATCTCAAGTCGAAGAGCTCATGAAGGGTATGGATATTTAATGATTAATGAAGATGCTTTAAGTATTGTTAAAAAGCGTGCCATTTCACTAATTCTTACCAGTTTTATTTCAGCTTTTATTTATTGGAAATTAATTGTTTACAATCTAGTAGGGGATGAAATAAAAAACGGAGTCGGATTTCCCGTTGCCATTGCACCTTTTCTTCTTTTTTTCTTTTATTCATATTTAGTGAAAAACATACACAGAGCTTTTCTTTTGGCCTACCCAATGGCGGTGACCTTAGGAATTTTCTTAGGTGGAATTTCAGGTTTTTTTGAAAGAAATACAGATGGTCTGATTATTCAAGTGGTCATGCTTACCTTTGCTACATCACTCTCAATGATCTGGTTGTATAAAAATAAAATTATCGTTGTGGATAATCACTTCTTTAGATTTATGATGGTTCTGACTTCTGTTTTGAGCATCACTGGAAGTATTGATTTTGTAATGAGTTTTGTTGATTTAACTTGGCACTCACTTTATGTAGGAAGCTCCAATACGGCCATCGCTTTAAATGTTGTCTATCTTATTTTGGGCTACATGGTTTTTATACTAGATCTCAATATTATTGAAATTAAATTGAATCAAGAACAGGGAAGCCAATCAGAGTATTGGTTTTTTGCCATAGAACTACTTATTGATGTCGCTTGGACTTATCTAGCAATTTTATTTTTGTTACTGAGATTAAAAGGGCGAAAAAATAACTAACTCACGTGCTTTTTGATTTTTCCAAATGGAGTCATTGGCTTATCTTTATCTGATGTCCCAAAACCTTCCACCTTAAAGCCTTTTGGATTTCTAAGCGGTAAAACGTTTTGTGGCTGACATGGATCAAATTCTTCTGGCAATTCTTTATGTAGTTTTCCAGTGAGTACTAATTGCTTCACACTTTTTGTGAAAATATCAAAAAGGATTGGGTCGATTTTTTTTCCAACCGACTTAGACATAACCCCTATAGCATCTTCTGTTGAAAGAACTTCATGGTAAGATCTTTTCGTTGTCACAGCATCAAAGAAATCTGCAATGGCCGTGACTCTTGCCAGTAAATGAATGTCGGTTCCTGCTAATTTACGAGGATAACCAGTACCATTGAAATTCTCATGATGCTCGTTTACGATTCTTTTAATGACATTAAAATCAACTCCCTTGCAATCACATGGATTTTCAGTGAGCAGTTCAAGTCCATAGTCAGGATGAGCTTTAATAATATTAAATTCTTCATCTGATAATTTTTCAGGTTTATTAATGATATCAGTTGGAATTTTTATTTTTCCAATGTCATGCAAGAGTCCACCTAATCCGGCCATGACAATTTCTTCTTTCGAGGCATCTGGTTTCGCGGCAGTGTAAAGCGAGATGCAATACATAGAAACGTTTATCGAATGGTCATAAGTATAAAAATCATGAAAACTTAAAGATGCAATTAAGCCTTGAACCTTAGAAACATCGTAATCTTTGATAACATCAACCATTGATTCAACAGCGAGTTTACAATCTTCAATTGTTTCAGACAGAAGCTCAGTGGTAAATTCTTTTTCATCAGAAAAAAGCTTATCTAAATAATGAATGGCCGAATCTTTTATGACATCGGTCTTTTGAACATCAGTGACATTTTTTACATGAATGAGACTTTTTAAATAATCATCTCTTTGAGATTCATGAACATAAAGCTGATGATATTTCTTTTTGAAGTTTTTTAAATCTTCAAAGTTTAAAACTTCATTCTTTGGATAAATTCTTACGAATCGCTCTTTTTCTTGACTCGCAGATGAGTTGACATAGAGATCGTAAGGGATAAGTAGGTCGACCACTATCAAGTCAAAGGAGACTGAGAAAAAATTATTGCCCATTTTAATCATAACTTCTTATCGGTGGATTTTTCGTTTAGCTAAAAAAAATGTACTGGAGCTAACTGCTCATGATACATTAAACTTATTAGAGTATACCAAATCTCTCAAATGTTTGCTAAGTAACCAAAAAAACTAGATATATATCACTATGGAAACGAAAAAAGACCCCTACGCTGCCCTCAGATACCCCGACTATCGATTTTATGTTCTCACCCGAATTTTTATGACTATTGCTCTACAAATCCAAGTGGTCGTTGTTGGTTGGCAAATTTACTCCATTACTAAAGATCCTTTTTCACTGGGACTTATAGGTCTCGCAGAAATACTTCCAAATTTTTCAGTGACTTTATTCGCTGGTCACTTTGCAGATCTTTATAATCGCAAAAAAATTGTAGGCATTTGTTTGTTCCTTTTAATTTTTAGTGGGCTTGCTCTTTTTACGGCCACAACAATGGTGGCTGACACCAGTCGTTTAATTATTTTTCTCTACATGATTATTGCTTTTACGGGCTTTGCTCGTGGAACACTTGGGCCTTCATTATTTTCGATTCTCACTGAATGTGTTCCTAAGCATGTTCAAGTCAATTCGAGCTCGTGGAATTCAACTCTTTGGCAAATTGCTTTTGTGTTCGGTTCGGGGGCCAGTGGATTTTTATTTTCGGCTATTTCATACAAAGCCTACATCGTCGTAAGTCTATTTATGGTGTTTTCTTTTATTGCATTTTCTTTTATTTCTCCCAAACCACATTTAGTCATTAACGATAAAAGAGCACCTATGATGGCCTCGATTCGTGAAGGGGTAAAATACGTTTTTAATCACCAAATTATTTTGAGTGCACTTTCTCTCGATCTCTTTGCTGTTTTATTTGGAGGGGCAGTTGCTCTACTTCCTATTTTCGCCAGTGACATATTAAAAGTAGGGCCCGAAGGCTTAGGTTTTTTAAAAGCGGCTCCGAGTGTGGGATCCTTTTTAATGGCCATCGTGAATGTTTATTATCCGCCAGTGAAAAATTCTGGAAAGAAATTTCTCTTTGCCGTTTTTGGCTTCGGTGTTTGTATGATTATTTTTGCAATTTCAAAAGATTTCATTCTCTCGCTGGTTGTTCTCGCCATCAGTGGAGCTTTTGATAATATTTCTGTGGTTGTAAGAAGCACAATCATGCAAACTTACATACCAAACGATATGAAAGGTAAGGTTTCTGCCGTGAATTCCATGTTCATAGGTTCCTCTAATGAGATCGGGCAATTTGAGTCAGGAGTGGCCGCAAAACTCATGGGAGTCGTGCCATCGGTCATTTTTGGTGGCACAATGACACTGCTTGTAGTCATTGTGACTACGTTTAAAGCACCAAAACTTAAAAAGTTAAACTTTGAATAGTTTAATGCGCCAATTCTTTGACATCATTTATTTATAAGTTATAGTTTCGCCGGTTGCAACTATGCACGGGGGAACAATGAAAATTTCATCACTATTAGTATTATCAATTACCTCTTTAGCACTTTTTACTTCTTGTGCTCCGAAGAATTCAAATCAATCAACTCTTGATCTTATTGCTGGAAAATATTTCAGCATGAGACAACAAACCCCTACTCAGTATGTAGGAATTCTTCAACTAACAAGCCCCGCTCTTTTAGTGAATGCTAAAATTGAAAAAGGTGTAGCAGTTATTGATGAAGATCAAAAAAATGCTTTATTAGCTGAGCAAGAAGAAGTCATTTCAAAACTTCAAGCGATCTCTGCTGATATTAAAATCATCGCAACTTATAAACTTGTTTTAAATGCGATTGCTTTTACAGCTCCTAGCGAAGTGGCTTCAAAAATTGATGCTATCGAAGGATTAAAGCTGACAGCCAATACTGCTTTTGCAAGACCACAAACTGTAGGCGCAGAAAAACAAGTCAAGGCCGTCATTGAAAGCCTAAAAGAAAAAAATACAGTGACATTCATTGGTGCTGATAAACTTCACAAAGCTGGCATCTCTGGACAAAAGATGAGAGTCGGTGTCATCGATACAGGTATCGATTATACTCATGTAATGTTGGGTGGACCTGGAAAAAAAGAAATTTATGATTCAATCGATCCGAACACAGAAAATAGTTATTTCCCTAACGCGAAAGTTGTTGGCGGTTTGGACTTCGTTGGATCAAAATATTCTGCGGGTGGAGCAAGCTTAGAAGAGCAAATTCCAGTTCGTGATGTTAACCCAATTGATGAAAGTGGACACGGTTCTCACGTTGCTGGAACAGTGGCCGGAATCGGAGATGATAAAGTTTCATACTCTGGTGTAGCTCCAGATGCTTCTTTATATGCTCTAAAGGTTTTTGGTAAAGAAGGAAGCACTTCAGATATCGCAGTTATTCAAGCTCTTGAGTACGCAGCTGATCCAGAAGAAAAATTAAGCCCAGCCAATCGCCTTGATGTTGTTAACCTTTCACTTGGTGGTGGATTTGGTAAACCAAAAATTCTTTATAATGAAGCTATTAAAAACTTAACTCGCGCTGGAACTGTTGTTGTAGCGAGTGCTGGTAACTCAGGTGACAATCCATACATTACTGGAGCACCAGGAACATCTGATGAAGCGATCTCAGTCGCCGCTTCAGTTGATTATATGGCACAAAACATTTCGGTTGGTGCAGCTCAATTAACAATTGATGGTGAATCAAAGCTTGTTCAGTTATATGAAGGAAATAGTACAGCACCAGCGAGTACTAGTAACATAAGCGGATCACTCGTTGTTATCGGTAATGGTGTTGACGTTATTTCTGAAGAAGTAAAAACGGCTGTTAAGGGCAAGATTGCTCTTATGGATCGTGGGTTAATTTCATTTGAACAAAAATTTCTTGTGGCCCAAGCACTTGGAGCAAGTGGTGTTCTTATGGTGAACAATGTTGATGGATTGCCATTTCCAATGGGATCGACAACGAAGTTTACTTTTCCAGCAGCGATGGTTTCAAAAGCTCAAGGGGACGCTATAAAGCTTGCCCTCACAAAGAATGTTGAAGTTGTTTTTAATTTTTCTCCAGGTCAAGTTATTAACCGTGACGACCTTATTGATACAATGACGGATTTTTCTTCTAGAGGACCTCGTTCGATTGATTCACTCATTAAGCCTGAAATTTCTGGTCCAGGATCAAATGTTATTTCAGCAGCAGTTGGAACAGGAAATGAATCAGTTCAATTTTCTGGGACTTCAATGTCAGGACCACACTTGGCTGGTGTTATGGCCCTTTTAAAACAAGCATTCCCAGCTGATGATGTGAGAACTCTAAAAGCACGTCTTTTAAACACAGCTAAAATCCTAATGGATAAAGGTTCATTTGTTCCAGTTTCTCGCCAAGGTGCTGGACGAGTACAAGTAGAAGAAGCTTATAAGGCGAAAGTTTTGGCTATGCCACCAACTTTATCACTTGGTGAAGTTCCAGTTGCATCAGTAAAAACAGTTAAGAAAGATGTCGTTCTTACGAATAACTCTGATAAAGATGTTATTTTTTCTTCTAAAGTTTTAAGTTCAAAAAACATTAAAGCATCTCTTCAAAGTTCTCTAAAAGTAAAAGCAAAAAGCCAATTGAAATTTACTGTTAGCTTTACTTTATCTCGCGAAGACAAAAGCCAAAACAATGTTGAAGCAGATGGATATGTTGTTTTAACAAACAGTGAAGATGGATCAAAAGTTTCACTTCCATTTTTAGCAGTTCTTAATAAAGTTAGTGATATTCAGGCTTCCAACCTAATTACTCAATCAGATTCAAAAGTGGATAGAGCTGGGGCGGAAGTAAAATTAACTCTAAAGAACACTGCAAAGTCTTCTGGTGATGCTCTTATTTTCAATCTCCTTGGAACTGATGAGAGAAAGTCTGTTTTAAATCCAGACAACCTTTCAAGTTCAACTCTTTGTGATCTTGAAGCCGCTGGTATCAGAATTGTTGATAAAGAAACTGATGGGAAGACAACTAAAGTTCTTCAAATTGGAGTCAAGCTTTACGATGCTGTTACATTTTGGCAGCCATGTGATATTTCACTTCAAATCGATTCAAACAATGATGGAATTGCTGACCAAGAACTTCTTGGGATAAAAGCAGACTACGTTAGTGGGATTACACAGAAGGTTTTTGCTTCTTTATTATTAGATGCAGAAATGGCAAGAAACTTACGTACGGCATTTGAATTAGACCCGGCAAATACAAAAGAAAATTATGTTCCGGCCATCATAGATGCTCGTGAGATGGGATTTTATGACCACTCAAATGTAGCTTTTATTGAAGCTGATCTTTCAAAGATTACTAAAGGCAAGGATGGGAAAGTAGGAATTAAATTAGCTGTGACACATTTAGAAGCAGACTCGAAAGGGGATGACTTCTTAGCAAGCCACGGTGAAAAATGGCAGAAAATTAATTTAAGTGAAAATGCTCTAGCTTTTTACGATATGCCAGAAGTTGTCACTGTTAAAGAAAATGACCTTGAGTATGTTTCAATGAGAAGAGGTTTAGGGGAGATGAGAGCACTTGTTTTATTTCCACACAACACTCCGGTGTCATTGAAAGATAAACAGTCACAAATTATTTCTGAAAAATTATTAAAATAAAACGAAAGAGGCCCTCATATGAGGGCCTCTTTTTTTATGTCCGAGATCAAGTAAAAATCTTAGTTAATAGCTGTTACGATATGAGCAGCTAATTCACGAGGTGCTCTTCCAGCTAATTCTTCTCTTTCTTGTAATAAAGAAATTGTATCACTTAGGTTTTTTGTCATTTCTCCACCAGAAAGAAAATCTAAAGCATCTTGACGAATAGCTTTTAATTGCTCTCTTTGTTGAGTTGAAGCAAGTGTAGAAGCTAGAGGGGAAGAAACAATACCAACAGCTGATTCAAGCACAGATTGAACAGCACCAACCACTGTATAAACAGGTGATAAAGTAATGTCTACTGCGAAAGCTGAAAGTGAAGATGCAAGTAAAAGAGCCGCGATTGTTGATTTTAATTTCATAGTTCCTCCTTAGGAATGACGTGAGTGTTTGTTTGGATGGACTAACGCTAACATAAAATTTAATTTTTATTCATACCTTATAAAATTTTCACAAGTTCATAAAATTGGCTAAGCTTCAGACACTTTAAGAACATTTTTCATATCACGGCTCTTTCTTATATAAGGACTTGGCCTTAGGGTTAATATTTCTTAAACGACCTTTATTAACTACGAGAAAACCTATGGTTAAATCATTAATTGTGTTTATTTTTGCAATTTCCACGAGTGCTTGGGCCTTAGACTTTAGCCTCCAAACGGATAACCAAACTCCTGAAGCTAAAAAATTAGTGAGTGAAGTTGATCGTTTGTTTCCAGTAAAAATGAAAGAGATTATTAAAGCAAAAATCAATGTGAAATTTGTGAATTTAAATGGAAAAGCCGTGGAAAATTTGGCTTCAAGTTGTGATCAAAAATTAGTTTTAGGAAGAGTCATTAGGATGCTTCCTGGCCAAAATGAAGGGACTCTGGAGCTGGATAACGTTCTGTTGCAAGGAGTGAGTAAAGTTCGTGCGATTGAATGCGCTCATAAAGATACGCTTACATATGCAAAGGCCATTGCCCTTCATGAGTTGTCTCACTTTTATGATCATAAAGTGAAGGCCTCTTCTAATGAAACATTTCTAAATATGTCGGGATGGATCTCTAAAGGTGTGTTTATAAAAAAACGGATTAATTTAAATAAAAACAATTCAAGATCACCTGATATTTATGAATTAAAAGATCCTGCTGAAACATTTGCAGTGAACTTTGAATTTTTTATTCTCGATAAAAATTTTCAATGTAGAAGACCAACTTACAATGATTACTACGAAAAACTTATTGGCCTTACTCCTTTTAATTCAAACGAGTGTGAAGGAAACAAAAAAGTTTCTTTAATTGCTCAAAGCTTAGAAGGAAAACCAGTTTTAACCAGAGATATTGATCCTTCTCGAATTTATCAAGTTCATTACTTGTTTGCAGGTAAAGGAAAAGAAATGATGTCTCGCTGGGGACATGCCATGTTTAGATTAGTTATTTGTGCTCCTGGAAAGCAAGTTGGACCAGGATGTTTACAAGATATTGCTCATCATATTGTTGTTAGTTACCGTGCTAATGTTGAAGACATGACTATGGACTACAAAAAAGGCGTGGATGGATCATACGCTTCTCAAATGTTTTTAATGAATATGACTGACGTTGTAAATGAATACACTAAAGGTGAATTGCGTGACGTGATTTCACTACCAATGAGTTTTAATCAAAATCAAATTAAGCTGTTTGCGAATAAATTATTAGAAAACTACTGGGGATACCAAGGAAGTTATTTCTTTATTACCAATAATTGTGCTTCTGAGGCGATGAATCTTTTAAGAGCTGCTTATCCTAACGATAAAATTATGCAGTCAGAAGCAGTTACGACTCCATTAGGACTCTATGATTTTTTAATTAAGACCAAACTGGTCGATAGCAATGTTTTAGATAATAAAAAAGAGGCCATTCATTACGGCTACCTTTTTGAGGGAGTTAGTGAAAAATTAGTGGCTTCACTCCGTCTATTTGATCCGACTATGAGTTTTGAAAAATTTGCTCTTGAATTAAAGGCTTCGGACCGAAAATTAATTTATTTAAAGGGCTTTAGCAATCCACAAGGTAAAGCTAGAATGACTATTGCAGCTAATGCTTTAAGACTTGAAGATCAAATTTTAATTTCACGTGAACAAAAATTCGCCAAACAAATGGGAGAAGCATTGTTTGGATCAAAGGCCTCTGTCGAGCTAAAAAATACTGCACTTGATGAAAAAATGTTGGAAATGCGAGATGCTTATAAAAGATTAAGCGCAACTAATTTTATTGAAAAAGGTTATGGGATTCCTCTTAAGTCTGAATTTAATAATAATGGCGATCAAGTCGTTGAAGAAGTCATGGAACTAGTGAAAAGAAATTCAGAAGAATTAAAAGAAATCGTCACACTTTATTTTCCAAAGGAAGTTGAAGAAATTAAAAAAACAATGGAAAATCGTTTTTTCTTATTAACCGAAATTTCTAAGTCATATTAAGAGTGAGTATGAAATTAAAAGAAAAACTTATTAGTGAATTAGAAAAAATGAAAGGATTAGAGAGTCGTCCATCAAAGGTCGCTGGAGGAACGGCGCTCTTTTATAAAAATAAAGAGATTGCC